>JBEASE010000028.1:0-22611 GCA_041162625.1 Bacteroidota bacterium | reverse complement strand
CAAGGTCGCCACTGCTATCCATCTGGCTAAACCAGTAATGTATTTATTGATGTACAGATAAGCCGATTTTATTACTGTAGATTTTGTTAGTGCCTTAATTTCATGGTTGATTCTCGATGAACCTCCATGTGAATGAATACAAGTGAGCTCGTTGTACAAAACCCTTTTCCAACCTTTATCTGATGCACGCTTCGATAAATCCATATCCTCATAATACATCCAAAATCTTTCATCCCATCCACCCAATTCATTAAAATCGTTTTTCCTGATCAACACAAACGCACCTGAAATCCAATCGGGATAACTAACTGATGCTGTACTGAAATAATGTTTTGTATGATGAGCGCCCTTGAACAATCTCTCTAATGACCTGAAAGGAGGCCAAACATTCCACCATTTTAAAAAGACACCATGCGGATGGGTATCCTTACCAGCATCGTTGAATTGGTTCCAATCTGGTTCTTGATTGGCTTTTTCAAGTAAAGGGCTCAACACTTGTTTGTCAAGCACTGTATCTGGATTTAAAAACAAGAACCAATCACCACTTGCATACTCCGCACCTTTATTACAAGCTTGTGCAAATCCACCATTGATATTTTGCATAATGAACTTTACTTGAGGAAACTGCGCAGCAAAAGATTCGCCTTCGCCATCATTGGAAAAATTATCGACTACAATAGTTTCAACATCATCATAACCCTGCTGAGCAATGCTCTTTAGACAAGCTGATAATCTTTTCCAGGAACGATAATTGACGATGATGATGGATAACATAAATAGTATTACGCAGAAATATAGATCCTAAGCTGGCTCGATCCAAGCACCACTATCTTTGAGCAAGTTGATGAGTTCATCAACGGCGACTTCACTGTCAACGTTCTTCTTTACTACTTCTTTGCTGCGGTATAAAGTAATTTTACCCGGACCGCTTCCTACATAACCAAAGTCGGCATCCGCCATTTCACCTGGACCATTTACAATGCATCCCATGATGGCAATCTTTACACCTTTCAAGTGATTGGTCACTGCACGAATTTTTGCAGTTGTCTCTTGCAGATCAAATAATGTTCTTCCACAACTCGGACAACTGATGTATTCCGTTTTAGAAATACGTGTTCTTGTTGCTTGGAGAATACTAAATGCTGTATTATTAGTAAACTGATAAATATCTTTTACAGGAAGATAAGTGCGTCCTTTCACCTGCGGGTTTTCTAATTTCACTTCCCCGCGATAACCTAAAGCAATTCCATCTCCCATGCCATCAAGCAACAAAGCACCTGTCTCAGTTGCGAAATGAATCAAATGCTCATCAGGCGTCTGCATACTGCTATCCGTTACAAGTATAACTGGTTGTGTAATTCCCAAATCAGCAAATGAAACCAATAACCTTCTTACACTCTGCATAGCATTGCTATTCTCACTGCTTACACAAAAAACGACTGTCTTGTCGCTAGCAGCTTGCTGCACCAAATCAAGTGATAAGGATTGGCGTTGCTCACTATAAGCATCCACCATCACAAAATTGATGCGATCACTTTTCACGCTCGCACCAATAAAATCGGTTAATTCAAAAATTGGAAATACAGATTCACTATTTGGTTGCCAAGCAGCAGCATGTACAATATTTTTTAATGTACCAGGAAGCGCAAATGTAATTGGCGTGCTTCCTGTATATACATAATCTGCTGCTGCATCTCCAATCGACCATTTATCTGTTGGCTCATCATAGGTATACCCTATGCTTTGTAAATCTGATGGTACAATTGTATCGCGACTGCTTAAATCGGCCACAACTACTGGCACCTGCTTTCCTCCAATATTTTCTACTGCAATAGATTTTCTGCGCGCATATTCAAATGGTGAGTAAGGTAACTTTTCAACCTCTGGTAAAGAAGCTGAAGTAGAGTGATTATTATAACGACTCACGATATCCTTACAAACAGGAATTTCAAATTCAGGATCTTCAGTCAGGGAAACACGAATAGTATCCCCAATCCCATCTTCTAACAAAGTACCAATACCAATCGCAGATTTTATTCTTCCATCTTCACCATCACCCGCCTCAGTAACACCCAAATGCAATGGGTAACAAATACCAAACTCAGTGGTCATGGTCTGTACCAACAAACGATAGGCTTGCACCATCACTTGTGGATTGCTAGATTTCATACTGAGCACAATATTGTGATAAGATTCGTCACGTGCAATACGCAAAAATTCCATTGCACTTTCCACCATACCAATAGCACTATCACCATACCTGCTCATGATTCTATCGCTAAGTGAACCATGGTTGGTACCAATACGCATGGCTGTACCATGCTCCTTACAAATTTTCACTAACGGAGTAAAGCGTTCACGAATGCGCTCTATCTCTTCATTGTAAGCAGCATCAGTATATTCAATGAAATCAAACTTTTTCTTGTCAGCATAGTTCCCTGGATTCACACGCACCTTCTCAATGATTCTTGCAGCAATTTCTGCTGCATTGGGTGTGAAATGTATATCCGCAACCAATGGTGTATTATACCCTCGTTTGCGCAATTCATTTTTGATCTCCTGTAAATTCAATGCTTCATTCTTAGAAGGAGCTGTAATACGCACCAATTCTGCGCCAGCCTCAATACAACGAATTGATTGTTCAACCGTAGCAATGGTATTCATCGTATCGGTTGTCGTCATTGTTTGAATGCGAATAGGATGATTGTTGCCCAAAAGCAAATCACCTATTTTCACTTCCAAGGTTTTAAGTCTTTTGTAACTGTTCAGAGAAGGAGTATAAAGTTGCATGTTTTACTAAGTTACATGATACCCTTAAAAAAGCCGAGATCTCTTAAAATATCTTCTGAAAGCTTTTTACCTATGGCATCTGTATCGGCATCAAATGCAGCATCGAAACTAAGTACAAATGGATATACATGTCGGTTTTCTTCAATCCAGCCCACAATCCATGCTTCTTGTTTATCACCTTTAACAACATTACCCTGCTGATAGGCCAATTGGTATTGTGCATTGTTGACCACAACCATCATTTTCTTCACTTGCTCTTGTACACTTGCCCTGAAAGGATGTTGTTTGAAATATAATCGTTTGATCATGCCCAACTGCTCATCTGGAGAGATCTTCAATGAATCATTCATCCAAAAGGCAGCGACATCATTACCAATTTTTTTATTACCATACTTCACACTGTCCATCCAATATTTCAATGTGTCTTTACCAATCAGGTTAGCAATAGATTTGAAATGTGCTTCAGCGTTATTCTTAAAAGCCATACTCAAACTCAACACAGTTGATGCACTATCTAACCCTACAACTGTTGAACTATCATCTGTCAACTTACCCGTATGCAAAGCAACCAGTGAAGAAAAAATATGAAATGTTTGTGCTGGAGAAACTGGTTTTCTGAATCTTGCCAGATCATAAATTGTAAAATCACCTCGACTGTTATCGAACATCCCGAAAGTACCAGTGACTTTATTGGCTTCAAAAAATTGACCAAGCTTGTTGTCTTCTGTAACATTGTTGACTGTACATGCAGCGAAAAAAACGACTGCAAACAAGACAACAAAAAAATGAGCGAGCGTTTTCATGAAACGATGTTGATGAATAATCAATTATGCATTAGGTTCAGCCCCACCTCCTTTAATCCACTTGTAGCTTACAAATCCAATGATGGCCAGAGGTGCTATCATGAGATAAATAATACCACTGTTTAAACCCTTTGCTGGTTTATGCCCCAGTTGTTGTGCGGTTTTAGTGCAAATTGAACATTGCGCCTCTACCTCCTGGGTAAAAGTGAATGAAAACAAGAAAATGAGGATGTAGATAATCCTTCGCATATTATACTAAACAGCTTCTGACTTCATTTGTTTGGCCAAGCGATTTCTTTCTGTTTCGTCCAAGATCAACTTACGCATTCTGATGAAGTTAGGTGTTACTTCAATACACTCATCATGCTGAATGTACTCCATACACTCTTCCAAGGTCATCAAACGCTTTGGAGCAATACTAGCAGCACCATCGGTACCACTCGCACGCATGTTGGTGAGTTTTTTACCTTCGTTTGGATTTACCACCAAATCTCCTGGCTTATTGTTTTCGCCTATCACCATTCCCTTGTACACCTCTTCGCCTGGATCGACAAAGAAAAATCCACGGTCTTGTAATTTATCCAATGAATAAGCAGTAGTTGATCCGCCTTCTTTCGCCAACAATACACCATTGTTTCTTCCAGGGATTGGACCTTTCCAAGGTTTGTATTCACTGAAACGGTGAGCCATTACTGCTTCACCAGCTGTATTAGTAAGCATATTTGTACGAAGACCAATCAAGCCACGGCTCGGAATTTCAAATTCGATGTGTTGCATATCGCCCTTGGTTTCCATCACAGTCATTTCACCTTTTCTTCTGCTCACCAAATCGATTGCTTTAGAAGCATATTCTTCAGGTACGTCGATTACCAGTACCTCGTAAGGTTCACATTTCTTACCATCAATTTCTTTCACCAATACCTGAGGCTGACCGATAGTTAATTCGTATCCCTCTCTTCTCATGGTCTCAATCAATACACCAAGGTGTAGGATACCACGACCATATACAAGGAAGCTATCAGCTGAATCAGTCTCTTTAACACGCAAAGCCAAATTCTTTTCAGTCTCCTTCATCAAACGATCACGCAAATGACGACTGGTAACAAACTTACCATCTCTACCAAAGAATGGAGAGTTGTTGATGCTGAACAACATACTCATGGTCGGCTCATCCACATGAATAACAGGCAATGCTTCTGGATTTTCAAAATCTGCTATCGTATCACCAATGTTAAAATCTTCTATGCCTACTACAGCACACAAATCACCTGCCTGCACTTCAGAAACTTTACGCTTTCCCATTCCCTCAAATACATACAACTCTTTTACACGCTGTCTCTTGATGGTTCCATCAGTCTGCATCAAAGTGATAGGTTGATTTTCTCTGATGGTATTTCTTGCTACTTTACCAATAGCAATACGACCCAAGAATGAAGAATAATCAAGCGAAGTAATCTGCATTTGCAAAGTTCCATCTTCTGTCTTTGGTTCTGGAACATGCTTAATAATACCATCCATCAATGGGATGATGTCTTCAGTCGGCGTTAGGCTATCATTGAACCATCCATTTTTACCAGAACCATAATATGTTGGGAAGTTCAATTGCTCTTCTGTTGCATCCAAATTGAAGAATAATTCGAAAACTGCGTCATGAACTTCATCAGGGCGGCAATTTGGCTTATCTACTTTATTAATAACTACAATTGGATGCAGGTTCAATTGTAGTGCCTTCTGCAACACAAAACGCGTTTGTGGCATCGGACCCTCAAAAGCATCTACCAACAAGATTACACCATCCGCCATTTTTAATACCCGCTCCACCTCGCCACCAAAATCTGCGTGGCCTGGAGTATCTATTACGTTGATTTTCACATCTTTATAAGTAACGGAAGCGTTCTTACTAAAAATAGTAATACCTCTTTCTCTTTCCAAATCGTTACTATCCATAATCAAATCGCCAGTTTCCTGGTTGTCACGGAAAACCTTTGCGGTATGTAAAATTCTATCTACCAAGGTTGTCTTTCCATGGTCAACGTGCGCAATGATGGCTATGTTCCTAATATTCATAATCTTGTTTAGAGGCCGCAAAGTTACCCCTTTTTCGGCGGGTGGGCAAGTTAAATTAAGGTTGTGTACTCCCTTTTCTGTTAAGGGTTAGGCAAAACCAAGCCGTTCATGATGCTAAAAATGGGTGGACGAACAAGATTTTTTATGTTTGCGTAGATTTTCAACGCCAACAAGCGTCGTTTTTCAACTAAAATTGCTGCTATGCCCCAGTCAAAAATTGCCGGAATCGGTAAATACCTGCCTACTAACGTTGTAACAAACAACGATTTACTAAAATACATGGAGACCAGCGACGAATGGATCCAAGAAAGGACGGGTATCCAAGAAAGAAGATATGCGCATAGAACAGAAGAAACGACTACCACAATGGGTGTTGAAGCTGCTAAAATTGCTATCGAACGTGCTGGGATAACGCCACAAGATATCGACTTCATCATCTTTGCTACTTTGAGCCCGGATTATTATTTCCCTGGATGTGGTGTACTGGTGCAAAGAGCAATGAAAATGAAAGAAATCGGAGCACTTGACATCCGTAACCAATGCAGCGGCTTTGTTTATGCTTTAAGCGTAGGTGATCAATTCATACGCTCAGGTATGTACAAGAATATTTTGGTCATTGGAAGTGAAAAACATTCTTTCGGATTGGATTTCACCACCCGTGGTAGAAATGTAAGTGTCATATTTGGTGATGGCGCCGGTGCAGTAGTTTTACAGCCGACCGAAAAAGCTGATCAAGGTGTGCTAAGTACACACTTACATAGCGATGGTGAAAGTGCAGAAATCTTAGCGATGTACAACCCAGGTACACATGCGAATCATTGGAAAGAAGAAAAATATGCCAGTTTCGATGATGCTGAAATCGCACAAATGTTTTTCAGTCACAAGATGATTGATGAAGGTCAAATCTTTCCTTATATGGATGGACCAGCAGTTTTCAAAAAAGCAGTGGTTAAATTTCCGGAAGTGATCATGGAAGCCTTAGGAAAAAATAATTTAAAACCATCAGACATCAATCTATTGATTCCACATCAAGCCAACTTGCGCATCGCACAGTTTGTACAACAAACCCTCAAACTAAGAGATGACCAAGTCTATAACAATATTCAATACTACGGTAATACAACTGCAGCCTCAATTCCCATCGCACTTTGCGAAGCATGGGAAAAAGGTCTGATCAAGGAAGGCGACTTGGTTTGTCTTGCTGCATTTGGATCTGGCTTTACTTGGGGCAGCGCCTTAATCAAATGGTAAACAAGAATAAACACCTATCAATAATCATAAGTATTTGCAGTAAAATATTTACCTGCTGGTTCTTGGTATTTTTTTTAAGCACCTCTCTTTACGCACAACGCATCGATACTGTAGTAAAAAAAGATGTCTATACTTCTTACTTTTCATACCAATTAAAAGCCCCTCTCTATGTTGTTTACTACCTATACAAGGGGGGTGGTGATTGCTCAAGAGAACGAATGAATTTTAAAAAAGAATTCCGGACAGCATCGAGTAGTGATTATGTTAAGAGTGGTTATGATAAAGGACATCTTGTAAATGCTGAAGATTTTGCATTTGATTGCGATAAAGAAAAATGTACCTTCTCTTTTTACAATTGCATACCCCAACATCCGAAACTCAACAGAGGATCTTGGAAAAGTTGGGAAACTACTATAAGGAAAGAAAGCCAGAAAGACATTTTAAAAATTTATGCAGGCGCTATCTATGGTAAAAATAAAATAGGCAAAGGTGTAGCAGTGCCAGATTATGTTTGGAAAATAGTCTATAACACCCGGACCAAACTCATCATGCATGCCTTACTCTTCAAAAATGATGCATCTGAAGAAGTGCAACGCATCACCACTTCTCAATTGAAACCATTACTAGGCTATGATATCAATTTCAACGCCAAATAACTCTACTACCTTAAACTATTGATTTTAGTCGATTAAAAAACCAATTTAAATAAAATTCATGATTAACTTAGTAAGACTAAAACTACAATTATGAAAAAGAATTTTATTTTCTTGATGCTCTGCCTTATGGGTGCATCAAGCAGTTTCGCACAGAAATATGAATTTAGAATTGTTACCACTGTTGAGTCTATTGTACCAAGTGGATTAGGTAGATCAAGAATGACTTCTTCTAACGAAACAAGAGACTACAAAGAATTTACCACTACAAGGAGTGAAGAAGACAATTCTAGAAATGCATCAGACCGTGGAGATATTCGTGTAAAAGGATTTGATGAAACCAAGCTCTTGAACTTTTATAACATTGGTGGTATTCGTTTTCAGAACATCGTTGCCAATGATGCAGTAGTTACCTCTAAACTAAACGCTATGTCTGAAGAGGGATGGGAACTTGCTTTTGTGAACAGCGCAGTTGAGAGTGATGCAGGCAAAGATGATGGTGTAGGTATTTTCATCACCCGTTATGTCTTCAAGCGCTTAAAGAAATAAGCTTATTTCTTTTTTATAAGATAAGCGACCATAATAAAAGACAACAACAGCATCATGCCTGTAAATTGGTGGGCTACTCCCAACCAAAGCAGTGCGGTGCTGTTGTTTGCATATAATACCGTAAGGATTCCCAATAGCACTTGCAGCAAGACTAACAAAAGCGGAACACTTCTCCAGCGAATAAAATATACCCCTGCTTCAACTTGCTTTGCCTTGCGATACCATAAAATAATCATGATTGCCAACAAATAGGCAAGATTACGATGAACAAAATGAACGGCTAAGGGATCATGCGTAAAAGTTGATATACTATCATTCGCCAAAGAAGAAGGAATAAATTCTCCATTGATCAATGGCCAGGTCGTTGCAAAATTAGCTGCTTTCAAACCTGCCATGAAGGCACCAAAAATCAATTGCACCACCAATAAGACCAACAACAAGTTGGTTTGCTTTTTTAATGGCAAGGATACAACACGCTCTTCATTTGGCACCAACAAAACCAACGCAAACCAAAGTGTGTAACACAACAACCCTAAAGCTGCAATAAAATGAATTGCCAAACGAATATGATCAACATAAAGGTCTTCTTCGTTCAATCCACTTGCTACCATTATCCATCCGAGTAATGCTTGCAACAACCCTAATAAGAATAAAATGATCATGGGGTTGATCATCCACTTTTCAATTTTTTTCTTGACAATGAACCAGACAAATGGGATAAAGAAAACTACACCAATCAATCTTGCCCATTCACGATGAAACCACTCCCAGAAATAAATGAATTTGAAATCAGATAAAGTGAATTCAAAATTCAAATGCTTGTATTGCCCGATTTGTTTGTACTGTTCAAATGCTTTCAACCAATCTGCTTCATTCAAGGGAGGTAAAGCACCCAGAATTGGTTTCCATTCAGTTATGGATAATCCAGAACCTGTTAGCCTGGTGATACCGCCAAGCAATACTTGTATGATGATCATGCCTACTCCTACCAATAACCAAATGGCGACTGTCTTCGACTTCGTTACACTAGCATTTTGATTCATGCTGCAAAGGTATTGCGCTTAATCGAGTGACCATATTTTTGATGAATTTTTCTTGCTACTTTGCAGCTGATGCTCAAACCATTTTTTCAGGAATTGATGCCAGAAGCTGGGTGCGATGAAGCAGGCAGAGGATGCCTAGCTGGTCCGGTTTTTGCCGCCGCCGTTATTTTACCCCCTGATTACAGCAATCCACTGCTTAATGATTCCAAAAAGATAACTGAATCCCTGCGATACAAACTTCGTGAGTCAATTCAAAAAGAAGCCCTTTATTGGGCAGTAGCGAAAATTGCTCCCGAAGAAATTGACAAAATCAATATTCTTAATGCCTCCATAAAAGCCATGCATCTGGCACTAGATCAACTCAAAAAGAAACCTGCTTTCATCATTATCGATGGTAATCGATTCAAGCACTATAGAAGAATCCCCCATGCCACGATTGTTAAAGGTGATGGGAAATATAGCTCTATTGCAGCTGCCAGCATCTTGGCTAAAACTTACAGGGATGATTTTATGTTAGCACAACACGAAAATTTTCCTGAGTACAATTGGGAAAAAAATAAAGGCTACCCCACAAGTGATCACCGAATGGCTATTGAAAAATTTGGAAGAACTCCATTACACAGAATGAGTTTTAAAGTCAAATCTAAAGAAGGAAATTTACTCTTCCCTTAAGTTGATAATTTCTTATGCAATAATTCCTGAGCCTTGCCTTGTAACTACAGGTTCTTCTTCTGTCATATCAACTATCGTAGAATATTCCATTCCACCAATACCTCCATCAATTACCAAGTCGACTAGTTTTTCAAATTTCTCATGAATGTACTCAGGGTCGGTATACTCTTCTACCATTTCACCAGGTAAAGATGAACTTAAAATTGGATGACCTAATTCTGCAGCAATAGCATGTGTGATGCGATGATCAGGTACACGCAAGCCAATAGTATCTTTCTTGCTCTTTAAAATTTTTGGCACTTCTTTACTGGCAGGTAGAATAAAGGTAAAGGGACCAGGAATTAAATTTTTGATAAAGCGATATTGTGGTGTTGAAATGGACTTAGCATACTTACTTAAATCTGATAAGTCTCCACAAACGAAAGATAAGTTGGCCTTTGCAGGATCAATGCCTTTGATTCTGCAGATTCTTTCTATTGCCTTCGGCTGAAAGATATCACAACCAAAACCATAAACAGTATCTGTTGGATAGATAATCACTCCACCACTACGCAACACTTCTGCCGCTTTTTTGATCAGTCGATCTTGCGGGTCTTGTGGATGGATAGTTAGTAGCATAACTATTGGATGGTCCAGGTTTCATTACCTCTCAACAATTTGTTGAGATCGCCTTTACCTTTTGCTGCAATCACGTCTTCAATTTGTAAACGAAGCTGGTCTTCATAACAAGCTCTCTCCGTTTGATAGAATACACCAAATGGACGAGGTAAATGTCCTTCGATTCTTGGATCATCGAACATGCGGACAAGTATCTGGGCTTTGTAAAAATCTTTTTCATCATGAATCCAACATTCTTCAGCAGTATGCCCCTCGTTTAAGTCAACCACTACAGGCTTGAATCCATCAAGTTTAATTCCCTTCTCTTTGTTTGCACCAAACACCAGAGGCTTTCCCTGTTCTAAGAATAATGTTTCCATTGGCTTAGATCCTTTCTCAGTAAAAATTTCGAAAGCGCCATCATTGAAGATGTTGCAATTCTGGTAGATTTCTAAAAAGGATGCTCCTTTGTGCGCATTGCTTCTTAACAACATTTCTTGCAAATGTTTTGGATCTCTATCCATACTTCTTGCAATGAATGTAGCATCAGCACCCATGGCCAATGCCAAAGGATTGAAAGGATGATCCAAGCTTCCAAAAGGGGTCGACTTAGTCACTTTATGTTCTTCTGAAGTAGGTGAATATTGACCCTTTGTTAAACCATAGATTTGGTTATTGAACAACATCACATTTACATCAAAATTCCTTCTCAATAAATGAATAGTATGGTTACCACCAATACTCAAAGAATCACCATCACCAGTGACAATCCATACACTTAATTCTGGACGCGTTGCTTTTAATCCACTCGCAATGGCAGTCGCCCTGCCATGAATAGAATGCATACCATAAGTTTCCATATAATATGGAAACCTGCTAGAGCAACCAATTCCAGAAACAATTACAATATCCTCCCTGGGTATACCCAATGTTGGCATTACCTTCTGCACTTGGGCTAAAATAGAGTAGTCACCGCAACCTGGACACCATCTTACTTCCTGATCGGTTTGAAAATCCTTCGTTGTGAGCGCAGGTTCTGTTGTTTGGATGGTTTCACTCATATGAACTATTTATATAATAAAGCTATAGAATTAATCTTTTTGTTTTTCAGCCAATAAAGCTTCCCAATATTCAGCAGCTCTTCTGGTATGAGGTATTACAATAGTACCCCCTACAATGTTCGCTACAGAGAATACTTCATATACTTGATCTGTGGTTAGTCCCAAGTCATGACATTTCCCCAAATGGTATTTGATACAATCATCACAACGCAATACCATACTCGCTACTAATCCTAACATTTCCTTTGTTTTCACATCAAGAGCGCCCTCCTGATAGGTATTGGTATCTAAATTCCACAAACGCTTCATCACCAAATTACCATTTCCCAAAATCACATCATTCATGCGTTCGCGGTATTCATTGAATTCAGTAACAAGACTCATGATTTTCCTTTTTGCAAAGATAAGAATAGCAGGAAGCATTTAGCAGTTGAATGCTGCCAATAAAATGCGAATTGATCCATCAGGGGCAATAAAAAAAGGGACCGAAGTCCCTTTTCAATACGGTAATTGATGCAATTACCAGCGGTTTCCACCGCCACCGCCACCGAAGTTGCGACGACCACCGCCACCACCGCCACCATTGCTAGGGCGTGCTTCACGAGGTTTAGCCTCGCTTACTTTGATAGCGCGGCCTTCTACAGTTGCGCCATCCAATTCTTGGATTGCTTTCTGTGCGGCTGCATCGTCAGACATTTCAACGAAACCGAAACCACGGCTACGGCCAGTGAATTTGTCTGTGATAACCTTTGCTGATGTTACTTCGCCATACTCAGCAAAGAATTCTTTTAAGTCTTCATCTTGTACGTTGAAGCTTAAATTTGAAACATAAATGTTCATTTCAAATACGTGTTTATTTAAAAATTCATGAGGCAAACACAGGCGTAAAGAAGACTTACTATTAGCAGATTGTGCTTAGCAGAAAATACTTTCAGTTACTCGTTACTGTACTTAACTCAAATTAACAGGTCAAAGGTAGCCCTTTAATTCTGATAAAGCCAAGTATTTTGCCTTTAAAAGTGCTGAAATACAGAATTTAACAGTGCTTTCCCTAAAAAGAAGCTGCCTTTTTGTCTTGTTGGAGACTATTATATGTGATAATACTACTAATTAAAAAGAATATTGCTCCTGCAATAAATGGCGCACCTGGGAAATATAAACCACTTTCGCTCTTGCTGAAAAATGAAAATAAATTGGTCATGAGTGGAGGGCCAATGATGGAAGTTGCACTCATTAGACTAGTTAATGCCCCCTGTAATTCTCCTTGTTCATTTGAAGGAACATGTGTAGAAATGATGCCTTGTAGTGCTGGACCTGCTATTCCTCCCAAACAATACACAAAACAAGAAGCAAACATAAATGCAGTCGATCCTGCAAAAGCAAAACAAACCATTCCAATCGTATACATCACCAAACCTGTGAACAATGCTCTTGATTGCCCGAGTTTAGGAATTGCCACACGAATCAATCCGCCTTGTACAATGGCAATCATCAAACCCACAAAAGCCAATGAATATCCCACCATGGCAGAATCCCACTTGAATTTTTCCATCGTATAGTAACTCCAAGTACTTTGTACAGCATGTGCACCAATATAGATAAGTGTAAGTGATATGATGAGTCCCGCTACTGCTGGATATTTTTTCAAATGCAATAACGAACCGACTGGATTGGCTTTACTCCACTCAAATTTTCTTCTTTTTTCTGCAGGCAATGATTCGGGTAAAATAAAAACACCATATAACCAGTTTACAAGGGTTAGTCCTGCTGCAAATAAAAATGGTATCCGATCGCCATACTGACCAAGAACTCCACCAATAAACGGTCCAATAATAAATCCTAATCCGAATGCTGCCCCAATCATCCCAAAATTCTGTGCTCGCTTCTCTGGTGTACTGATATCAGCTATATAAGCAGATGCTGTGGTGATACTGGCGCCGGTTATCCCAGATAAAACTCGTGCAATAAACAACCAAGTGATGCTTGGTGCCCAAGCCAATAACAAATAATCTAAACCAAATCCAAGTAGGGATATCAATATGATTTTTCTTCTACCATAACGATCACTCAGGTTACCCAAAATAGGTGCAAATAAAAACTGCATGAAGGCATATGTAAACATCAGCCATCCCCCATAACGAGATGCCTCACTCATATCACCTCCTGTTAAATCTTGAATTAATTTAGGAAGTACGGGTATAATTATCCCAAAACCTATGACATCAATTAATACTGTAACAAAGATGAAACCTAATGCTGCCGACCTTCCCTTTTGAAACATAGCGATTTATTAATACTACTATTGATGCTGAATGGAGTCATAAACTTTCACCTTGCTCCAAAGATGAGAGCATTCCTCAATGAATTTCAAATGCAGGGGATGTGTTTGGTAAATATCCTGGTCTTTAGCAGTCTCAAAAATATTCAACCAAGATACAGCATAGGTATTATCAATTACTTCTCTATCCGTAGCCGCCGGTGTACCAATATGAAATAATTTTATTTCAGGAACAGCACTTAGCGCTTCTAGACCTGCTATCAACTTTTGCAAATCTTCCTTGCTATCTGGATTCTTGAGCCAGAAGTATACGTGATGGATGAAAGTATTCTGTAACGACATATTATTTAGTTTATGAAATGAAATTAAGACATTCTGAATAACTTAAACGAAGTCATATTAACGAATAAATGGAATTAAAATTTTTAAACCGCCCTAAATTCGAAAATGAAAAAGCAAATAAATTCAATTTCTTGGTGCATGGGATTTCATATTGGAATGAAAGAAATCACCAAAGCGACGAATATCTTTTACGATACGTTTTGTAAATGCTTGCAAGAATGTTCCATCACGCTGTAAGGTTCTCGGGTATGTCCAAATAGTTGCTTTTTTAGATTTAACCTGTCTTACTTCTCCATATTTCATCAGATCATAAGTAAGTGCCCCATCATCCCCCCAAAATCTACTTTTTATGAACCCAACTTTTAGTCCGAGTTCTTTTACATACCCCATACTTAGCCCATATGTATTTAAAAATGGTCTCTTAGCATGTCTAATTTCAACAATTATATTCTTTAATGTTTCAAGAATGACTAACTGCCAACGAGGGAATCCTTTTTCGCTGATAAAAGCATAACGTCCATAAACTACAACAACATTGGGCTTAGATAATTCTTTTATCATTTCATCTATCCATTTAGGTGGGTAAAAGGAATCTGCATCCGCTAGTAAGATGTATTTCCCTAATGCATTCTCCTGTCCTGTTTGACGAGCAGGACCACATCCCTGCATCTCTTCAAAAAAAGAACGGATATTTAATTTGTCTATAGTTTGTTGAGTTTTATCTTTCGAGTTGTTATTTACTACAATTATCTCATAAGGTAAGCTAGTATCCTGTCTTGACAAGGAAGCAACTGATCTTAATATGTTGATTTCCTCATTCCAAGCAGAAATAAGAATAGTCACTAAAGGTTTATTAGAAATACGCTGACCAAGGCAGTAGTTGATATCATCAAAAATGTGCTGCGGTATATCCTCAAAACGCTGGTAAGGAAAATTAAATTTATTGATCCACTCGGGGTTTTGGAAAGTAAACATGTACCTAAATGATTATATTTCTTATTAACAATAAACAATTAACAATATACAGCATAAGCGTTAGAGGAATTCAGATTTCAGCTTTACAGTTTAGTAAATTATGGGGCTTTTACATGCTCATATCGTAGAATTACGTAACTACAAAAGCACTTTCCCTCAATTTCAGCATATTTCAGGGTGAATTATAATATGGGGTCTAATGTGTCGTTTTAATTGTAACCCGTTTTTAAATCCAATATCCATGAACCAAAATTCAAACGAAAACTCAATCAGTAAAACCAACTTCATTATTCTTGCAGTTGTGTATTTACTCCCAGTAATTGCAACTTTACTTGTTCAGCGCTTTGCAGCCTTCCCATCGGATATGGCTTCAGCTATGAACACTTTTTCTTCTGTTATTCAAGCTCCATTGATGTTGATCATCTTAATTCAGTTGGCTGATAACAAAAGAATGAACAGAATGATGGGTGTAACTCTTGCTGGTTTACTCACAGCTAACTCACTTACACTTGCATTAGGCGGAATCAATGAAATCAACTTACTTAAGATTATGTTAGTTGGATCTGCTCCTGTATTTGTATTCTCTTCATTGTTATTTATTCATTATCTGAAGATTAGCCTGTACGAAAACAAAAACTTTCAAAAGACCATTATCCTTGCAGGGATTGTATTCGCCTTCGGTTCTTATGTAATGATGTTAACGATGCACCTCATGGATCCAATGCGCCATGCTGATGACTTGAGGTTTATCCTTGGTTTGATCTCGATTATTTCTACTGCAGTTATTGCTGGTGGATTAGCTTACTCGAGTAATGAAAAAAGACAATCAGTTGAAGCCCAAAACAAAATCAATGCCTTGCATGCAGGTTTTGCACAGTGGGAAAACTTCACTTTATCTAATACGCCTGAAGAATCAAAAAAAGGCGTTACTGATATTAGTAAATATTATTCTGGTCTCCAGAAATCCAGCTAATCAAATGGTGTCAGTGTCCAATTGAAACAGCAAAGACCAGCTTACGCCGGTCTTTTTTTATGTAAACATAGCTTAGAAGTAAATTATAATGTAGCTGCAATTCTTCTTCTGGCATCCTTTGTATTAAAAGGAGCAACTTTGGTAAAACGCTTCAAGCCTAATAGCATCATTCTTTGCTCATCACCAGCTGCAAATGCATTGATTGCATCTTTACCAGATTTATTGATTTTGTCTGCCGCATCATACAAGTACGTCCTTGCGATATCCAATTCATAAGCCACATTGGCTTCTCCTTTTTGTTCTACTAGTTTCATCGCACGTAACATACCGCTCTCTGCATGGAAAGTTTCTATTGCCATGTCTGCAATGTGCATCAAGATTTCTTGTTCAGATTCTAATTTCATCATGAGCTTCTGAACAGCTGCACCGGCAACCATGAGAATTGATTTTTTGAATTGTTGAATCGCTTTACGTTCTTCTGCAAATGGCGTATCATCTGAACTTCCAAAATCTGGTATGCTCATCAACTCTTTCTGGACAGCCATAGCGGGACCCATTAAATCAAGGCGACCTTTCATGGCGCGTTTCAAAACCATGTCGACAGTCAGCAAGCGATTGATTTCATTGGTCCCTTCATAAATACGATTAATCCTGCTATCACGATAAGCTCTTGAAACATTGTACTCATCACTAAATCCGTTTCCACCATGCACTTGTAAAGATTCATCTACCACATAATCCAACAACTCTGATCCAAATACTTTGATCATTGCACATTCAATTGCGTATTCTTCTGCAGCAGCCAACAATGCTTCGTTGACAGGCTTACCAGCAGCAAGTAATTCTTCTTCTTTCTCTTGAATCCACATAGACGCGCGATAGAGCCCTGCTTCGGCTACCCAATTACGAATAGTCATCTCCGCCAACTTCTGTTGAATAGCGCCAAATTCTGCAATTGGTTTTTTAAATTGTTCTCTTGTCTTAGCGTACTGAATAGTTTGTTCTAAACATTTTTTTGCACCACCCAATGTTGCTGCACAAAGTTTTAAACGACCAATATTCAAAATATTAAAAGCAATCACATGGCCCTTCCCTACTTCACCTAATACATTCTCCACTGGTACTTTACAATCTTGAAAATACAATTGAACAGTAGAAGATCCTTTGATTCCCATTTTGTGTTCTTCCGGACCTTGTGTGAATCCTTCCATGCCACGTTCAAGTATGAAGCCAGTGAAATGAACTCCATCCACCTTTGCAAATACAGTATAGACATCAGCAAAACCACCATTGGTGATCCAACATTTTTGTCCGTTTAAAATATAATGCTTCCCATCTTCACTCAACTTAGCTGTCGATTTTGCACTCAACGCATCACTACCACTGTTGGGTTCTGTTAAACCATAAGCACCTTTCCAAACACCACTCGCAAGATTAGGAATGTATTTTTCTTTTTGTGCTTCTGTGCCAAAATATAAAATTGGTAATGTACCAATACACGTATGAGCGGATTGTCCCACTGAAAATGAATGTCCTGCACCTAAGCCTTCTGCAACGATGATTGCTGACATAAAATCTTTTCCTAATCCACCATATGACTCAGGAATTGAGATCCCTAGTAGACCCATCTCCCCTGCTTTCTCCATGAGCTTTGGCATTAGTCCGGTTTCCATTTTATCAATCCTATCAAGCAATGGATAAACTTCAGTTTCTAAAAACTGATGGCACATGTCCATCATCATTTTCTGTTCTTCAGTAAAATCTTCTGGTATGAAGGTTTCAGAAGGCAATGATTCAGTAGTTAATGAACCGCCTCCTTTCATCACATGTAGTGTTTTGTTTACTGCTTCCATAAACTTTATTTTAATGTTTTTTTATTTGAGGTTATCATATACTTGTTGTAAAACTTTTTTTGCGGTCTCTACATCTGCTGCATCTACACCATCTAATGCTTCATTCAAAGTTTTTGAAGCAATCTCCATTGTCTTCTCCTGCAATTTCTTTGCAGCTTCAGTCAGCATGATAGAATTAGATCTTCTGTCCGTTTGCGAAGGCACACGTTTTACCAATTTCAATTTTTCAAGGTTATCAACCAATCGTGTTATACTTGGTTTATCCCTAAAAGAAGCGTTACACAAATCTTGCTGACTAATCCCATCTTTTTTCCAGAGATGATACAAGACACTCCATTGTTCGATAGTGATTTCAATTCCCTCTTGCTTGAAATTCTTTTGCAAACGACGTGCAATAGCAGTCGATGCCATTCCAGTTATAAAACTGTACAATTCTCCTCTTCTAAATTGGTTGTTGGGCATATAGTTAGTTATGCAACTATTTAAAGTTAAGAAATTCCCACGACCAAAAAAATCTTTTCGGCAAGAAATGATGAAATTTAACGTTCGGTTCATGCCCAAAATAGCGATATGGTTTTGCTTATAATAAATGTGGTGCTTTTGGCTTTGTACAGGATGATTATTGGTCGTGCTAACCGTATTCTCATGCTGCTTCCCTACTACAAATCTGTTTCCGTTTCTAGTGATAAAGCGACAATCGTAATCCCAGCCCGAAACGAATCGACTAATATTGGTCGCTGCCTTGATTCCTTATTACTGCAATCTTTGCCTAGCAATCAATTTGAAATTATTGTCGTAGATGATGGTTCCGCAGATGACACAGCTGCTATTGTAAAATCTTACTCGGACAAGGGAGTGAGGTTATTACAGCTGAGTGCTGAAGTAGGAGGAAAAAAAGCGGCATTAAGCAAGGGTATAGCAGGTGCAATACATCCCATAATTATTACGACCGATGCCGATTGTACTTACCCTAAGAATTGGCTGAATACTTTACTTAATTATCGAAGCGAACATGATGCAGTTTTTGTTGCTGCTCCGGTGAAGTATACCAAAGAAAATAATTTTTTAGAAAGGTTGCAGTCGCTCGACTTCCTCGCACTACAAGGAATTACGATTGCTGCTGTCAGCAAACAGCTTTTCAACATGTGCAATGGCGCTAACCTGTTGTACACCAAAGAGGCTTTTGAAAAAGTCAATGGTTTTGAAGGTATTGATCAGATTCCAACTGGCGATGACATGTTGTTGATGGAAAAGATTGATGCTGCTTATCCTGGTAAAGTGAAGTATTGCTTTTCTCAAGATGCTATTGTAGAAACACTGCCAGCTGCAGGTTTGAAAGCATTTATACAACAAAGAATTCGTTGGGCTAGTAAATCGACTAGCTATAAGAATACAAATATCAAACTTGTTTTGCTTTTGGTATACTTGGTAAACCTTGGTTTATTGTCGCTTACCATAATGAGTTTATTTGATTTGTATTATTTACAATCAGTATTGCTCTTGCTTTTGATCAAAACCATATTTGAGTATCCCTTTATGATAAGAGTAGCCAGATTTTTTAACAAGCAATACTTATTGCCTTGGTTCATCCTTGCACAACCATTTCATATCATCTATACAACGATATCAGCAAGTCTGAGTTTTTTCAAAAGCTATGAATGGAAAGGACGGTTAACAGTTAACCGTTAACGATTTAACCTGCAACAGGAACATTTCTATTAAAACTCTCATCCAATGAAATCAAGGTCTCGGTTCTCTCGATGCCTTTGATTTTTTGCAATTGATCATGCAAAACAAATTTCAACTGGTTGATATCTCGTGCTACTACTTCAATGAACATGGAGTAGTTGCCTGTAGTATAATTGAGACGAACGATTTCAGGAATCTGCTTCAAATCTTCAGCAACTTGATCGTACAATGAACTCTTCTCCAAATAAATACCTACAAAAGCAGTGATGTCATACCCTAATAATTTGAGATCAACATTCAATTTCGTACCTTTAACAATACCAATTTCTTGCAGTTTTTTTATACGCACGTGAATGGTACCGCCTGAAACAAAAAGTTGCTTACCAAGATCGGCATAAGAAATACCAGCATCCTGCATCATGATCTGGATGATCTGGAGATCGAGTTTGTCAAGATTTAATTTAGAAGGCATAATCGTTATCTGTTTTATAATCAATTCAAATAAAGGTGCAATTTATTGAATATTTTCAATAAATAAAAAATATTTCTTGAAATATTATCAAGAAATATGCTTATTTATTAAATTTGCATCAGTTCTTTACCACTGTGGGGTGATGAAATTTTCGGCAGACATACCCTCTTGTCTCGAGGGTGAGGATAACAGGACAAACGTAGTGTAGAGCCGTCTCGCAAGAGGCGACCAGGGTCGACCACTGAAACTTTGCGCTATAGCTAACTGCCTCGTGGAGGTTCGATCCCTCCCCCTACAGCAACAAAAATCCCGTCAAATGGTTGACGGGATTTTTTTATTATTCATCGAATCAGAGCAGTACTTCCTGTTCGTCGGATCAACTGACCATTTTCTGCGATTCCTTCCGCTACCCATATAAAAACGCCATAAGGTAATTTACGTCCCATAAATGTTCCGTCCCATCCATCTGCACTACCAGCATTTTTATTGTCATAAATCAAATTTCCTAAACGATCATAAATTTTGAAAACAAGCATTGTTTTAATCCCCACCTTAAATGGATACAATCTGTCATTATACCCATCCCCATTAGGAGTAAATGCGCGTGGAACAAAAATATCGTAGCTATCGAAAATCAGTACTTTGACTGTATCAACTGTGATACAGCCTGCTGCATTTGTTATGCGTACTAGATACTCTTGCTCTTTTACTATGGTGGCTATTGGATTATAAATCGATGGATTACTCAACTGTGTAGAAGGCAACCATTCATATTTAATACCAATCTCTCTTGCAAATAATTCCTTTTGAGAATTTAATACCCCTGATACTGGCCCATACCTAGTCGGAGGTATAGGGTTTTCGATTACTAATTCCCGAGTAACAGTATCACTATGGTTGATACAATTATTAGTACTTACAACCAATGAAACCGAATAAACTCCTCCTGTTTTATAGGTATATAATGGACTGAAAGCTGATGATTTTGTAGAGCCTTCACCAAAGTCCCATAAATATGTAGGTATTGACAATGGATCTACAACACTTTTATTAGTGAACTTTATTGGAGTACCTGAACAAAAAATATCATTACTGAAATTTGCCTGAGGCGCCTTTACCAAACTTAGACTCAGTGTATCTGTTCCTGCCGTGCTACATCCTACCTGGTTAAAGTAACTAACACTATAAATACCAGCTTTGGTCGCGTCATAAACAGAATCGACTGCACCTGGTATCTGAATACCATCAAGGTACCATTGATATTTTGTTGCACCTACTGCCGCAAGTCTAACAGGCGTACCTTCACAGATAAATCTTTGAGAAGGCTTAATTAACCTATATGAATTGCTTTTAAAGTCAAATACAATTACTTGTTTAACAATACTATCAATACATCCATTTTCAGCTTGTGCTGTTAGTGTAACATCAAATGTATCAGCTAAACGGTATAAATGTGTTGGCTGAAATAATGTTGAAGAATTACCATCCCCAAATTTCCATTGATAACTAACTGTTGAAATTCCTGGTTGTACTGTAGTCAAATTAATTGGCGCAATAGGTACCCCAAAACAAACATCCTTAATATCAAACTTCGCAATAGGTGTTGGCGTCAATTCAATTGATTTTTTTACTTCACCATAACAACCCTGATCGCTATATGCTCTTAAAGTTACCAGATAACTACCTGATGTATCATAAATATGCTTTGGTGTGTATCCAACACCAATTGTTGAATCACCAAAATCCCATTCGAGTCTATCAATAAAACCTGATGCAATCGATGCTGTGCCTATAAATGATACAGCGGTTCCAGCACACTGAGCATTAGCTGTGAAGTCAACAATAGGCAAATCTTTATTTTGTCGGATAACAGTTAATGTATCATTATTTAAATTATCATCCCCATTTTCTACAAGCCATATTTTGAAGACATATGAACCATTTAAAGAAAGATCTTGTGTTTGCTTAAATGTAAATTCCAAATCATTACTTATAGAACCTGGTATGGTATCCCTAAAAATTGGTCCATTATTTACTTGATAGGCAAGTTTTAAATCAATAAATGGTATGTCGCCAAATTGCCTTAAAAATACAGTAATGGGTGTTGTTGCAGATTGTTTACATTCATTTGTAGGATTAATAAGTCTATTCACACCAAAGTCAACCATAAACTCTTGAGCACCAATATCAGGTGCTTGCTGGTTCCGTATTTCCCCATCAATATCCAATAAGATACCGGCTGTTGCAATACCAGCTCCATTAAATTGTTTTTGGAATGGCAAAAGTGCTGTATCACTTTTGAAATTTGGATTGATATTTTTTGAATTTATATCCGCTATAAATGTTCTCGACCAACTTCCCAAATCATTAATAGAGGAGCCATTAAAATAACCAAAACTTGTTCCTTTACTGTAATAGTTGTTGTAGTCTACATCCTTTATGGAGGGCAATGCACTATAATACGCTGCATATCCGCCACCATTATTAGCAAATATGTTGTTCTTGATCACATAATTGTTCCCCCCACTAACTTCAAGTGCGCG
>JBEASE010000082.1:0-11355 GCA_041162625.1 Bacteroidota bacterium | reverse complement strand
ATGGGCGATTATTGGTTTGGCGGTAGAACCAAAAATCCATGGAACCTCAACTTCGGCTCAAGCGGTTCATCCGCTGGCTCAGCTTCAGCTACGGTAGCGGGACTCATTCCTTTTGCTATTGGCACGGAAACACTTGGGTCAATAATCTCCCCAAGCTCTACCTGTGGAGCGACAGGTTTACGCCCCACCTTCGGTAGTGTAAGCAGATCAGGAGCCATGACACTCAGCTGGAGCCTAGATAAAGTTGGACCAATTTGTAGAAGTGCTGAAGATGCAGCGACTGTTTTTAGTTTTATTCATGGTACCGATGGAAATGACTTAAGTGCGGTGAATAGAGTTTTTAATCTCAGTAATAAACGCGGAGTAAAAGATTTGAAAATTGCCTATGCCAAGAATCATTTTGAACGTTTAGACACTGCTACTTCCCAAGAATGGGGTGTTATTAAGGTGCTCAGAGAACAGGGGATAACCATCTCCCCAATGATTTTGCCTGACACGGATGTATATAAATTTGACCTCATCGGATTGGTCATTGGCGCAGAAGCGGCAGCGGCTTTTGATGAGTTCACAAGAATAGGATTGGATGATCAAATGACGCGACAAACCAGATTCGATTGGCCGAATTACTTTAGGGTATCTCGTTTGATACCAGCCGTGGAATATGTAAATGCCAATAGGCATCGTAGTATTTTAATGCAAAAAATGAATGAGGCTATGGAGCCTTGGGATGTAATCATTACCCCAAGTTTTGGTAACCGTCAGCTGGCTATTACCAATCTCACTGGCCATCCTGCCCTTTGCATGCCCATTGGATTTTCAAAACAGGGTATTCCAAACAGCATAACCTTTATTTCTAATCTATTTAGAGAAGAAGAGTTGATCAAATTAGGAACCTACTTTCAGTCGGTCACCGAACACGACGACAAACATCCTGAAAGATTCAAGCAATAAATTGAAGTAATTTTGGGGAATGCCATTTCAACTTCATGCCCCTTATAGTCCAGCTGGTGACCAACCCGAAGCCATCAGACAATTGGTTGAGGGGTTAAACGAAGGCGAACAATATCAAACACTTCTTGGTGTTACCGGTTCTGGTAAAACATTCACCATAGCCAATGTCATTCAACAAGTACAACGACCAACCCTTGTATTAACACACAACAAAACATTGGTTGCCCAACTGTATGGAGAACTCAAACAGTTTTTCCCTGAAAATGCAGTGGGGTATTTTGTTTCGTATTACGACTACTACCAGCCGGAAGCGTACATGCCCGTAAGTGATACCTATATTGAAAAAGATCTAGCTATAAATGAGGAGCTCGATAAGCTAAGGCTGCAAGCAACTTCAGAGTTGTTGAGCGGACGAAGAGATATAATTGTTGTAGCCTCTGTAAGTTGTATATATGGTATGGGTAATCCAACAGAATTCGAAAACGGTATCGTGAGGATTCATAAAGGACAAGTGATTAGCCGACAAGGATTTCTGCATGCATTGGTTAACTCACTTTACCACAGAACACAAATAGATTTTAAGAGAGGTAGTTTCAGGGTAAAAGGAGATACGGTTGATATCAACTTACCTTACGTTGACTTTGGCTATCGCATCACTTTTTTTGGAGATGAAATTGAATCAATTGATACACTTGAAATAACAACAGGTAAAAGAATTGGGTCAGTCGATAATGCCGCCATCTTCCCTGCCAATCTCTATCTTGCACCTAAAGAAATCATCAACCAGGTCATTTCAGAAATCATTGACGAAATGACTAAACAAGTTGAATATTTCAAGGCCTCTGGAAAATACATCGAAGCTCAACGATTAAGCGAGCGTGTAAACTTTGATATTGAAATGATCAAAGAACTGGGCTATTGTAATGGGATAGAAAATTATTCCAGATTTTTTGATCGAAGAGCACCAGGCGCAAGGCCCTTCTGTTTGCTCGATTATTTTCCAAAAGATTTTCTTTGTGTTATTGATGAAAGCCATCAAACAATACCACAAGTGAGTGGCATGTATGGGGGAGACAGAAGTAGAAAACTTACATTGGTAGATTATGGATTCAGGCTTCCTGCAGCACTCGATAACCGGCCACTCAATTTCAATGAATTTGAAGAGATGATGAACCAAGTCATCTATGTTTCTGCAACTCCGGGTGAATATGAATTACAGAAAACAGAAGGAGTAGTTGTGGAGCAAGTAGTTCGGCCAACAGGTTTACTTGATCCACCAATTGAAGTTAGACCGAGTATTAATCAGGTTGATGATCTACTTGATGAAATCGATAAAACAGTCAAGAAGGGTGATAGGGTATTAGTCACCACGCTGACCAAAAGAATGGCAGAAGAAATGGATAAATACCTACAAAGAATTCAAATCAAATCGAAATATATTCACAGCGAAGTTGACACGCTAGATAGAGTAGAAATATTAAGACAATTGCGTCTTGGTGAAATTGATGTATTGGTTGGTGTTAATTTGTTGAGAGAGGGACTGGATCTTCCAGAGGTTTCTCTTGTTGCTATTTTAGATGCCGACAAAGAAGGGTATTTGAGAAACGAAAAATCACTAACCCAAACTGCTGGTCGCGCTGCACGTAACATAGATGGCAGGGTAATTTTTTATGCAGATAAAATTACCGGAAGCATGCAAAAAACTATGGATGAAACTGAGAGAAGAAGAGCAAAACAAATAGAGTACAACCTGAAACATAATATTACTCCTACAACAATATCAAAGAGTAAGGAACAGGTGTTTGCACAAACTTCAGTGCTAGACATCAAAGGATATGATGAAAATAATTTACTGGTAGCTATGACGGAAGATCATGAGAGCAGCATAGTAGCAGAAGAGCAATCCGATTACATCACCATCCCACAATTGGAAAAGCACATCCAGAAACTGAAAAAGAGCATGGAAAAAGCAGCAAAAGACCTTGATTTCATGGAAGCTGCACGCCTAAGAGATCTAATGTTTGAAGCAAAAGGAAAATTAGACGGATTAAAGTCGAACGTCTGAACCTACAAAGCCTGAATTACTGATTATTGATTAATTTCAACACATAAACGAAACTGCATGCAACGTAAGCTCGCCATGATTGTATTGGGAATTTTTTGTTCCTGCATAATAGCATTAGGCCAGAATGTAAAACCCAGATTAAATAACCTCTCTCTTTCTTCCCTAAATGCTTTCAACACTAAAGGTGAACAATGGAAAATAGTAGGGGCCGTAACATCTGCTTACTCAGATACACTTACAAACTGCAGCTGGCGATGGTATTTTATTGAATGATTTTGTGTATGCAAAGCATTATAGAACAGGTGCACCTATTCAAACTACAATGGAACATGGAGATCTTGTACTTGAATTTGATTTCATGATCCCAAAAGGTGGAAGATCACGCGTATTTCTCCAATCAAGATATGGTATTCAAATAGCCGATAGTTGGGGTGTTCAACTACCTAAATTCAATGACATGGGTGGTATATACGAAAGAGGAGAAAAAGGAAGTGGTTATGATGGTAAAGCACCACTAAAAAATGCATGCTTTGCTCCTGGTATTTGGAACCATATGGAAATTTCTTTCCAATCGCCTAGGTTCGATGCTTCTGGAAAAAAAATAATGTCTGCTAAATTTAACTATGTTAAACTCAATGGCATTACGCTTCATGAAAATATTTTTTTAAGCGGACCATCTAGAGGTGCACAGTTTGAAGATGAAAAAGCATATGGACCAATTTCATTTCAGGGAGATCATGGAGTAATCGCTATCAAGAATATCAAATATGCACCTCAGGAAGAACTAAAAGTTTCATTATCAAATCTCAATTATGCTTATTATGAAAAATCTGCCAAAACGCCTGAACAAGCTATAAAAACAAAACCCACAAGTGCTGGTACAGCAAATTCACTTGATTCTCGATTAGCATCAGCAAGAGACCTTTTCTTCCTACAATTTGAAGGGAAGTTAAATGTACCGGTTAAAGACAATTATACTTTTTCTATGTTGTACAGTGGTGAAGCAAGTCTGGAAATAGATGATAAAGCGGTAATACCATCCACCTGGAATCATCTCGGGGGCTATCCTGTTACAGCTTCTACACATCTTGAAGCTGGAAACCATCAATTTAAATTATGGATCAATAAGGATTTGAATTGGTCGTCACCAGGGCTCTCTCTTTTCATTGAAAAGCCAAACTCAAGGGCAGTGGCTTTACACTCACCAGCATCAATGCCAGAAAGAGTGCCTGCTCCATTGATAGCAGTTCAATCTACCAATGCGCCTGAAATTGTCCGCTCCTTCATGGAACACAATAATAAAAAACTTACACATGTAGTTTCAGTTGGAGATCCTCACCAAGTGCACTACTCCTATGATTTGTTACAAGGAGGATTATTACAAGTATGGAAGGGGGATTTTTTAAATGCTACAGAAATGTGGTATGAACGTGGTGAACCACAAACTGCAACTGCATTAGGTGCAGCCATAACACTGGCTGGCAATTGCCCAGTTTATGAACCAACAACAACAAAAGATTCAATTACTGCTTATACCTACAAGGGTTATTCTTTAGATGTTTCGGGTCTGCCTACTTTTAAATATGAGTATAAGCAACAAAAAATTACCGATCAACTTCGTGTACTTGAAAATAGAAATGGACTAAAAAGAACAATAACAATTGATGGAACAACTGAAAATAATTTTATAAGAATTGCACAAGATCCATCTATTAGGTCAATGGGAAATGGTTTATATATAGTTGGCGATCACCGTTATTTTATTTCTGTTGATCCATCAATTAAAACAAGCATTGAAAATTATCTTGGTCAGCAAGTTTTACTTGTACCAATAACAACCAAGATTACCTATTCTATTATTTGGTAATTATATAACTATGATAAAAAGACTAGAGGAATTTTTAGAAAAAATAAAAGTAAGATCGAATACTTATATTGGCTATCCTGCGGGTAGAGATTATGATTATACAGAGTTATACCCATTTTTAGATTATAGTCTAAACAATGTTGGAGACCCATTTAATCAATCAAACGATATGTGTTCTAAAGAATTTGAAAGAGAAGTAATTGATTTTTATGCAGATTATTTCAATGCACCAAAAAATAATTATTGGGGTTACGTAACCAGTGGTGGATCTGAAGGCAACCTTTATGCCTTATACCTTGCAAGAGAACTCTATCCTAACGGGGTCGTATACTATTCTGAAGCAACACATTATAGTATTCAAAAAAATATTCATCTCTTGAATATGGACAGTATCGTCGTTAGATCACAACCAAATGGCGAAATGGACTATAATGATCTTGGTGAAACTATTCAAATGAACAGACATCGTTCAGTCATTGTTCTTGCCAATATTGGAACTACCATGACCGAAGCAAAAGATCATGTTCCTACTATTGTAAAAACTTTGAAAAAATATGCAATAAAAAGTTCTTATATCCATTCAGATGCAGCCCTCTGTGGCTCTTACCTTCCAGCACTTGGATATCATGATTTTGACTTCGCACATGGTGCTGATAGTGTAGCCATATCTGGACATAAATTTTTTGGTTCACCTATTACCAATGGTATTGTAATGGTTAAAAAATCTTACAAAGAAAGAATAGGAAAATCTATCAATTATATTGGATCACTAGATACAACTATTACAGGATCACGCAGTGGATTTAATGCTTTGGCGATGTGGTACAAGATTCAAAAATGGGGGAAAGAGGGAATTCGCAATAAAGCAAAACAATGTATTGAACATGCTATTTTCTTAAAAGATGAACTTAATAAAATTGGTGTGAAAGCATGGACAAACGAAAATTCATTCACTGTTGTTTTCCCTCGAGCTACTGATGCTATCTGTAAAAAATGGCAATTAGCAAGTGATTATGAAGTTTCACATGTAATCTGTATGCCTGGCGTTACCAAACTAATGCTTGAAGAATTTATTCACGATATGAAAAATGCGCACTCATGAAATACTTCCATATGCATAAATTAATAAGTACTTGTGCCCTTGTTTTAGGTATTGGCCTAATGAACGTTAGTGCACAGCAAACAGCAATGCAATCTGAGATGGATTTCTACTCTTTGAAAACGATTGCTATTCCACAAGATGTAAAGCTCGAAGTAGGTGGAATTGCTGTATTGCCCGACGGAAGAATTGCAGCATCTACAAGAAGAGGAGAAATTTGGATTATTCAAAATGCATATGGTACAGGAACAACATATTTTACAAAGTTTGCTTCAGGTCTTCATGAAGTATTGGGGCTAGCATACAAAGACGGTGCATTCTATTGTACGCAAAGAGGAGAATTGACAAAGATTGAAGATAAAGATGGTGATGGGAAAGCAGATACATTTACACCAATAAGCCTATTTCAATTAAGTGGTAATTATCATGAGTATGCCTATGGCCCTGTTTTTGACAAACAAGGTGACATGTATGTTACACTCAATGTTGCTTGGGTAGGTTATGGTGATGGATTAGGTAAATGGCATGGATGGTTGATGAAGATAAAAGAGAACGGACAACAAGAACCAATTGCAACGGGACTCCGTTCACCAGCTGGCTTTACAATCAACAGCAACAATGATGTTTTCTATGCAGAGAACCAAGGAGATTGGGTAGGTAGTGGTAGGGTTACTCATTTAGAAAAAGGAGATTTTGCAGGTAATGCAGGTGGATTAAATTGGACCAAAGAACCTGAGTCGCCACTCAGTCTAACAAAAGAAGATTTAAAAATTGTTGATAATGGCCAGCCTATGCATGAGGCAGCTAAAAAAATCAAAGCATTAAAACTTCCTGCAGTTTGGTTTCCACATACTTTAATGGGTATTTCTACAGCAGATGTATTAGAAGATAATACCAATGGTGCTTTTGGTCCTTTCACGGGACAATACTTTGTAGCTGATCAAGGTCACTCTAAAATCATGCGCATGTCGCTTGAAAAAGTAAAAGGAAAATACCAAGGCGCTTGCTATCCTTTTTTTGAAGGATTCGCCTCTGGATTATTGCGACTTAGATGGGGACTGGATGGATCAATGTTTGCTGGTATGACTAGTAGAGGATGGGCTAGTACAGGGAAAGCAGAATATGCTTTACAAAGATTGGTTTGGAATGGTGAAACACCATTCGAAATGAAAGATATCAAAGCAATGCCTGATGGGTTTGAAATTGAATTTACCATGCCCGTGGAAGCAAGTAAGTTGAAAAATCCAATGCTGTATTCCATCAACAGTTTCACCTACATGTACCACCATAATTATGGTAGCCCTATTATCAATAACAGAAATAGAAAAATTCTAGGTATCGTTCCATCTGAAGATGGTAGAAAAGTAAAACTAGTTTTGGATAGTTTACTGGAAGGCTATATCCATGAAATCAAAGTAAAGGAATTAACATCGATAGATAAGAAATCGTTATTACATGATTTTGCTTACTACACATTAAATAATATTCCTGATGGTGCAAAGACAATCTTAAAAGAAGATCAACGTGTTAAATCACATGCAGGTATGCACCATGAACCTGCAAAAGTCAATGTTGTAAAACCTACTTCTCCAATGAAGAAGCGACAGACATCCATGCCAGCAGATTGGAAACAACCTGATCAAGTATTAAAATTAGGAACCAAGCCAGGTTTAAAATATGATATTGCGCAGTTTGAAGTAAAAGCAGGATCTAAAATAAGATTGGTATTCAATAACAATGACGATATGACACACAATGTTGTAGTTGTTGTTCCCGGTGCTGGTGATGAAATTGGAAAACTTGCTCTTAATCTCGGATTAAAAGGGTCAGAAATGTATTATGTACCTAATTCTTCTAAAGTATTGTTTCACACTTCACTATTAGAACCAGATAGCAGTGAATCAATTTATTTTATTGCCCCAACAAAGCCAGGAGAGTACATGTTCCTTTGTACTTATCCAGGACATGCATCTGTGATGCGCGGTATTTTAAAAATTGTACCTTAATCATATGATCAGAGAGATTCATCAGTGGTATAGCCCATCGCTTGACAAAGAAATGCCTATAGCAGTCTATGGACATTATGGGTTTGCCTTATTGATGATTCCAACTGCAGCTGCTGATTATCTTGAATACGAAAGATTTGAATTGATTAATACATTAACTCCTTTCATCAACGATGGAAAAATAAAAATCTTTTCTGTGAACAGCATAAACACAGAAAGTTGGATGAACAAACAAATGGAGGGTGCTCATAAAGCAATTCGTCACAACCAGTTCAATCATTATATTCATCATGAAGTTGTCCCTTTTATCAAGAATATGACCTCACAAGATACCCCAATCATCACCTGTGGTGCATCTTTTGGAGCCTTGCACTCAATGAATTTGTTTTTAAAACGACCAGATTTAATCAATGGTGTAATTGCCATGAGTGGTGTGTATGATTTGATGGAATACACAAATGGTTATTATGATGAACAAGTGTATTTTAATTCACCCACTCATTATATTCCCAATTTACATGATCATGATACGCTGGAGAAAATACGGAAAGGCAAAATCATAATTGCTACCGGAAGTGGTGCGCATGAAGACCCAGAAGCCAACAAACGTTTTTCAGGAGTACTTCACAGCAAATCTATTCCTCATGAACTTGATGTTTGGGGAAATGACATCCACCATGATTGGCCAACTTGGAGGCAGATGTTACCTTATATACTAGGGAAAAGTTAATAGGGCATAGGGAGTATAAATTTTGCGCCCTTTCCCATTTTCATTACTCCCCTTCTAGCTTATGACGGGCTCCGAGTCCGCCTTCGGCGGGTGAGAGAGGGGTGGTATTCCCTTATCTTTGTTAAATGGAAAAAAAGCTATTCCTGCTCGACGCATTTGCCCTTATTTTTCGTGCCTATTATGCACTAATTAGAAGTCCAAGGATCACCAGTAAAGGGAAAAATACAAATGCTCAATTTGGTTTTACCAATGCATTAATCGACTTACTAAATAAACAAAAGCCATCTCATATGGCTGTATGTTTTGATACAGCTGCTCCCACAGAACGTCATACTGATTTTGCGGATTACAAAGCCAATCGACAAGAAGCACCAGAAGATTTATTGGCTTCCATCCCTGATATCAAAAAAATTATTGAAGGGCTCAACATACCAATAATTGAAACAGATGGATTTGAGGCCGATGACGTAATTGGTACATTGGCAAAACAGGCAGAGAAAGAAGGATATGATGTTTACATGGTTACACCAGATAAAGATTATGGTCAGCTAGTAAGCGATAACATAAAAATTTTTAAGCCCCCTTACCAAGGAGGAGATTTTGAAATAATTGGCCCAAAGGAAGTTTGTGAAAAATGGAATATCGAACGAGTTGACCAAGTAATTGATATTCTTGCGATGATGGGTGATGCAGTAGACAACATACCTGGCATACCAGGTGTAGGAGAAAAGACTGCTGCTAAACTATTAGCAGAATATGGTAGCCTTGAAAATGTATTAGAAAATTCAGGTAATATAAAAGGTGCGGTAGGAGAAAAAGTACGTCAAGGAAAAGACTTAGCCATCATGAGTAAAAAACTAGCGACCATTATCACATCGGTACCAGTTGAATTCCATGAAGAAAACTTTAAAGTAAAAGAACCTAACAAGGAAGCGCTTAAAGAAGTATTTATTGATCTTGAATTCAGAACAATTGGGAAACGCATTCTCGGTGAAGATATACCCATTGCTGGTCCAGCCAAGGTGATTTATTTGGTGGAGCAGGAACAACAGTTGCTGTTGCAGAAATTAATATTGAAGTAGAAGCTGCAGAATATAATGAACCGCTGGTTGAAAAAAATATTCACAATACACCTCACCAATATGATCTGATTGATACAAAAGAAAAAATTGATGAACTGATTAATTCATTATTAAAAGAAAAAGAAATTTGCTTTGATACAGAAACAACGAGTTTAGATGCGAATCAAGCCGAACTGGTTGGGTTAAGTTTTTCAATTAAACCCGGCACCGCAAGTTATATCCCTTGCAGTAGTGACCGCAAACAAACAATGGATATTTTGAAAATGTTTTTACCATTGTTTCGTGATGCATCAAAAAAATGGATTGGTCAAAATATCAAATACGACTTACTTGTTTTGAAAAACCACGACATTGATCTTGAAGGTGAAATTTTTGATACCATGCTCGCTCATTACGTGATTGATCCGGAAGGGAAAAGAGGGATGGATCAACTCAGTGCAAAATACTTAGGCTATGAGCCGGTACACATAGAAGAACTGATTGGGAAGAAAGGTAAAACGCAAGGCAACATGCGTGATGTAGAAATTGAGAAAGTAAAAGAATATGCAGGTGAAGATGCAGACATCACACTTCAATTGAAGCAATTGTTTGAACCAGTACTCAAACAAAAAGAGGTGGAAAAAGTATTTATCGAGGTAGAAAATCCATTGGTCAAGGTTCTGGCTGACATGGAGTTTGAGGGAGTAAGGGTTGACATCGACTTCTTAAAAGAGTATTCAAAAGAACTGGAAAAAGAAGCAAAAATTGCTGAGGAAGCTGTGTATAAAACTGCAGGTGTTAGATTTAATCTTGCGTCACCAAAACAATTGGGTGAAGTGTTATTTGAAAAGTTAATGCTAGACCCTAAAGCAAAGAAAACAAAAACAGGACAATACGCAACGGGAGAAGATGTATTACAAAAATTAGCACACCAGTTCCCAATCGTTTCAGATATTCTTGCTTTTAGACAATTGACAAAATTAAAATCGACTTATGTTGATGCACTTCCTGAGCTGATTAATCCTAAAACAGGAAGAGTACATACTACATACGGACAAGCAGTGGCAGTCACTGGAAGATTGGCCAGTAACAACCCCAACCTCCAAAATATTCCAGTCAGAAGCGACAGGGGTAAGGAAATTAGAAAAGCATTTATCCCTAGAGATAAAGATCATGTATTGATTTCAGCCGACTATTCACAAATTGAATTAAGGGTAGTAGCTGCCATCAGCGGTGACCCTAATATGTGTGAAGCATTCAGATTAGGTAAAGATATTCATACCGCTACGGCTGCTAAAGTATATGGAGTTGCAGAAGAAGAGGTTACCAAAGAAATGAGGTACAAGGCCAAGAGTGTGAACTTTGGAATTATATACGGACAAGGAGCATTTGGTTTGGCAGACAATTTGGGCATCAGCAGAACAGAAGCAAAAACCATCATTGATAATTACAAAAAAGAATTTTCTGGAATTACCGACTATATGGATAGCACCATCAATTTCGCAAGAGAGAAGGGCTATGTAGAAACATTAATGGGTAGAAAAAGATGGTTAAGAGACATCAACTCCTCAAATTT
>JBEASE010000149.1:0-3008 GCA_041162625.1 Bacteroidota bacterium | reverse complement strand
TTGGAAAACCATCAGACCATTTGCACTCGATTCAGCTTCACAATGCATGCCAGGTAGACCTCCAGTTTTTTCTCTTGAAAAAAATACTGTCTACTATCAATCCTTGTTAGAAGTAAAGAATACAGTTGATTCGCTATCTGAAGAACAAAAACACATTGCAGATTTTTGGGATGATAATCCTTTTAAGATGAATGTATCAGGACACGTAATGTTTGCTACTAAAAAGTTTTCACCACCCGGACATTGGATGAATATTGTGGGTATAGCAGCGCATAAAGCAAAAGCTAATTTTTCAACTACTGTATATGCCTATGCTATGAGTTCAATTGCATTGTTCGATGGATTCATCAGTTGCTGGGATGAAAAATACAGAAGTAATTATGTAAGACCTGAAACAGTTATCAATGAAAAATTATCAGGCGATTGGCATCCTTATATTCAAACGCCTCCATTTCCTTCTTATACAAGCGGTCATTCAACTATATCTGCTGCTGCAGCAGAAGTAATGACTTCCATTTTTGGAAATGAAATATCATTTACAGATACTTCATTACTTGAGTTTGGAATTGCCAACAGAGAAATTAAATCATTTAGAGATGCCGCTCTGGAAGCTAGCATTTCTAGGCTATACTACGGGGGTATACATTATAGATTTGATTTGGATTCTGGCAGTGCAATGGGAAAGCGAGTGGGGACGTTAGTTGTTCAAAAACTAATCAAATAATTTATGAGAATTCAAATATTAATTATATCTTTTTTTTCTTTTTTATTTTTTACGCAAGAGGTAAAATCACAAGGTTGTGTAGCTATTCGCGGACTCGGTAGTGCATCTTGTATCAATCATGAAACCTCGGTAGATACTTCATCTTGGTCCCTTACCATCAATAACAGGTATTTTAAATCGTACAAACATTTCGTGGGATTGGCAGAACAGAAGGAAAGAGTTGAAAACGGTACTGAGGTAATTAATCATACATTTAGTACTGATTTTTTTATTCAAAAGAATATCAACAGTCGTTTTTCTTTAGCAGTAAATCTTCCAATTATTTCCAACGCACGTTCTTCGTTGTATGAGCATGGTGGAAATACTGCTGGGCCTTCAGCAAGACACAATACCCATTCTTTTGGCATTGGCGATATCAGGTTTGCAGGTTATTATTGGTTGCGTGATCCATATAAGGCAAGTCGCTGGAATGTTCAGGCTGGATTGGGTTTGAAGCTGCCGACTGGTGATTATCGTTACAGTGATTATTTTGTACGAAATGACACAACCAAAGTATTGGGTCCAGTTGATCAGTCGATACAATTAGGTGATGGCGGAACAGGAATTTCTCTTGAGTTGTCCGGTTATTATGCTTTTAATCATGCTTGGTCTTTGTATGGCAACTTTTTCTACATGGCTAATCCGCGTGAACAAAATGGTGTATCCACTGCACGTGGTGGAGTTTCTACACCAGCGAGTATTGCATATGGAAGTAATGTGATGAGTGTTGCTGATCAATACATGTATCGTGCAGGGATAAGTTACATGGGAAAATATTTAACTGGTACACTAGGTATCAGAAAAGATGGAATTCCCTCAGTCGATTTGATTGGCGGCAGCAATGGATTTAGGAGACCTGGATATGTGGTGGCTATAGAACCCGGGCTGAGTTATATGAAAAACAAAGTGACCTATTTCTTCAATCTGCCGGTATCTGTTCAGCGCAACAGAACCCAAAGTGTACCTGATAAAATAAGGACCCAAAAAACTGGAGTCTATTTTAAGGGAGATGCTGCATTTGCTGATTATTTAGTTAATGCTGGAGTTGTGCTGCGTTTTTAGGATGAGGTAAAAATGAACTATCTTACTTGTTGATTGTTTCATATCAATATTTTAAGATGGATTCAACACTTACAACAATACCAGTTAGACATCAGTCGATAGAAAACCAACATGCTTTCAAGGAAATCTTTGAAACGCAGGTTGGTTTTTTTAATAACCAGCATACCAAGTCGATTGCCTTTCGAATAAAGCAACTCAAGAAATTGAAGTCGGCTATCCTGATGCATGAGCAAGCAATTTATGATGCCTTGTACAAAGATTTGCGTAAATCTAAATACGAAGCATTTGGTTCTGAAATAGGTCAGGTTATTAAGGAAATAGACTTTGCCATTAGTAATCTTTCTTCATGGGCAGCTCCTAAAAGAGTTTCTACACCCTTAATGTTTTTCCCATCAACAAGCAGGATCTATCGCGATCCATTAGGGGTTGTATTGATCATCGCGCCTTGGAATTATCCTTTTTTCTTGTCTATTAGTCCTTTGGTAAGTGCCATTGCAGGAGGTAATACTGCCATTATCAAGCCTTCCGAAGAAGCTGCGCATACTGCAATGGTGATTGAGGATATCATTTCGACAACATTTTCCTCTAATTATATTCATGTAGTGCAGGGAATTGGTGGAGAGGTAATTCCAGCCATGTTAAATGAGGTCCGATTTGATCATGTATTTTTTACAGGTAGTACTGGGGTGGGCCAAAAAGTTATGGAAATGGCTGCCAAAAAACTAGTGCCAGTTACTTTAGAGCTTGGTGGTAATAAAAGTCCATGTATAGTAGATCAGTCAGCAGCACTCGATTATGCTGCCAAGAAAATTGCATGGAGTAAATTGATGAATGCAGGACAGACTTGTGTTGCGCCAGATTATGTTTTGGTCCATCGATCTATTAAGGATGAGCTTGTTGCCAAACTTACCAACAACTTCAAGCAAATGTTTGGGGATGATCCTTCCAAGAGTGAGGACTTCGGGCGAATCATTAATAAAAAAAGATTTAAGAGTATTCAATCTTATCTCTCACAAGGGAAAATCGTAACAGGGGGAAGACACAATGAATCAGATTGTTATATTGAACCTACAATTCTAGAAGGTATTTCCATCAATGATACTGTAATGCAGGAGGAAATTTTTGGTCCAGTCCTTCCTATCATTAGTTACGATTCAAATGACGAGGTGCTCAAATGGATTGA
>JBEASE010000081.1:0-6695 GCA_041162625.1 Bacteroidota bacterium | reverse complement strand
CATGAACTTTTATTTGAATTAGTCAACTATAAATGGATAATCTTCTTGTTTGTATACATCTTTCAATAACTCATCATCACTTGGCCATGGACTCTCTTCCGCAAAACGAACCGATTCTTCAACAATATCTTTTACTCTATCGTTGATGACTTCTATTTCTTTTTCTGCCAAACCAAATTGAGTGAGCAATACATTTTTACAATGCTCGATTGGGTCTTTTTCTTTGTATTCCTCTACCTCGTCCTTAGAACGGTATTTCTGAGGATCACTCATAGAGTGACCTTTGTAGCGGTAGGTTTTCATTTCTAACAAGGTTGGACCACCACCTTCTCTTGCACGCTTAACCGCACGGGCTACTGCTTCGTGAACAGCTTCAGGACTCATGCCATCCACTATATCAGCGGGCATCTCGTATGCATCAGCTAATTTATAGATATCTGTTACGTTTGACGTTCTTTCTACCGATGTACCCATTGCGTAATTGTTGTTTTCGCAAATGAAAATGACCGGTAACTTCCAAAGCATGGCAAGGTTGAAGGTTTCATGGAGCATACCCTGACGAGCAGCGCCATCTCCAAAGAAGGTTAAGCTCACATTATCAGTCCCCTTGTACTGTTCAGCAAAGGCTAAACCAGCACCTGTTCCAATTTGGGCACCAACTATGCCATGTCCTCCAAAAAAGGCCTCTTTTAAGCCAAAGAAGTGCATGCTACCCCCCTTCCCTTTTGAACAACCTGTGGCCTTACCATACAATTCAGCCATACAAGCGTTGGCTGATATACCTTTTGCCAGAGCCAAGCCGTGGTCGCGGTAAGCAGTAATAAAAGGATCTTCAGCCCTTGTAGCGGTCATACAACCCGCTGCCAATGCCTCCTGACCTATATAAAGGTGACAAAAACCTCTGATTTTCTGCATACCATAAAGCTGTCCAGATTTCTCCTCAAACCTTCTGAGCAAAAGCATCATTTCGTACCAGTAGAGGTAGGTTTCTTTAGTGAATTTGATTGAACCCATATTTGATAAAAGAATCTTTTTCTGAAAGATGTGCAAATATACTGCGAAATTCATAAAACTGACTTTTTCAGGGCATGTTCTACCATTAATTTTGGTGGGTTAGTGTATTTTTACAATCCTCATAAATTTTGCTCCAAATTTCCCATATCAACCTTCTTCAATTTCGGAACTACAGCTCCGCAAAATTCTCTTTCCCTAAGAGGGTGACTGCTATTTGTGGGGCCAATGGAAAGGGAAAGACCAACCTGTTGGATGCCATTTACTATCTCTGTTTTACTAAAAGTTATTTCAGTAAACCCGATCAACAATCAGTTGAAATTGGAAATGCAGGATTTAGAATCGATGCTGGATTTCAAAAAAATGATCAGGCCATAGCTATAGCTCTACTGCTTAGAGAAAACAACAAAAAAGAGCTGAAACTTGATGGGGAAATCATCTCTCCGTTTTCAATTCATATTGGTCGTTTTCCAATTGTTTTTGTTGCCCCAGACGATATTGTTCTGATAACAGGTGCAAGTGAGGAAAGAAGAAAATTGGTTGACACTGTCCTCTCTCAAACCAATACTGATTATCTCAACACGCTTATTCAATATGGGAAAGTGTTGCAAGAACGTAACCGGTATTTGAAAAGTCAAGAAATGGATGGTATTGACTTTACCTTGCTCGATACATTCGATTTTCAGTTGGTTAGTTTGGGTAGTAAAATAATTGATTGGAGAACAAAATTTTTCGATGCTTTTATACCGACAGTAGCTGAACTATTTGCGTTTATTTCAGAGGGACAAGAAAAGCCGGATTTGGCTTATACACCTTCTACAAGCATAGAGCGTTATAAAGAAAATATGCTGTTAAGCCGTCAAAAAGATTTGATTTTACAAAGGACCAACGTGGGTATTCATAAAGATGATTTGGAATTGAGTATGAACGGACTCCCCTTCAAGCAAATGGCTTCTCAAGGTCAGCGTAAGAGCATGTTGTTTGCCATAAAGCTGGCTGAATTTGAATATTTAAAAGCCAATGTTGGATTTGAACCTATTCTTTTGTTGGATGATGTATTTGAAAAATTAGATCAACAACGACTTGAAAAATTATTGGAATGGGTCTGTGTAAAAAACAAAGGACAGGTTTTTTTAACGGATACCCATAAAGAAAGGATTTCAAAAGCACTTGATCAATTTGATTTAACTTACCATCTTATTCAATTGTAAATGGCAGATGCAATTTCTTTAGGCGATGCAGTAAAAAAATTCCTGGAAACCAGCAGGATCAAACAGCAAATTCAATCGCTGAGTGTGGAAGACCATTGGGAAAAAATAATGGGTAAGACCATTGCTAACTACACCGATAAAATTGAAATCAGAAACAAAACATTGTTTATATACACTTCAGTAGCACCACTCAAAAACGAATTGGTCTTTCAAAAAGACCTAATCAAAGAAAGAGTAAATGAAGTAATGGGTGCTGATACCATTACTGAAGTAGTGATTTCTTAACCCTTATTTAATCGACTGCAATAAATCTGCTCTTCCCCATTTATTTAAAATAACACCCTGTTGTATCTTATAAATAGTCGGATTAGATCTTGCAGCAGTTTTTACTGCAACCAAATCGCTTTTGAAAACAGGGATGTTTATTTTGTTTGCAGAAAATAAAGCAGTCAGTTCTTCAAATGCAGGAGTGATAGCAATCAGTGGCCTGTCGTTAGTTTTTACAAAAACGACAATCTCTTGGAAGGATGCTATCCAATCTTCGGGACTATCACTGGGTTTTCTAACCAACAAAACCAACATTTCTCTTGGATCTCCCAAAATAGCAGCTGTTGTATCAACACCAGACGGAGTCATGATGACAAAATCTTTGATAGTTGGTTCTGCATTGCCTTTGCGGACAACCTTATCATATCGTTTAACAAAAGTATACGCACTATCATTGAAATCTTCGGGGAAATGTTCTGCATCAAACTCAACCTCTTTACCCTCTTTCTGATAAACGAAATTAATCACTGTGCTATCAGGAATTGCTCCAGCAGGTATCTGCATTTTCTCTTCAATGTCCACTCCTTTCTTATAAGGAAGACAATCAAAAAGAGGAAGATGTTCCAATACATACCATTGCATCGCAAAAGATGCTATAGTGACCAAGATTAAAAGTATGATAGAAGTTAGTGGGGCAAAAAATCCTTGAATCTGATCTCTTTTGATCAACAAGAATCCAATTAATATAAATAATATGATGTCCTTTGTAAATGACTGCTCTGCAGTCAGTTTGATACAATCACCAAAACATCCGCACTCTTTAATTTTTCCAGATAAAACTGCATAGCCAGTCAAGAAAGTAAAAAAGATGATGAGCAAAAACAACAACCAACTGAATAATCTGAACTGCCATCCAATAATGACTGCAAAACCAGCGATGATTTCAAAAGCAATCATAAGGATGGAAAATGCAAGTGTATATTCATTGAGGAAATCCAAGTGCCAGATCTCAAAGAACTCTTGCATCTTGTAACTCAATCCCAACGGATCGTTAGCCTTGATGAGTCCACTGAAAATAAAGAGTACACCAACAAATATTCTAATTGCATTTAAAAGCAAACGCATGTAAGTCGTTTTAAGATGAATGACCAGGTTTACCTTCTCCAATAAGAATCAATCCAAACAAGGCATAATTGATAATGTCTACAAAGTTGGCATCAATACCTTCGCTGATGATGGTTTTTCCATCGTTGGATAGTATCTGTCGAACCCTTGCAAGTTTCATAATGATAAGATCAGCAAAACTTTCTTGACTCATATCTCTCCAAGCTTCACCATAATCGTGATTTTTGTCCAGCATGGTAGTTCTCGCAAAATCTGCATTTCGATTATACAATGCTTCCACCTCCCCTACATTCAATTCTTGTACTTCGCTATCACCAATTTCTAATTGGATCAATCCAATGATGCCATAATTCACAATTCCCTTGAACTCAGCAGCAATATCATCTTCCACTTTTTGAACTCTTTTTTCCTGAATGGTTCTAACCCTCATGGCCTTGATGAAAATCTGATCAGCAATAGATATAATTCTTAGACACCTCCATGATGTGCCATAGTCTTTTGTCTTTTTAAGAAAGATATCCTTACAAGTAGTTAAGGCTTGATCGTATTGTATATTTGTGTTTGTACTCATTGTAAGAGCTTTACAGCACCGCAAAAATAGGAAAGAAAATCATGTTCGCACTAAATTCCAATGGTGTGTAGTTATAATAATGCGATAATGGTTATGAATATTTTAAAATGTACAATTCAAAGAAAATCTAACTATTAAAAAAGGAGCACTTATTGTGCTCCTTTTTTAGAGTATTTTTTTTGGGATTAGTTACGCCCATTTTGCATTTGTGGCATCGGAGCTCTTACAAGATCTTTAACTTCTACAACTTCAACATCAAAAATTAAATTTTGATTTGGTTTGATTGCAGGTGGGTTTCCTTGTGGGCCATAACCAAAGATTGAAGGGATGAACATTCTACCTTTAGAACCTTTTTTAAATTTGGTAATCCCTTCAAGCATACCAGCAATAGCACCTTCTGCCTTTGATACAAAGAAGAAAGTATCTAATGGATGACGTGAAGTTTGACGTGTAGAATCAGTGTTTGAATCAAAATATTTCCCATCAAAACCATATCCGCTATATTTAATACCAACGAGTTGGCCTGAGTCGGCTTGTTTACCAGTTCCTTCTTGATCAATGATTACATACAAGTTATTGTTTACCTTTTCAGCATTGATTTTTTTCAATTGAAGATATTTCTCAATTTCAGCTAATTCACGCCCCTTGTACTTATCCATTTCACTATTATAGTCATCAATTGCATAATCTCTAGCTTGCTTACCATTCTTAGGTTTGAAAACTGCAAGAATTTTAATAGTCATCTGCTGCTTGTCACCTTTCTTCATGTAAGGAGGAACGCCAAACTGAGAATTTTTCTCCAATGAATCATGTAGTTGAAAACTCACTGCGCTGTCCCCTACTTTCATTTTAGTCAAGAATTCAGAAAAATCATGGTAACGACCTACGCTGTCTACCTGGTCGTAAACTGGCATGAAATCGTATGAATTCATCACCATTGAATCTTTGAAAGTAATTCTGTATTCAAATTTTACAATATCACCATGTGCTAAAGATTCACCTTTACCATCACCTTTTATGATTTTGTATTCTAGTCCAGATTTGGTTTTTTCAAACCCAATGTTTGTACATGCATTGAGCATGAAAAGAGATAATGCTGTTAAAAGCAGTGCTGTTTTTTTCATTTTATTTGTTGTTATTATTTAGATGTAAATTCTATTAAAGCTTTTTTGAATGCCTTTACATTTTCCTCAACTGATAGGCTACTTCTTCCACCAGAAGCATTAAAATGACCACCGCCTTCAAAATATTTCCTTGCGAAGGTATTACAATCAAAGCTCTCTCTGCTTCTAAAAGACCATTTTCTCTCTTCATCACGATCAATTAACAAAGCAGCCATTTCAATACCCTGAATAGATAAGGGATAGTTAACCAATCCTTCCGTATCACCGGTTTTGATATGAAACTTCAGGATATCTGATTTTGGAATGGCTATAATAGCAGCATTGTGCTCATACATGATTTCCATCCTGTTTAATAACACATGACCAATAAAACGAAGTCTGTTTTCTTGGAAGTTATCGTACACGTTGGAGTGAATCCTTGGGTGGTCGATGTCGTAGCTCTGAAGTTCTGCGATCATTTTATGAACATCCGGACTAGTAGATGAGAACCTGAAAGATCCTGTATCCGCCATTACGCCTGCGTAAAGACAGGCTGCAATATCTTGGTCAATCAGATCTTTTTTACCTGACATCAAAATGAAATCATAGACCATTTCAGATGTTGAACTCTTGGTAATCTCACTATAGCCATAGTCGAAACACTCTGTTTGGGGCTCTCTGTGGTGATCAATCAAGACCTTTTTACATTCCATTTGGATCAAAATTCCCTCCATGTAGCGGGTTCTGTTGAAATGGTTGTAGTCGAGGCTAAAAAGCCATTTAGCTGAAGAAAGGTATTTTCTTGCCAGTTCACCATTCGCTTCAAAATCAATTACATCTTCAATTCCTGGCATCCATTTGAGAAAGTCGGCCCAATTGGTAGGTGAAATCACTACCACAGGGTTTCCAAGTTTCTTGATGAAGTGATAAAGTCCCAAGGCTGAACCCATTGCATCAGGATCAGGCTTTTGGTGCATGTTGATAACAACTGGATCTGTAGGCTTAAGCGAATCGAATACTTGACTAATTTCTTTCATGATGGACTGCAAATTTAATATCCAAATAGCTGAAATCCAATTAAAAGGGCATTTTACTTGGGTGATGAAATGTCTTGGTTTACCTTTGCAGTCCAAAAAACAAGGATATGAGTAACAGAACTTTTACCATGATTAAGCCAGATGCCTTTGCAAGCGGGCATACTGGATCTATTCTCAAGCACATTGAAGCAGCTGGTTTCAAAATCGTTGCCATGAAATTGACAAAGCTATCAGCTGAAAAAGCAGGTGAATTTTATGCTGTACACAAAGAAAGACCTTTCTATGGTGAATTGGTTGAGTTCATGAGTAGCGGACCAATTGTTGCTGCTATTCTTGAAAAAGACAATGCCGTTGAAGATTTCCGTAAACT
>JBEASE010000080.1:0-6707 GCA_041162625.1 Bacteroidota bacterium | reverse complement strand
TTAAGAAGCCTGCCAGTCTTATCAGTATCCCTATATCTTGCAGTAGCAAGTTGATCTTTGACAGTATCAAGATCGGATTGAACCTCACGCAATCTAAAACCAAAACCTTTTTCTTTTGTTGTAACATTTACCCTGATACCACCCATACGCATAGCTGTAACAGCCAATGGGTTCTCTTGTGCTTTCTTAGCTTCACGAACAAAGCCTGGTTCAAAAAGTTCTTTGCCAGCCCATGCTGCTTGGTCAACAATCTTGCCGTAAAGAGTTGGATCAGTAGTTATTTTCCGTTGTGCTTCATTATCGTAGTTAGCCAATGCTTGTGATACTCCTTTGAACATGAATCCACCGTTCTCAAGAACACCGTCACCAGCAGTTTCAGCCATTTTGCTTAATGCGTCACCCATTGATTCCCCGCGAAACGCTGACATGAATGGTGCGATTACTTGCATTTGTGGAACTAAATATGTTGCGTTCTTGGTATAAACTTTACCGTCTTTATCCATTTTAATTAGTAATGGGGCATTTTCATCCCATCCTTGAATAACCGTTTCTCGCAATGCCTTCTCTTGTTCTGGGGTTATAGAATCACGGTTAAAGCTAGTTATCGCCGCAGCACCACCACCATATACCGCTGCTGTTGCAAGTATTCTTTTGACACCTTCTTTTTTAAGTGCATTAGGATCAACTTGAACACCAAGTCTTGCTGATAGTTCTTTTGCCATTTCACCATTAACCATTTTTCTGGCAATGTTTCCTTGGTTGAATTGTGTCCTTGCAAGCTCTAACGTGAATGAAGCAAATTGACTTAATGGGATACCATTCCTTGAAAGCGTTTTTAAGTTGGAGTTAAGCATATCATAATTCATATATGTATTGTTGGTCATCTCGGCTGCCAACTTATGAATTTCTTTCTCGTCTGCCCCAACCGCAGCTTTTCTCAATAAAGATTTTTGGTTTTCATATACTGAAATCCTAGCCATAATATCTGGAATACTATAAGCCTTGCCAACTGGATCAATAATCTTACTTGTTAATGTGCCAAGTTTTCCAGCTTTAAGTCCAGATTGAATGTCTGCAAATTGCATAGATGAAGGCATCATCCCAACTTCTTTTAATTCCTTGAAGTAATCAATATCCTTAATGGTTTTCATTCCAGCAACAGAATGTAACGGGCCATTAGCAAATTGGCTGAACCCTCCTTTAACACCCATCTTCAATCCTTTAAGTGGATTGTTTGCCATTGTCGCATTGCTAAATAATGATCCAACAAAGTTTGTTACATAGGAAGCTGGATTGAAAACAACCTTGGCAGCTTTAGATAAAGATGTTCCTGTTTGCCACGCATCTTTAATTGATACAGTTGCAAGATCACCAGCTAGATCATCTGCTTTTTGCCCATACAATTCGTTTAGTGCAGTTTGAACTTCGGGTGATCCTACAAGTCTTTGATCGCCAAGATGTGCTTCACCTCTGCGTAATGTTATAGGAACTAAATTCTGGCTTGTTTCGTCTGCAACTTTAATCAATCCAGCATCAAAAAGCATTTGTGCTATCTTAGAATCAGCCGTATCATACGAAGCCAAACGTGCAAGTTTTGAAACTGTAAAGCCAAGTTTAGATCCAACATCAGCATATTCACCAAGGTAATCCCTTAATTCTGGTGCTAGGTCTTTTCTGTTTTTTAAGACACCAGCGTTTTGAGAGAAGATGTATTGTGCCATCTCATCAGGCGTTCCAGCTTTCTTTGCATTTAAATCTGTAATGTATTGTGCCGCTTCTTCAACGGACATTTTTTGATTTCCTAGTTTATCTTTAAATGCTTCAATAGTTTTATTGGTTGGAGTATAAAGTGCTTTTAAATCTTTTTGATATGCTTCATTAGATTTTCCTAATCCACCAGGTTCTATTCCATGAAATCTTCTTACTTGTTCTATTTCATATTGCGGTGGCTTATATTCTCTAATGAACTTTTTAGTTCTTGAATCAATTTGTTCGCTAGTTAATCCGTCTTGAGTTAGTCGTTTCATCAACGATTTGTATTGCTGTTCAGATGGCACATAAGCTCCATCCTCAAAGAATCTATAAGCTCTTGTTACATAATCACCTTGATTTAAACTATCCTCGATCTTCTTAACCATTGCATCTGGGATTTCTTTCTGCCCACTATAATGATTTGCTAGGATTTCCTCTTGAGATTCCCTAATATATTTGCGTCCCAATGAAAGTTGTTCTGCCATTTTTTCCATTCCAACTGGAATGTTTTGAGTAACACCAAGAAGATAATCGTTTGCAAACTTCTCAGCTTGCACTGGATCAGGCGAATTAGCTATGGCATCATTAACATTCTTCAATAGAACACTACCAATATCTTTGCCAGCTTCCGCTCTCCATTTGCCAACACGTATTTCTTGAGCTATGTCCTTGCCAACAATGGAAGTCGGAACCGCTTTGGCTTTTAGCTCACCAGATAAAATCCAGTTTTTAAACTGAGATGGGGTAATCGAATCTTTTAAAGTTTGTGGATCTACATTTTTTGTAAGCATATCCACATATGCCACAGCACCTGCGTCACCATCTTTGATCATTTGATCTATCAATTTAGGTGGTCTATTAGCCATGCGTCCAAGTAATTTTTGTGCTTGGTTCGATGTTATTCCCAAAGCCCCACCTAAAACAATTCCAAGACCAGATGTTGCTACTACCTGTTGTCTGCCTGGTAGTTCACCAGTATCAACTAAACTTTGAACTGCTAATCCAGCGGGACTGGTTACACCACCGAGTAGCATCTTTGAAGCAATGGGTCTAGCTGCTATTTTCTTAGATATGGCTTGAACTATCCTAGGACCTTTCTTTACTTCTCCAAACGGAAACGCATTGAGTAATGTATCAGCCGCAACTCGTCCCCATGAAATCTTTGGTTGTCCTTCTATTTTTTGTGCCGCAATAGAACCACCTACACCACCACTTAATACACCTCCAATATAACCAATAGTAGCCGCAGCAGGAACGGTAACTGGAGAAGTAGGCCCACCAGCAGTTCCCAACTTAGCACCTAATGCAGTTCCTGCGACCTTAGCTCCTTCTGAAATTGCAGTCTCAGCAGCTATGCCAGCAAGTATTCTTTTAACGGATACATCATCCTTTGGTGCATTTGGCATTTCCTCTGCAACAACTTGCTTTGCGATTTCTTCTTCGCTTAACTGCACAGTTTGCGGCACTCCCAAAAGGTTATCAAGAACATCCTTTGGCTGCATCCCAGATTTAACTAGATCAGCAGTCAATGGTTTTTCTTTGGCTAACCGCTCAACTATCTGACTATCTGTAATCTCACCATCCTGCCTTAGAAGTTTAATATCATCTAGTGTTAAGTCGGGCATTTTATTATTTGAATTGTGACTTCAGTTCGTTTAGTTTTTCTTCCTCTGGAGATGCAGTTTGATTTCCAGATTGTTGCATCTGAGAATCTAGTTCCTCCATTGTAATAGTCTTACCAAATAACCCACCAGTTCCAATGGCGTTCATTATGTTTAATGCGCCTTGTTTATCACCTTTTTCGTAAAGTTTTTTGGCTTCTCCTAACAAGGTTATTTTTTCTTCAATAGAAGTTTTGTCAACAGCAATTTTTTGTCTGTAAATAGGACTCTTTTTTGAAAAAGCTCTTCCTTCTAAATTATATCTTTTGCCTTTTTTATCAATAAGTATTTGATCTCCATTATCAAGATTAACTATTTTCTTTTCTTCTTCTTCTTTGGGCTTAAAACCAATTTCTGATTCTAAAGGAGGCAATACCCCTGGAGTTCCATCAACTGAAACGCCTTGTGTAGCATCTTCAAATGTTCCATAATTTGGATAATTGCCTTCTTGAACAATAGGAGTTTCTAAAATAGGCAAACCATCTGGATAGTTTTTGTCAATTAAAGGATCAATGTTTTTTGAATCAGGTTGATTTATTAGTCCTAATCCTCTTTTAATCGCATCAGAAGCAATACCAAATAATGATCTTTCTTTTTTATTTGAAAGCAATTCTTCATTGATTGTATTAGAATCGGATTTTATATTTTGTTTTATTAGTTCTGATACAGGCCTAAGTTGATTAGTAGTTTTATCTAAATAATGAAGCATTGTACCACCTGGAACTGGCACTTCAAATGTTTCAAGTTTTCCTTTTTTAGCAGCAGAAATATTAGCTTCTAATTCAGCTTTTTTAAGTGCAAGTTCACCTTGTTGTATTGCAAGTGCAGCATCTGCTCTAGTCTCTTGCTTACCAAGAAGTGAAATCTGCATTGCCTCATTGATTCCCGCTGAAGCACGTAGTTTATCACTTGTTGAAAGATCTGGATTTGTAAGATCACGAATAACTTGGTCTGCCATTCCTTCTAATGGTGGCACAGCTTTTTTTATGGCTTCTGCCATTTTTATTTTGCTAGCAATTTCTTTTTCATTTTCATTGCGTTGTTTAATTGTATCACCAATTTGTTTGCCAGTATTAGCAAATCCTTGCCCCATGATTTGACCAGCACGTTCAAAACCGCTGAAATCAGCCATCATTAAACGAGGATCAATCGTCTCCCCAAGTCGTTTTCCGCTTCCGTATGCCATAATTTTATTTAGATATTACCCAGGTTTAGCTATGTTACCAATGGCTTGAAATAATCCACTCAAGGCAGAACCAGTTGCAGATGCTTGTGCGCCTCTTGCTGCCACGATGTTTGATCTGTTGGCCATTCCAAGGTTAGCACCCGTATCAGGGTTAATCATTTGTGGAACTGCGCTTCCGATTGCACCGAGTCCAAGTTGAAGCTGGTTCTGTCCAGCTTGATAAGACAGTGGCGCACTACCAAGAGCCTGCAAGCCAGGTGCGGTGTAGAAGTTCTGAGCCATGTTAAATGCCCCCATGCGAGCTGCGTCTGCTTCAGCACGTTTTCGAGCAAGAACATTTTCCCTGCCCATAATCTCAGATGCGACAGCTGCGTTGCCACCGAGTCTGCCAGATGCCTGCGCTGCTTCGCGAGCAGTTTGCTGATACATCCGTTGTTCTTGTGGCGTAACTCCCTGTGCTGATACTCTTGCCCTTTCTGCCTCCATTTGTGCAGCATCTACCTGTGCCTGAGCTTCTGGTGACAATGCTTGTGCAAACTGCCTAAACGCTGGTGCTTGTCCCGTCATCGAGGCAAGTTCAGCAGATCTAGCTTCAGCTAGTCCAGTGCCAGCCTCTTGTTGTGCTGTTCTTCCAAGTGCGTATAGTCCTTGTTGTCCATCTGTTCCTTGAAGAAATCTTCCTACGTCACCAAGGTTCAACCCAAGAAATTCAGGGCGGTATTGGCTTTCTAGTTGGAGAACACTTGGCAAGGCTTGTTCATAGCCCTTGACATATTTTTGAATATCTCCACCAATATCCATTTTTGGGGCTTTTACCTTAGTCCCCAATAGCTTACTTCCGAATGATCCCATGATTATATTTTGTTAAAGAATTTTTTGAAATTGGTTATCCTTATGCGTTTGTCTCCTTTAAACTCTCGTTCGTAGGCAATCCAAGGAACAAGCTCAACGATTTGTAGCCCTGCTTGCCGCATATCACCGACACATAAGGTAATAAATATGCAGTCAGATTCTTCAAGTAGTTTTGGCTGCGTAGGTTTATTGCGGTTACAAAAGTAACCAAACATAAAACAATTTGGCAAAGATACAACAATGCCGTGAACAAGATGCCAGCCAAGTTGCTTGTGGAAATCTCCACCAGCAAGGGCATATATGTTTTTAGCTTTGTCAATCATTGTGAATACTAGTTCATCGCATAACAATAAATTGCACGAACCGTCCAGAAGTTTCTGTTGAGTGTCTTATTTTAAATCCTGTTGTTTGATGGTCGTATGTTGAAAAATCAAGGGACGCATCATTTTTAGCACATCCAGTCACAACATAAACATCATCTGGCATGTTTGTTGTAAATACAATTTGGGTATGAGTTGTGTCAATTTTTGTAGCAGATGCAACATTAGCCTGTGATGCTACTGATCTCGTTGGTGATATTGCGATATTTGCCCATGCCCTAGCTCCATAGATCGGAGCGGTTCCGGATGGGTTTGGCATTGGGGCAGACGCAAATTGGAATCCTCCAGCGGATGAAAATGAGATTCCTCCAGATCCTTGGTTTACAATTGCAAACCACCCATCTACTCCAGTATACCTAACAATTCTAGTATCGTAGTCTGTTAGAGGATGTACAGAATGAAAATCAATGAAAGAAGCAGTATTTGATGTGATCCCATAACCTAGCTCAATGGCCGATTGGCTCAGTATAAATGTACCTCCAGCACTATCCCAAGATGGGCCAGCGGTTGATAGTTTTGCTGGGGTTACTGCTCCATCGTTAATTGCTGTTGTCGTGACAGCATTTGTAGCTAGTTCGTTGGATGTAATACCTGCTGACCGAATTTTAAGTTTCCCAGATGCAACTTCCAAAGTAGTCCCAATAATAGCATCAGATGTAATCGTGGTCTGGTCGATGATGTTGTTCATCTTCGCGCTAGTGATTGTATCAGTAGCTGTAAATGTGTAAGTTGTATCAACCGCGCCCATATATTATTTCTGTGAGATTATTTGTCTATTAGTAATTGAACCAGAGACTTTAATAGAATTTACTTTAGGTGAACCTATGGTTCTTGTCAAGATCATCGTGCCAGTATAACCTCTGATACCTCCAAGCC
>JBEASE010000079.1:0-6732 GCA_041162625.1 Bacteroidota bacterium | reverse complement strand
TAATTAATAGGAAAATTCCAATCATTGGTGATGATTACGTCGCAACCGACTTCGGATCTGGTGCTTTAAAGATTACACCAGCACACGACATGAATGATAACCAGATTGGTATTAAGCATGGCTTAGCAGTTTATGATATTTTAAATGAAGATGGAACCTTGAGCAACGAAGCTCAACTACTCATAGGTAAGGATAGGTTTGAAGCAAGAAAAGAAATTGTGATAATGTTGGAACAAGCTGGTCATGTTGTAAAAATTGAGGACTATGTTCATCAAGTCGGTTTTTCAGAACGAACTGATGTAGTAGTAGAGCCTCGTTTGTCTTTACAGTGGTGGGTTGACATGAAAAAAATTGCTGGTCCTGCATTGTCGGCAGTCCAAGATGGCGAAATCAATTTCCATCCTGCAAAATTCAAAAACCTCTATCGCCATTGGATGGAGAACATCAAGGATTGGTGTATATCTCGTCAGTTGTGGTGGGGACATCAAATACCGGCTTGGTATGATGCAGAAGGTAGATTTGTCGTTGCTATGAATGAACAAGATGCGATAGAAAAATTTTCTAAAGCATACAATATCGGCAATCCTCAATTGAAGCAGGACGAAGACTGTCTTGATACTTGGTTCTCTTCCTGGTTGTGGCCATTCGAAGTATTTAAAGGGATTTCAAATCCTGGAAATAAAGATGTTAACTACTACTATCCAACACAATCTTTGGTTACCGCACCAGAAATCATTTTCTTTTGGGTAGCTAGAATGATCATGGCTGGATACGAGTACATGGGCAAGAAACCTTTCTCTGATGTTTACTTTACGGGAATTGTGAGAGATACACAGGGAAGAAAGATGAGTAAGCAATTGGGCAACTCTCCTGATTTGTTGGAGATGATTGATGAGATTGGTGCTGATGCTGTTAGGTTTGGTATTCTTATTGCTTCACCTGCAGGAAATGATTTGTTGTGGGATAAAGCATCTAATGAGCAGGGAAGAAATTTCATTAATAAGTTATGGAATGCATTAAAGCTTATAGAGATTTGGAAAGAAAAAGCGAAGACTAATCTTTCTGATGAAGAAGTTAGTCTTGCTAGCGATTGGCCACACCAGTGGTTTGATGCAAGGTTGCGTGCTGCATCAGCAGAGATTGATCAGCTGATGGCTCAATACAAACTCAGTGAAGCACTCAAGACTTTGTATTCCTTGATCTGGGATGATTTTTGTAGTTGGTACCTAGAATGGGTGAAGCCTGGTTTTGAAAAACCAATGGATCAAGCTCATTTGGATAAGGTTATCAATAATTTTGAAATGTTGTTAGAAAGGTTACATCCTTTCATGCCATTTGTGACAGAAGAAATTTATCATCTGTTGCGTGAAAAACAAAATATTGATTTGTGCGTAAGACAATTGGATCAGACACTTCAGCCTACTTCTTCTGATCCTCAAACATTAAAAGAAGGAGAGGTGTTGAAATCTGCAATTACCGCTATAAGAGACGCAAGAGTAAAAGCCCAAATAAAAAATAAAGATGCTGTAGAAATTTATTGTACAGCACAAGAGCAGGATGAGTGGGAAATCATTCGTCCGTTGTTATCTAAACAAGTCAATGCCTCAGCTTTTTCATTTACTACTGATACAATTGCTAATGCTATACAATTGGTAGTGGGAAGTGCTAAGTTGTATATCAAATCTGAACAAGCAATTGATACTTCAGCTCAACGAAAAACCATTGAAGACGAATTGGCTTATTACGAAGGTTTTTTAGCATCAGTGGAAAAGAAATTATCCAATGAGAAGTTTGTACAAAATGCTAAAGCTGAAGTGGTAGAAATGGAGAAGAAAAAACAGCACGATGCCCAGCAAAAAATAGCCATGCTAAAAGAAAGCCTAGCCAATTTAGGGTAGTGGTTAATGCCAGTTAATTTCTTAAATTGTAGGAAATTCAACCGCATGAAGTCGATTGCTTCTCTTTCTATATTACTGTTAAGTGCTTTCCATTTGAACGCACAGGACCCATCTGTCATTATCAAAAAACTCGACGATGAAAAAGCCACCTATTATCAAATGGCAGAAACCATTTGGAAATGGGCGGAGCCGGGTTATTTAGAAAGCAAGACAACTAGTTTATTACAAGAAACATTGAAGAAGCAAGGTTTCACTATTGAAACGGGTATTGCAGATATTCCAACTGCGTTTGTAGCAACCTATGGGTCAGGAAAGCCTGTTATAGGTATTTTAGCCGAAATGGATGCGTTGCCTGGTTTATCACAAAAGCCAACACCAGATAGAAATGCATTAGAAGAGAATGGATATGGTCACGGTTGCGGTCATAATTTATTTGGCGCTGGCTCTCTTGCGGCTGCAGTAGCAGTGAAGCAGTGGATGGAGACGAATAAAATAAAAGGGACAATTAAATTGTATGGAACACCTGCTGAAGAAGGTGCAGGTGGAGGAAAAACATATTTGGTGCGTGGAGGGGTATTTAATGATGTTGATGCTGTTTTGCATTGGCACCCTGGAGATAACAATAGTGCGAGTCCCTCTTCATCATTGGCTTATAAAGTAGCGAACTTTAGGTTTAAGGGAATTGCTGCCCACGCAGCAGCTGCGCCAGAGAAAGGGCGATCTGCTTTAGATGGTGTTGAAGCCATGAATTTCATGGTCAACATGATGCGTGAACACGTATCACAGGAAACAAGGATTCATTATGTGATCAAGAGAGGGGGACTGACTTCTAATATTGTTCCTGATTTTGCAGAAGTAGAATTTACCATTCGTCACCCTTCAGTAGCTGGTTTAAACGATATCTGGGAGAGGTTAGTCAAAATTTCTGAAGCTGGCGCTATGGGAACTGGAACTACAGTTTCACATGAAGTGATGACTGGTTTATACAATGTGTTACCCAATGAGACGCTTGCAAAAATGATGCAAAAGAATTTGGAGAAGGTTGGGGGTGTGCAATACACCAATGAAGAAGTAACATTTGCTGAACAAATCAGAAAGACAGTTGCATCTACTTCTCTTCCTTCCATATCAAGTGCTGCTGAGGTTAAGCCTTATGCATTGAACGGACTTACTTCTGCTTCTACTGATGTAGGGGATGTAAGTTGGGTGGTGCCGACTGCTGGATTATCGACTGCTACATGGGTACCAGGAATACCTGCACACAGTTGGCAGGCCGTGGCTTGTGATGGTATGTCAATTGGATTCAAAGGCATGATGGTTGCTGCAAAAACTATTGCGCTGACTGCTGCTGATATTTTCTTGAAACCGCAAGTGATTGAACCTGCTACTGTAGAATTGCGAAAAGCAAGGGGAGGTGAAGGCTTTGTCTATAAGTCGCTTGCAGGAGAACGTAAGCCACCATTGGATTACAGGAAACAATGATTGTTGTTAACGAATTTCCCAATCAATGATTTGGTGCTCCAACGATTGTTGGTAGGGGGTTGATACACGGATATAATTATCAGTATAGCCCTCTAACATGCCATTTTTTTCTTGTTGTTCAAAAAGTACAGCTCTTGTAGATCCCACTTGTTGGTTTCTGAAGTATTGCATTTTTTGATAAGAGAGGTTTCTTAAAATTTTATTTCTTTCATTTCTGATGTGAACAGGAACTACTTCTTTAATCTCCAAAGCTTTTGTATTGGCGCGTTCAGAATAGGTAAATACATGTAAATAAGAAACATCTAATGCATGAAGGAATTCAAATGTATCTTGAAAATCTTCATCAGTCTCTGATGGGAAGCCTACGATAACGTCAACGCCGATTCCACAATCAGGTATAAGTGTTTTTATCATTTCAATTCGCTCTTGATACAATTCTCTCTTGTATCTTCTGCGCATCAGACTTAGAATTTTATTGTTGCCACTTTGTAATGGGATATGAAAGTGCGGCATGAATTTTTGGCTATTGCTGACTAGCTCGATAATTTCTTTTGTCAGCAAATTGGGTTCGATTGATGAAATCCTATATCGCTTTATACCTTCCACCTGGTCAAGTGCTTGGCAGAGTTTATAAAAATTAGTTGTCCTTTCACCATCAATGATACCAAAATCTCCAAGGTTTACACCTGTCAGTACTATTTCTTTTACACCTTTATACGCTATTTCATTTGCTTGTCGAACTACATTATCAATGGTATTGCTCCTGCTTTTTCCTCTCGCCATGGGTATGGTGCAAAATGAACAACTATAGTCGCAACCATCCTGTACTTTGAGGAAGGTCCTGGTTCTATCTGTAATAGAAAAAGAAGCGTTGAAATCATTTACTTCACTGATATCGCAACTGCAAATTTTGGTAGAGTCTCCCTTGGTGAATTGTTTGAGGTGCGTTACAAGATTAAATTTTTCAGCAGCACCGAGTACCAAATCTACTCCTGGAATGGCCGCAATTTCTTGTGGTTTGAGCTGGGCATAACAACCTGTTATAATCACAACGGCATCTTGGTTCTGTTTTTGAACCCTTCTTACTAATTGTCGGCATTCCTTATCCGCATTCTCAGTAACCGAACAGGTATTGATGACATAAACATCAGCTACTTCCTCAAATTCCTTCTTTACAAATCCTTCTTTTTCAAGCATTCTTCCCAATGTGGAAGTCTCTGAAAAATTAAGTTTACATCCCAGGGTATGAAGCGCTATGGTCTTTTCTGATTGCATTTGGGCGACAAAGATACAAATGGGAAGGTGTATATTTGAATTATTCTATGAATAGGTTGAAGTATTTGGTTTTCCCTTTCCAGATTTTATATTGTCTTTATGCAATGTTACTATTTGCAGCTATCATCCTATTGCTGTTTCCTATCCTCCCATTTGGGATGTTAATGGGTCGCATCAGGGGTGGAAATTTTATGTACCGACTCTTTAGGGTATGTGCAAATATCTGGATGGTTTTGATTGGTATTCGCCATACCACCACTTATGAATCTATTCCTGATCCAAATGAACAATATATTTTTGTAGCCAATCACATCGCTTATCTAGATGCAGTGACCATCATCAGTTCTGTTAAACATGATTTTAGGCCTATCGGAAAATATGAGCTTTTGAAGGTTCCTATTTTCGGACAATTATATAAATTTTGTGTTATTACTGTAAACAGGACAAATGCAGAAGATCGTGCAAGGAGTTTAAATGATTTGCGAAAAGTTTTGGCAAAGGGAATTTCTATTCTTGTATTTCCAGAAGGTACATTTAACATGGGAGATACACCTTTAAAAGAGATGTATGATGGAGCTTTTAAGTTGGCCATAGAAACCGGAAAAAAAATTCAACCTATAATATTTTTGGACACTTATGATAGGATGCATTATAGACATTTGTTTACTTTGAATCCTGGCATTTCTAGAGCTATTTATTTAAGGCCTATTGATCCTGCTGATTATCCAGAAGCTGATCATAAGTCTTTAAAAATTATTTTAGAACAACAAATGTCTGACAAGTTAATTGCATCAAAGGCAACCTGGATAAATCCAACCTATTTTACTACAACTTAACTATTTTCTTTGTTTGCAGAAGTCATCATACCACTGGCAATTCCTAAAACCTATACCTACGCAATTCCTGCGGAGTGGAAGGAGGTTGCATTGCCAGGAGTGAGAGTAGAAGTAATATTTGGAAAACAAAAAAGATATGCAGGTATAATTAAATCCATATCACAAAATGCACCTGATGGATTTATCCCGAAACCAATTGTCCAAATTCTTGATGCAGAACCTATCATTTATGAAAAGCAACTTCAGCTCTGGAATTGGATAGCCAATTATTACATGTGTAGTGAAGGTGAAGTGATGGCAGCGGCACTTCCAACCCAATTCAAACTAAGTAGTGAAACTATTTTAATTTTCAATGATGAGTTTGGAGATGATTTTAGCAGTCTTGATGATCAGGAATACTTGGTTGCAGAAGGGTTGTTGATGAAAAAAGAACTTCGGATGGATGAAGTTCAAGGTATTCTGGATATCGCCCATGTGTATCCGGTTGTAAAAAGATTATTGGAGAAAAAAGTGTGTATTGCTTGGGAGTCTTTGAAAGAAAAGTACAGTCCCAAAAAGGAAAAATTTGTTCAACTTCACACCGACTATATCAGTGAAGAAGCCTTAGCCGAACTGTTAAATGGATGGAATAATAAAGCACCAAAACAATTGGAGTTGTTGTTGGCCTTCCTTCATTTGCAAAAAACAGTAGGAGAGGTAAAGCAAACTGAGTTATTGAAAAAATCGGGTGCTTCTTTGGCACAACTGAATGCATTGGTTTCTAAAAATATACTGGTAGTCTCCAATCAGGCTGTAGATCGTATACGACTAGGTTCTAAAGAAGTTGATATTGATTTTCAGTTGTCTGCTGCACAGGAAGCTTGTTTTAATATTATTAATACGCAGCTGCGAGATAAAGATGCATGTTTGTTACATGGTGTAACATCAAGCGGTAAGACACAAGTCTATATTAAATTGATTGAGGAGCAGGTTAATGCTGGTAAACAAGTACTTTTTCTACTCCCGGAAATAGCATTGACGGCTCAGATCATACGACGACTTCAAAAGCATTTTGGGGGATATATCGCCATTTATCATTCTAAGTTCAATCCCAACGAAAGAGTTGAGCTATGGAATAAAGTCAAGCGAGGAGAAGTAAGAATTGTGTTAGGTGCCAGATCTGCTTTGTTTTTACCCTTTGTTGATCTTTCTTTGGTTATCATTGATGAAGAACAAGATGCCTCATTTAAACAACAAGATCC
>JBEASE010000027.1:0-23247 GCA_041162625.1 Bacteroidota bacterium | reverse complement strand
CTTTATATTTCAAAGATAAATTCATAAATCGATGATTTTCAGAAGATAAAGTTCAACAAGAGATTAAACTTTTCGTCGTATTCAGACGCAAAATTCCGCTTTTTACTTGCAATTTTCAAGTTTTAACGTAATATTTACACTCTGCTTGTTGATTACCAGGCGGAATCTTCCAACCCTACGAAAGCCGGATAATTCAATTCCCTACTGAAGACCTCATTCCAATTATCGAAAATGAGGCTTTATATCCTATTCATATTGTTACTCACCTCTTACAGTGTATCTGCACAAAGAATTTGTACAGCTGCAGCTGATATGCCTTTACAGGCATCAATACAGCAAGTTAATGCCATTGTTCCAGGAAATATATTAAGCGAGCAAACAATTGTGATACCTGTCGTGGTTCACATTCTCTACAACAATTCATACGAAAATATCAGCGAAGAACAAATCAAATCCCAAATTGATGCCATCAATGCTGATTTCAATAGAAGCAATGCTGATTTTTCAAAGGTGCCTTCTGTATTTGCAAGACTATCTGGCAATGCGAATATAAGGTTTGAGTTAGCCAAGACTGATCCTAATGGTAGAGCAACTTCTGGAATCATTCGCAAAAAAAGCTCACGCATGATGTGGTCTGATGACGATAAAATAAAGTCGGCTGCATTTGGTGGGGACGAACCATGGGATGTAAAAAGCTATTTAAATGTTTGGGTTTGTAATACTGTCCCAGGTTTGACTGGTTATGCCACTGTTCCAGGATCTGATCCTGCAAAAGATGGAGTTGTAGTTCGATATGATGCATTTGGTACAACAGGAAAAGTAAATGTTCCTTTTCATAAAGGAAGAACACTTACACATGAGGTTGGGCATTGGTTAGGGCTACAACATTTGTGGGGCGATAAGCAATGCGGTGATGACGGTATTCAAGATACACCCAAGCAAAGAGGAGGAAATTCAGGTGATCCAGTTTTTCCAAAACTGACTGTTTGTAATGGGACTGCTGATGGTGAGATGTTCATGAATTTTATGGATTTCACCAATGATGCCAGTATGGGTATGTTTACAGAGGGACAAAAAAATTTGATGCGCGCACAGTTTGGTGTAGCTGGCAAAAGAAATACTTTTCTACAATCTAAGGGATTGACCACAGCATGGAACAACACACAAATAGCAGCAGAACAAACAATATCACCTCAAGTAAGTATTTATCCTAACCCTGTTGTAGCTGGCAACATAAGCATCAGCCTAAATGGAGTAAACAATACTGGCAAACATTTTGCGATAGTTGCTTCAAATGGTCAGATCATCAAAACTGGATATTTTAACCAAGCAAAAGTTGAAGTGAATGTAACTAGCTTCCCAGCAGGAATCTATCAGGTAAGATTAACTGATGTAGGATCCAATCTTTTTGCAAAGTTTGTTAAGCAATAAACTTATTTTCTAATTACATAGTACACGCAAGTAGTAAAGAAATTCCTGAGGAAAGGAATTTGTTTGATCAACCAAAACTGTTCTTTAGGTTGCCAACCAAACTTGTATTTATAAATTGGGTTGATTAGATAATGACGTTTGGCTTCAATGGTATAATTGTTTTTCAATACCAATTTTTCAAATCTTTCAATTGAAATGCCTGTCGATTTAATTTCTAATAACTCTTTGATCACTGGCTCGGATTCACCAAATGCTTTCAATACAAATCTATAAAGCGGCACCGGTAGTAAATGATAATAAGGAAGTGCCGCAAGCAATTTATGCTGGCATACTTGTTGGTGACCACCATGCGGCATGTACCATGGAGGAAAGCCAAAGTATACTCTTCCTCCAGGCTTGAGGAACTGCTTCAAATAAGGGATGAATTTATCCTGATCAAAAATGTGTTCAATCACATCTTTTAAAATGATTAAATCGAATTGCTCTTTGTATTTTTCAAGTGCTTCAGCTTCATAGATATTCAAGTTGATGATTTCTGCTTGGCCACTTGTGATATAGTTGGATAGAAATGTTTTTGCAAAAACAGCTTTTTGTTGATCTAGTTCAATTCCTGTTGACTTTATACCTCTTTCTAAAAAGGGTAGCATTACACCTCCATCTCCACAACCAATGTCTAAAATATGCATATTAGATATTAGTTGAATAGCCTCTTCAATGAAGGGGAGGACATACGCTTTAGCATTATCGACTTGTTGCTGGAATCTAATTTTTTCGTCGTTGTGTTGTATCAGTGCCATTTGTCTCTGATGATCGGTAACTTTGCACAAATGTACAATTTGAAAACAGAACAATGGAAAGATGAATTTGCAGCAGGTAAGGTATTGTTGATAGATAAGCCACTTGAATGGACATCTTTTGATGCTGTAAAGAAAATCAGAACGCAAATTGGAATTCCAAAGGTAGGTCATGCTGGAACCCTTGATCCATTAGCAACTGGCTTGCTGATTATTTGCACTGGTAAGTTTACCAAGAAGATAAATGAATACATGGCTGCAGAGAAGGAATACACTGGTACATTTACCTTAGGGGCAACCACGCCTACTTACGATTTGGAAAGTGAACCTACAATTGTTGGTCCCTTTGCACACCTTTCACAAGAAGATTTGGTTAAAGCAACCCTCCCTTATACTGGAGAAATCATGCAAGTACCACCAGCGCATTCTGCTATCAAGAAAGGAGGTACTCCATCATATATTTTAGCAAGAAAAGGAGTGGATGTGAAAATGGAACCACGAAAAATCACCATCTCTGTTTTTGAAATTACTCAAGTTGATTTACCAGTTGTTCATTTTAGAGTAGTTTGTTCAACTGGTACCTACATCAGAAGTCTTGCCTTTGACTTTGGGAACGAATTAGGATGTGGAGCTTATTTGTCTTCGCTTAGGCGGACAAGAATAGGGGAGTTTTCTGTGGATGATGCTGAATCCATAACTTCTTTCACAGAAAAGATTTCCAACTTAAAGCAATAAAAAAGCCCCGAATTTCGGGGCTTTTTTAGGTATCGAATGTTTTCGATTAGAAGATATATCTAACGCCAAACTGCATACCCCAAGTACTCGCTGTGCTTTGTACTGTTTGGAAAGGTTGGGTAACTAGTTTGCTGTTGATTTGTGCCATTCTATATTGAGGAGCACCCGCTGCGTTATTACCAGCATATACCAATGGGTTTCTTACAGTAGTCGCTTTGATTACACCCCAATCTTTGTTGATCATATTGGTGAAGTTCAAGATATCCAAGCTAACCTGGATGGTATTTCTGCGTTTACCAATATTGGTAAATAAATCTTGAAGGATCTTCACATCAACTCTGTCATACCAAGGAAGTGCAGCACCATTTCTTTGTGCATATTTTCCTTTGTTCTTTCTTAGGTGTGGAACATTCTCAACAAATTGGAAGAATGCATCAGCTTGTTGTTGTGCAGTGTATGCACCAGAAGTTGCAGATGCTGTTGAAGGAAGGAAGATAATATCTGTTGCATCTTTTGGAACATACATAAGGTCAACAGAGTTACCATCATTGTTAAGGTCACCATTAACAGTATAGGTATATAGTCCTTGAGATGCACCCTCGTAGAACATAGAGAAGGTAGTTGCCAAATGCTTGAAATATTCTTTGCGATAAGAAAGTGTACCAATGATTCTGTGTGGAATTACATAGGCACTGTTATAAAGTTCAAGAGCATTTTGAGTACCTACGTTAGGGTTACTGTTCCAAGCAGAGCTTGCCTGAGAACCAGGGTTGCTGGTAACCTCATTATAAGTAGTATAAGTATAAGCGAATGAACCATAGAAGCCATTAGCAAACGACTTAGACAATGAAGTTGTGAATGCGAAACCACCACCTTTGTTGGTGTTCTCGAGAATTACTGCAGAAGTAATGTTTGGATAAATTCTTCTATCAGCTGTAGCTACAAAGCGTCCTCTAGCATCATTGCCAGTCAAGATACCATTAGTTGGTTTCTCGTTGGCATTTCTCATTTTTACAGCATTCAAATCTTTAGTGTAGATAGCCTCCATTGAGAACAACCATCCTGAACCAAAACGCTTGTCAAATGCCAAGTTAGTTCTGAAGATTTGTGGAAACTTAAAATCAGGATCAGTCATTACGATATTCGCAGGAACTGATGTACCAGCTGTATTAGGGAAAGTTGATGCGTAGGCATCAGGATTAGGATTGAATTTATAGTTCTGTAATGCAGTTGGATTAGTTACGTTAGCACCAAATTGATACATACCACTGTTTGTTGGCATATTGGTCAACCATACAAATGGAATTTTACCAGTGAAGATACCTGTACCACCTCTAACAATAAGGTCTTTGTTACCTTCAACATCCCAACGGAAACCAACTCTAGGTGAAGCAAGGAATCTGCTCTTTGGCCATACACCAGTAGTGTATTTTGTAGGATTTCCACTTGCATCTGGGAAAGTCAATTCACTAATTTTTGGATTAGCTATTGGTTGTGTATTATAAATTGGTCTATCGAGTCTCAAACCATAAGTCAATTTGAAATTATCGTTGACAGCCCATTCATCTTGCGCATACAAACCTAATTGTCCAATTTTTAATTCAGCAGAATAAACTGATTTCTGACCAGGAACCAAAGAATAAGTATATGCATAGTATGCTGGTGCAGCATTGGTTACAAAATCATTCAATGAGCTGAAGATATAATAGCTCTGTGATGCAGGCATAAACATGTTACCTACACGCTGTCCTTCATAAGAAGCACCCGCTGTGATGGTGTGATTACCCCTGTACCAAGTTGAGTTATTAATTATACTGAAAATGTTATTGATAACATCGTTATTGTTTGAGAATGGCTCAAGACCAGCACTCATGTAGTTATCACCTGCACCATTGAAGATATCTATCATAGGGAAAAGAGAACTACCTGTGCTCCTTGTAGCTTGTATCTTGGTGTACGTGGCAAGGAACTGGTTTGAGAACCTTCCGCTTACGTTAGAGTTCAATTCAAGTGTTGCTGATTTAACGATATCCTTAAATCTGTAGTTTGAATTTTGGAATGACATTGATGCTACACCAAATCTATTTTGGGTCAAACGTGATAAACTACCTACTCTTCCTGTCACGGTAAAACCACCACCATTGGGCACTGAAGTAGCATTCAATTGTTGGTCGTTTTCACTCAACATTTCATTGTACTTCAAAGTCAATTTGTGTACCTTACTGATGTTCCAGTCAAGTTTTGCTAGAATCTTGTAGTTTTCAGATTGGAAATTTTGGAAATTGTCATAAGGACCGGTTTCATATCCATATTTGCTTCTTAAGAAATCAGAAAATTTCTTAAGTGAATCAACTGAAGTTGAAGATTCATTTCCTGCACCTGTTCCACCCTTAGGTTTGAAAGGAATGCCAGGAAACTCACGGGTTTCTCTCTCAGCACTCGCAAAGAAGAATAATTTATTTTTTACGATTGGACCACCAATAGTGAAACCTAGTGTTTGACTTTCTGATGATGCCAATGCAGGTAATTTAGTATCACCTACATTTAGACCATTGAAGCTTTGGTTTCTATTGTATCTGTAAGCAGTTCCTTTAAATGTGTTTGTACCGCTTTTGGTAACGGCATTGATACCCGCACCAGTAAAACCTGCTTGTCTTACGTCGAAAGGTGCAATATTGATAGAAATTTCATCAAATGCATCCAATGAAATAGGTTGGTTACCACCACCTGGTAATGGATCAGAGCTCAAACCAAAGTTATTGTTCAAGTTTGCACCGTCCACCTGAATGTTGTTGTAACGACCATCGCGACCAGCAAAGCTAGTACCATTGGCTTGAGGAGTTAACCTTGTGAAGTCAGAAATACTTCTTGAAATGGTTGGCAATGTTGCAAGCTGGCGCTGGCCAACGTTTGTAGAAGCTCCAGTTTTATCTGCACCTAATTTGCTTCTTTTTCCAGATACTACAACACCACTTAATGTTGTTTGAGCAACGTTCATTTGTGCGTTTACAAAATAGGGTTCACCCAATTGTAAGTTGATGTTTTCGACAGTAAGTGATCCAAATCCCACATAGTTAACAATAACAGTGTAGGGGCCTCCAATTCTCACACTCGGTAATGTAAACACACCAGATTTTTTAGAAATGGTATTGTAAACAGTTCCTGAAGGTGTGTGCGTAGCAGTAATTGTTGCTCCTTCCAAAGCCTTGCCAGAAGCATCTTTGACTACACCATTGATACTACTGGTAGTTACCTGGGCTGAAGCTGTAAAAGCAACAAAAAGTGCCAGGAAAAATGACAAATAATGTTTTCTCATAATTGATTTGTTTTTCGTCGCAGCAAAGGTCATTAAATATTGTGTATATGCCATAAATTTTGTTAACAAATATTAACATTTTTAGTTTGGAGTTCCAGCTTCTTTTTCTAAAAATACCATTTGGGAATTCGTTAATTGTGAATTCTGAATTGATTTATGTGTAAATCATTGATTATCAGGCACTAATTTTTTCTTTTTTTCGAAAAAACGGTCGAATTCTGTTCTGAAGGATATATTTCCGCCTGTTCGGTCTCTTTTACCGGAGGTAGAAAGGGCGTCAAAATTGCTTCGGTAGAAAAATGAAGTACGGAATTTGCCATCAGGGGTAATCTTGTATTCAACGTTTACATCTGGCAAAAACAGGAATGATTGTGCGCCGGTTGCAGTTTGGTTACCCCCTGCAGTTGCAAAATTAAAGTCGCTTCCAAAAGTTATTATCAGTTTATCGTTCATCAATGATTTGATAAACTGGAGACTGACATTTTCTCTAAAATTATTGCTACTTCCTGTATTGCCTCCTGTTCCAGTGATGTTGGTATTGGTTCTTGAGTAGTTAAAATTGACATCTACAGTCGACCCTAAAACCCTTGAAAAAAAGTTCTGAACACTACTCGATAAAATACCGTTGATTACTCCTGAAATGGTATTGTTGATGAGTTCTGCATTCAAGTCACTTGCTACAACTGCTGCTTGAGGAGCGAAGCTTTTGAAAACAATCAGATAGGTTGCCTGTTTACTTACTTCAAGCGGATCCCTGTTGATTGTTTTCAATTTACTGTCGATGGTAGTATTATTTTTTACCACACTGTTTTGTGGGATGACAATTTGGAAAGTAGGATTAGGTTTGCTAAGAGTACCAGAAAGATTACATCTTACTTCCACATCGCTGATTTCTCTTAACACATCGGAACTTACACCTGAAATAGTAGAACTGCTTGGATCGGTAAATAAAGTGCTCATCCTTACTTTTTCAGCCAAGTAGAGTGCATCAATATTGATTTCAGCATTGAAAGGGTCACCATTCCAACTGATATAACTGGTACCATCACCCTGGAGTTTAAATGGTTTCTTGAAGATATCCTGGAAGTTAAAATTGTAGCTTCCGCTGGAAATATTGAACCGACCAATCATGCTCAACGCCTCTTTTGTTCCAGTATGAATTTTTAGGTTTCCATTTCCTTGTCCCGCTAACACGTCTCCAGTTACTTCATCCAATACAACATTCAATTTTAATAGAGGAGTGGCAGATAGATCAAGATCAATAATCAAATTGGTAGAAGCTTCTCTGACTTTTTGCTCAATCTCTTTTCCGTAAGTTTTCCATACTATATAATCTACTTCAGCGCTTTGTTTAGTACTGGTTGTTGTTAAAATATTAATGGTAGAACTGTCGACTGGCGCGCCGCTGACAGCTAGACGCATTTCGGTATCCGGACCAGTAATGCTAAAATTAAAGCGGGCAATGGTATTGCCATAGAAAAGATCATTCTTGCTTCTGTCTGTATCCAAAACCAACATTTTTCTAGAGCTGGCATTGATATTGTAAACGAAATCATTAAAGAAATGATGGCTAAGTGAACCTTTCAATACTGCCAGATTTCCAAACTTGTCCCTTAACTGTATGTTGCCAAAATCAATATTGTCCGGCGTGAACTTGATGGTTGGGTCTTGAATAGTATAGGCGCATTGAGTATAATCTACAACTACCTTAGCATTTCGCACTTTAACACTACCAATTAAATCCGGCTCATCTATTTTGCCATTTATTTGAAGTTTACCATTTCCTATTCCTTCCATTTTACTGAAAACAATACCCAGATAAGGTTCCAATATTGAAAGACTAACATTTTTAATATCAATGTCTGTATTGATTTGCTGGTTAGCACTATCTTTTAAATTGAGTTTACCTCTAACATCAAGTTCATAATTTGGATTATCTGATTCAAAAAAGAAACTTGCTCTCTTCTCAGTATTGTCCCAAAAACCCGTCAGTGATGTAAGTCCAATAGAATCATCTTCAAACCTAGTTTTCTCCGTCTGAGCATTCAAATACAATTTCAAATCGTTAAATGGATCCTGTATGGTTAAATCACCCGATGTTAGTCCCTGTATTTTTGGTTCCTTTAAAACAAATGGCAACAATTCTCCCAAGTTCACTTTATTCATGGTAAGAATGATGGTCTGTGGACTATTCGCTTCATAGGGAAGTGTAATTAGACTAATGGATTGCTCACCATTGTTCAACCTGAAATTATTTGCCTCGAATCTTTGTCTGCTAATAATTACTTCTCCATCTTTTTCTATATTCCATGTTTTATCATTGAATACCAATGAAGAAGGATTGAAATAGATTTTTATACCATCTTCTATGTTTTCAATATAACCTTGAAGTTTAGCACCATAATCGGATTGCTCAGAGAAAGTATTGATCTTGAGATAAGATATGTTTTTTGAGGAACGAATATCAATTTCGTTTTTTGGAAAAGAAAGACTGTCATTGAAAATGACTGCACTTGCTCTAGAAGAAATCAAAAGGCTATCTGCATCTCCGTTTGCTTCAATTTCAAAATCATAAGTTGAAAAATTATTATAGGTCAATTTTGGGATGGATGCATTTAGCTGAAACAGCCTTTCTTTGGTGTTGATCTTACCATCAATTTTGCTATAACTCATTCCGCCAATACCATTGTCAAGAATTTTAGTGAAAGCAGTAGAGTTTTTTAATTCAAGTTTAAAGTTTAAATCAAACTCTTTTTTTGGAGGAGGGGCTTTTTTAAAGTATAAAGGATAATAGGAACTAAAATATTGATTTAATGTAGCAGGAAGTTCTTCAAAAGTAAATTGCCCTTCTATACTAGCATCAATATCTTTTCCAGATAGTGCCAGAGACCTAAATTGTGTTGAGGTAAAGGCATGAAAGGTTAAACTATCAAAATCATAAGCCTGCTTGTTTCTGTAAACAGTGAGGTTTGAAAATTTTGCAGTACCATTTAAATTATCTGGATCATCGCCAAGTAAATCTATTTCTGTTCTTCCCCTAAATTGTAAAGGAAGCGATGTAAAATTTGTTTTTTGTAAATCAGAAGATATGATATCAATCGAGGCAAATGTTTGTGGAATTGTATCTCTCAAATCAATCATTGCGTCTAGTTCAGCCATAAAGTTTTGATCATTGATCTCCATGCTGGTCTGCAATTGATTATTTGCAAATACGCCTTTTAAGTAAATATTAGAGTAGTTGTATTCATTGAATCGCAGACTTGAAAGTAAAGAGTTATAGCTTACTTCTGATGCATTTGATTTTACAATATAATTGCCGCTTAATTCTTCTAGCTGACTAACTTTCAAAATTTTGCCAAGATTGAAATTGGAAATATTTCCGCCCGATTCAAAACTCATTTTTTTGCCACCTGGATCTTTTATTTTAAGATCGGTTGTTATACTTCCAATTGAAGTGCTGAGTTTTCCTTTTGTAAGAATAACTTGTTCGGTTATGCTTACTTCTCCCTGGTAGTTGAAATTTCCTAATGGCAATAGATCTATTGGTATGTTTTTTTCTACATCTGGAAGGCCTTTGTAAAGATCAGTAATTGAGGAAACAACTAAAGCATTATCAAGCCTGTAAATGGCAACATCAGTATCTGGTAATCCGGTTATATGTAAATCACCTCTCACAAAAGTAGTTTCTCCATAATCCAACTCAACATTATCAGCACGAAGATTGGCAACGGGTCCTTCTACTTTACCGTCCAAAATCAGTTTGATTTTAGTGTCTTTTAAAACTGGAGTAAAAAAGGCAATATCTTTTAAGTCGAGAACACTTTCACGAATATCACCTTCAAGTGTAACATTAGTGACAAACTCAGCCATGTCGTCTATGAAATTGTTATACTTCATAGTAAATGAATGTCCAATGTTACTATAGGGTGTTTTTATGTTTAATTGCTCAAATGACATTTCCGTTGGATCCATTTTCATCGTTGTTGTTAATGCATTAACTTGGAATCCACTTCTTTCAATTGTGCTTAATCTTATGTCTGCCTTTATAGTATCTGCAATCCAACTGAAATTGTTTAATTCGCCATTTATTTCCTTAAAATTGATATGCTCTCCATCAAAGTAGGGTAGCGGTGCTTTACCATTTTCCAGATCACTAATGAAATTTCCTTTTTTTAATTCTACCTTATTTGCTGAAACACTCCACAAATCTGGGTTCCAATAATGCTCACCTTTTATTCTTGGTTCTGTAATCGGAGTAAGTGAATCAGGCCTTAATCCTTCATATTGATGGATCTTAAAATATGGTTGATCGACTATTATATTATCGAAGTGAATTTTTTTCTGCTTGACATCGAATTGTTTGGCACCAAGTTTGAGTGATTTAATCGATATCAACTGGTCTTCGCCTCTCCATTTGTCGGTGGTTTGATAACGGATATTGGCAAGCTCAATTTCTTTTAGATCTAGTTCAAGTGTACTAGGTTGTGATTTTGTTGGCTTATCAGATGATAACGCTTCAATGATAAAATTATAGTTCCAGTTGCTATCCGTTCTATTGGTATTAATGTAGGTGTCACTTAATCCAAAGTAATGGATGGTGATTTTATCTTTTACAAAGAACCAATCTGTTATTCGAAGTTTTAAACTGCCTGCAAATAAGAGGGTGTCCTTTTTTTGATCTCTAACCAATATGTTGTTTAAATAGAAGCGGTTGAAAGGGGAGAAATCAACTGATCCAATGTTGATTTCAGTCTTTAGGGTTTTACTGGCTTGTTCAGTGGCAAAGTGGACCAATTTATTTTGGACAGCTGGAATTCTTATCAAAACCCAAATCAACAGGAGCAGTCCTATTAATCCTCCTAACACATAGCCTAATATAATAGCTGCCTTTTTCAGATGAAGAATTTAGAGTAAAGTTACCAAGAATAGTATCAATAAGCTGAAGCATGGTCGTCACCTCGTTTGTCGGCTACAGCCTCAATACTTTGCAGCTTTTTCCCCTTCCAATATAGTTTAATGACTTCTGTCCTTCCAATTTGACCGCGGTTTACCACTTTATATCCCATCTTTTCCAATTCAGATTTAATGTCAGCTGAAAAATCTTTTTCTACCATCAACTGATCGGGTAACCATTGGTGGTGAAATTTAGGATTATTGACAGCATCTAATGGTGTTTGTCCGAATTCAATAATATTAACCAAAGTCTGAAATACAGAAGTGGGTATGGTAGTCCCACCAGGGGTTCCGACTACAAGAAAAGGCTTATTGTCTTTCAAAACGACTGTCGGTGTCATGGAACTCAACATTCTTTTTCCGGCCTGAATGGCATTTGCTTCTTTTCCAACTGCGCCATACATATTCGCAACACCGGGCTTCACACTAAAATCATCCATCTCATTGTTCATCAAGAAACCTGCTCCACCAACAACTGTTTTTGATCCGTAACCACCGTTTAGTGTAGTGGTTACACTCACTACATTACCAAATTGATCAGCAACAGATAAATGGGTAGTCTCTTCACTTTCAGGGTTAACATTTCCAGGTTGGACTGTCTCACTTGGAGTTGCTTTGCCTGGAATAAAATCATTCATGCGGCTCTTTAAATATTTTGCACTGGATAGTGTTTTTACAGGAACCTTCACGAAATCCTGATCGCCCATAAACTCAGCTCTATCTGCATAAGCCCTTCTTTCCACTTCAGTCATCAATTGTACCGCTTCTTTAGAATGAAATCCCATCTTCCCAATCTCTTTGTCTTCAATCATTTTCATCATCTGTTGCATCAGGAGTCCGCCACTGCTGGGCATTGGCATTCCAATTACTTTGTATCCTTTGTAATCAAAAACAACTGGCTGGCGGATAACCGCTGTATAATTTTTTAAATCTTCCTCAGTTATCATTCCTCCACCTCTTTTCATTTCTTCTACAATCAATCTTGCTGTTTCACCCTCATAAAAACCTTTCATACCAAATTGCTGAATGCGTTTTAAGGTAGCAGCCAATTCAGGTTGAAAAAGTGTATCGCCTGCTTTCCACTTTTCATTTTTTACAAAGGCAGTTGCTTTGGTATTGTATTGCTCAAAACCAGATCTGGTGCCATTGAGCGAGGAAGCTTCTGCTGCAGTGATGACAAAACCTTTTTCAGCCAACTCGATTGCAGGTTGAAACAAATCACTAAATGGAAGTTTAGCATATGGATGTGAAGCAAAAAGTCCGGCTACAGTCCCAGGTACTCCACTGGCCAGATGGCCATGCTGACTAAGATTCATTAGTGGATTGCCATCTTTGTCCAAATACATATTTCTTGAAGCATTTCCAGGAGCTTTTTCTCTATAGTCAATTGCAATGGATTTGCCTTTTTCAGTTTGTGCTACCAAGAATCCACCTCCACCAATATTTCCAGCTCCGGGATAAACAACAGCTAATGCAAGTTGTGTTGCAATTGCTGCATCAAATGCATTTCCTCCTTTCTTGAGTATTTCAATTCCAACAGCACTTGCTAGTGGATGTGCTGTAGCTACTGCTCCTTTTTCACCGACTGCTCTTTTTTCAATATTATATTTGTAAGGATCAATCTGTGCTTGTGCACTCAATAATAATGCAAACAAGAAAAGGGGTGAGATGGAGATTTGTCCAATGGAATGGAATATTTTTTTCATTGGCTAAAGATAAATAGGTTTTTAAAAGAAACTTTTAACTGTTGTGATTAATCGCCCTCAATTCTTTACTTTTAAATGATTATTAACGGCAATTTTTCATGAAAAAGATCCATTTTTTTGGTTTTGGGGCGCTGACATTACTTTTCACATTCCTGAATGTTCTTGTTGTGGTTGCTCAAAAGCAACATCAAATGAGCAGTGGTGAGATTTTGCACCACATGAAAAAGTTAAACGTGTTGGGTTCGGTCTTATACGTAGCAGCGCATCCTGATGATGAAAATACCCGACTCATTGCTCACATGGCCAAAGAGCGTCAATACCAAACTGCCTATCTGGCAATGACAAGGGGTGATGGTGGTCAAAATTTAATTGGCATTGAACAAGGGGTGGAGCTTGGTTTGATCAGAACACAGGAACTACTTGCTGCTAGAAGAGTGGATGGTGGACAACAGTTTTTTACACGAGCCTATGATTTTGGATTTTCAAAACGCACTGAAGAGGCCTTGGCTAAATGGGACAAAGAAAAAGTATTGGCTGATGCAGTTTGGGTCATCAGGAAGTTCAAACCTGATGTAATCATAACAAGATTTCCAGAAGATAGTCGCGCTGGTCATGGTCACCACTCAGGTTCAGCTGTTATTGCAAGAGAAGCTTTTATAGCAGCTGCTGATCCTATGCGTTATCCTGAGCAATTTAAATACGGGGTTACACCATGGCAAGCAAAACGAATTCTATGGAACACTTTTAGTTTTGGTTCTACCAACACAACAGCAGAAAACCAAATGAAAATAGAAGTGGGGCAGTACATCTCTTTGTTGGGTAAAAGTATTGGTGAAATTGCTGCAGAAAGTAGAAGTAACCATAGAAGCCAAGGTTTTGGTTCTGCCGCCACGCGAGGTTCTTCAACTGAATATTTTACGCCTGTATTGGGAGAACAAGCTGCAAAAGATCCTATGGAAGGGGTTGACGCATCTTGGAACAGAGTAAAAGATGCTCAGCTGATTACAAAAGAAGTTGATGCATTGGTCAATAATTACAATCCCCAACAACCAGAAAAATCTATTCCAGCATTGATCAAGCTCAAAACAAGATTAGCAAGTATTGATGATCAACACTGGAGAGCTATCAAAATAAAAGAAATTGAACAGCTTATCTTAATGTGCGGAGGAATTCACGTTGAAGCCTTGGCCAATAAAAAATACGTCACGCAAGGTGATACTTTGCAAGTTACATTGGCTATTAATAATCGATCTGGGGCATCGGTATCGGTTAGCGAGGCGACTATCAACGGTTTACATGCTACCGGCACAGGTAAGTTGAATAAGAATGCAAACTGGATCAATGCTTTCACAGTTCCTGTTTCAATGAATGAGCCAATTTCACAACCATATTGGTTGGTGAATGATATGTCGACTGGCTATTTCAATGTGAATAATCAATTGTTGATTGGCGATCCTGAAAACAAACCTGCTTTTTCGGTTAATGTTTCATTGAATGTGGAAGGAGAGAAAATCAACTTATCGCAACCAGTTCAATACAGATTTGTTGATCCAGCAATTGGAGAATTCTTTCATCCTGTTTCAGTCCTTCCCAAAAAGCCTGAGCAAAATGTAGTCATCAATAAAATTGATTATGAACATATTCCATCTCTTGTTCATTTTTCAAAAGAGATACAAATTTCTTTACCAAAGGATCTAAAAACAACTGGTAAGAAGATCGGCTATATAGTTGGTGCTGGTGATAAAGTGCCAGAGGCATTAGAGAAAATGGGATTTGAGGTTGTGGAGTTGGGTAAATCTGATGTGCAGTTGGATAAACTGAAGCAGTTTGATGCAGTTGTTGTAGGTGTTAGAGCTTATAATGTGTTTGAATGGTTGAATGAAAAGCATGCTGATCTGATGCAATACGTGCAAGCTGGTGGTAACATGGTAGTACAGTACAATACCAACAGTTTTGCTGGTCCCTTAGGAAAAATGAAAATTGGGCCAAAGCCTTTTGTTATTTCAAGAGGAAGAATCACGGAAGAAGATGCTGCGGTTCGATTTGTTGATCCAGTAAATCCTTTGTTGAACTTCCCCAACAAAATCACAGCAAAAGATTTTGATGGTTGGATTCAAGAAAGAGGAATTTATTTTGCAGAAAATTTCTCCAACGACTATCAATCGGTCTTGGCGATGCATGATCAAGGGGAGGAAGATTTACTGGGTAGTATAATTGTAAGGAATGAAGGGAAGGGTAGATTTATTTATACAGGTTTAGTCTTTTTTAGAGAATTGCCAGCTGGTGTTGGTGGTGCTTACAGGTTATTTGCTAACCTCGTTTCAAATCCAAATTTAAAAGTGAATGAGTCAAAATAAAATGAGGAGGTCTCCAGCATTTGCAGCTATAGTGGGAATTGCTATAGGATTATTAATTGCCTTGGTGAGAAAAAAATTAGCACTGGGCTTGTTGATCGGTATTATCGTTGCAGCAATCATTTATAAACGTGATAAGAGATGAGTGTAGTTGATTGGTTGGTGTTGGTAGTAACCTTGGTGCTTGTCGTTATTTACGGCGTGTACAAAGGAAAAACAACCAAAGACATCGATGGATATTACCGTAGCAACAAACAGCTTCCTTGGTTCATGGTCTTGTTGAGTGTGATGGGAACGCAGGCGAGTGCGGTCACGTTTTTATCCGGACCAGGACAAGCCTATACAGATGGCATGCGTTTTTTGCAATACTATTTTGGCTTGCCATTGGCCATGATTGTTTTGTGTATCACGTTTGTACCGATTTTCCACAAGCTGAATATTTATACAGCGTATGAGTTTTTAGAGAAAAGATTTGATCGGAAGACACGTACTTTCATTGCATTTTTATTTTTGCTTTCACGTGCCTTAGCGACAGGCATCAGTGTATATGCGCCAGCTATTATTCTCTCATCGGTATTAGGTTGGAATATTTACGTGACGAATGTGATTATGGGGGGTATTGTAATTTTGTATAGCATCAGTGGTGGTGCTAGGGCTGTTGCTTATACACAGCAATTGCAATTGAGTATCATATTTGCGGGACTTATACTTGCAGCTATACTTGTTGTGAATATGATGCCTGCAGGTGTTGGGTTGACTGAAGCTGTTTCACTTGGAAAGGAAATGGGTAAGATGAATGTGATCACGACAGGCATTACTGATAAAGGGTTTGATTGGAATGATCGTTTCAATATTTTCAGTGGTGTGATTGGTGGTTTTTTTCTTGCGCTTTCTTATTTCGGGACAGATCAGAGTCAGGTTGGTAGGTATTTAACAGCCAGTTCTATTAAGGAAAGTCGCATTGGTCTCATCATGAACGGCATTGTCAAAATTCCAATGCAATATTTTATTCTACTCATTGGTGTTTTAGTTTTTGTCTATTATATGTTTAATGCATCGCCAGTTTTCTTCAATCAGTTGGCTGTCGATAAGCTTAAAGCTACAGCCTACAAATCTGAAGTGGAGAAGATTGAAGCTGATCATGCTTTACTAACAGAAAAGAAAAAAGCTTTACAAACACAATGGGGTAATGGTAATGAGCAAGAGCTTAAAAATGAATTGAAGAACATCAGTGATCAGGAGCAAGCCAATCGAAAGAAAATGTCGGCTTTGGTTAAGTCATCAGGTATTGCAATTGAACCATCTGATACCAATTATATTTTCATTCGTTTTGTTACAGATCATTTGCCAAAGGGTTTGGTGGGCTTGTTGATTGCGGTAATCTTTTTAGCTGCTTGGGGTAGTATTGCAGCGACGTTGAATTCATTATCGTCTTCAACATTAATTGATTTTCATAAAATCCACATCAACAAAAATCTCAGTGCTGTTGAAGAGTTTAGTTTATCTAAATTGTATACACTATTCTGGGGTATGTTCTGCATCATCTTCGCGCAGTTTGCAACTAATCTGGGAAGTTTGATTGAAGCAGTTAATATTCTCGGTTCTTGGTTTTATGGTGTGATGTTGGGCGTTTTTCTTGTCGCTTTTTACTTGAAACGAATAGGTGGTAATGCAGTCTTTTATGCCGCTATTGCTGGAGAAGCCTTGGTGTTGTTGATGTATGGGTTTACTTCAATAGGATGGTTGTGGCTCAATGCAATAGGAGCATTGGCTGTACCTTTGTTTGCGATCCTCTTGCAACCATTTTTTAAAAAAGAGATAAACAGTATATAGTCATGTTTAGTGTGGGACTCAATAATTTATCGAATAGAGAACAGTGGTTGGAAAAAACCTTGAAATCATTGCCTGCTGGCTTGACCATCCTTGATGCAGGAGCAGGAGAGTGTCCCTATAAAAAATGGTGTTCCCATCTTAACTATATTTCACAAGACTTTGGTCAGTATGAAGGGACGGGTGAAGCTGGTTTGCAAACGGGTAGTTGGGACAATACAAAGTTGGATATCGTTTCTGATATTGTTGCTATTCCACTCGGAGATGCTTCTGTAGATGTGATCATGTGTACAGAAGTATTGGAACACATTCCCAATCCTTTGGAAGCATTAAAGGAATTTCAACGCTTGTTAAAGCCAGGAGGGTATTTGATTTTGACATCTCCATTTGTGAGTTTCACGCATTTTGCGCCATATCATTTTTCGACTGGGTTTAGTCGCTTTTATTACCAGCATCATTTACCCATGTTTGATTTTCAAATTGAGCAGATGGACTTGAGTGGAAACTTTTTTGATTATGTAGCGCAGGAAAACAGAAGAATCAAATGGGTAGCCGATAAATACTTGGGTAAGAAATTAAATTTTTTTGAGAAAATCATCATCCACCTTAATCTTTGGGTATTGCAGAAATATGCAAAGCAAGACAAAAGTTCTCAAGATTTGGTGTGTTATGGAATACATCTGTTGGCAAGGAAAAAGTCCTAAAAATGTCATGGAAAAGAATTGACGTACTTTTAGGGTATGCATTCAACTTCATTTTCTATTCCTGATACCCTAAATAATTTACAGATCAAGGCCTTAAATCCTATGCAAGAGGCTTCATTAGAGGCCAATGCTTCAAATGACTCCGTGGTGTTATTAGCAGATACTGGCTCTGGAAAGACCCTGGCTTTCTTGCTTCCTGTCGCACAATTGTTGAAAAAAGAAAAAGCAGTATGTCAGGCACTCATTGTAGTATCCTCTCGTGAGCTTGCTTTGCAGATAGAACAGGTGTTCAAGAAAATGGGGACGGGTTTCAAGATTACTTGTTGCTATGGAGGGCACTTGAGGGAAACTGAAGAAAATAACTTGAAACAAGCGCCATCATTGATTGTGGGAACTCCTGGTCGACTTGCAGACCATATTCGAAGAGGGAATGTTGTAACCAGTCATATTGAAACGTTAGTGTTAGATGAGTTTGATAAATCACTCGAACAGGGTTTCGAAGCTGAAATGTCATTTATCATTTCGTCTTTGCCTGCATTAAAAAAACGCATCCTGACTTCTGCAACAGTAGCAGTGGACATTCCAGAATTTGTTGGATTGAAAAATTCAGTCGAGATTAATTTCCTGACAGGAGAGAAGTCCGAGGCATTGGCGGTTCAAATGGTGAGGAGTGCTGACGTTGATAAATCTAAAACACTGTTTGATCTCATCTGTACATTAGGTAATCGTTCTACCATTGTATTTTGTAACCAAAGGGTATTTGTTGAGCAAGTCAGCCAATTTTTAAAAGACAAAGGAATTGTCAATGTGTTTTACCATGGTGCTATGGAGCAACAGGAGCGTGATGTTGCACTATGTAAATTTAGAAATGGCAGTTCAAATCTTTTGGTAACAACAGATCTTGCAGCGCGCGGATTAGATATTCCCAATATCCGATACATAGTACATTATCAGCTGCCTACTAGCCAAGAATCTTTCATACATCGCAATGGACGCACTGCTAGAATGGAGGCAAGTGGGACTGCTATTTTATTGCTTGCTCCACACGAAACTATTCCAACCTATATCCAACCAGAACCAACAGAAATTAATGTGCTGTCCAATGCTCATTTACCAGCAAAGCCAGATTGGACTACTTTCTATGTGAGTGCAGGGAAGAAAGACAAAGTCAATAAAATTGATATTGTAGGATTTCTTGCCAACAAAGGCAGGTTGAAAAAAGAAGATATTGGGGTGATAGAAGTCAAAGATTTTTTCTCATTTGTTGCTGTCCGAAAATCCAAAGCCAGTGCAACTTTGCAACTCATCAAGGAAGAGCGCATCAAAAACAAGAAAGTGAAGATTGATATAGCCAAGTAAATAAAAAGTCCCACACAATGTGCAGGACTTTTTACGTGCCCAAGACTGGATTCGAACCAGCACGCCGTTTCCAGCGCTACCACCTCAAGGTAGTGCGTCTACCAATTTCGCCACCTGGGCTAGGGGACTGCAAATTTAATCAAAAAACGGTTGTCGGAAAAGATTGATTTTTTATTTATTTTTTGAATGCTATTCTGAATGTTGTGCCTTTACCTGGACTTGATTCTAGTATAAAGAGCTTGCCATCATGGTACTCTTCCACAATGCGTTTGGCAAGTGTTAGTCCGACACCCCAACCTCGCTTTTTGGTACTTACACCTGGATTGAAAATTTCATCTTGAAGTGAAGTGGGTATTCCTTTTCCTGTATCAGTGATGTCAAGTTGAACTTCCTGCTCAGTATCATGAATACTAGCTGTAATTCTACCAGATCCTTCCATTGCATCCAATCCGTTTTTACAAATGTTCTCAATCACCCATTCAATCAATTCTGCAGCAAGTTGAAGTTGCACTTTTGATTGCGTTTGATTTTCTATAACAAAATGGACTTTCTCCGATGCTCTTTTTTTGATGTAGGTCAGCACATGATTAACCAGTTCTTCTAGATCAACAAGCTCTTTCTTTGGAGATCCACCAATCATACTAAACCTTTCACTGATCAGTTTGAGTCGGTCAATATCTTTCTCCATTTCAGGAATAATCTCTTGTTGATCCGCTCCTTCCTTTAATATGGTTGTCCATCCTGAAAGCGCGGAAATAGGGGTTCCCAATTGATGTGCTGTCTCCTTTGCAAGTCCAGCCCACAATTGGTTTTGCATGGATTTGTTTCTGTTATTAATAGAAACAATCATCATGGTCGTAAAGAGAATAACAATCAATAATTGTAAGATGGGGAAGTACTTCACTTGAATCAGTAAAGAAGACTCACCATAATAGTAGATGTTGAATTTTTGTTGTTCAGCATCGATATATGTTTTGATAAATCTTCCTTTTTGCTTATAGGAGGCTAATGTAGAAATAAGGTAGTTTGGATTTTGTGCAACCTTTGTACTGTCTAGGTTCAAAAAACCCATCACACTGTCTTTCTCATTTGCTTCTATAACAGGAATAGTTGTTTGTTCTGCGATGACGATGGAAGCCAGTTTGATGTCTTCGTCAATTGTAGCATTGGCAATGATTTGTTGGGCAGCTACCCATTCTTCCATCTGACGTTTTTCTCTTGCTGAAATGCGTTCGGATAAATAATTCGAATAAAAGAAAGTGCCGATAACGATTGTTACAGCCAGTAAAGACATGAGGAGTTTCCAGGTATTCGACTTAATCACACAACAAATTTGATGAATTAAGGCCGAGATGCAAACTATTTTACTGCCAAGACCCTATTTTTGCCTACTTCATGTTGGAACAAGCCACTCAAATACCTGTAGCAGTCGTTATTCTGAATTGGAACGGTAAAAAGTACCTCCAACAGTTTCTGCCATTCTTGTTAAAATCGACTTACCCCAGTTTAAAAGTCTATGTTGCAGATAATGGATCTACAGATGATTCTTTAGTCTTCTTAAATCAATCCTATCCCAATGTCATCATAATTGACAACAAAAAGAATTATGGTTTTGCAGGTGGATACAATCTTGCTTTGCAGTCAGTCCCGGAAGAATACATTGTTCTTTTAAACTCTGATATTGAAGTCACGCCTGAGTGGATTGAACCTGCTATGGCATTATTTGAATCAGATCCAACAATAGGAGCTATCCAGCCTAAAATCCTTGATTATAAGAACAAGCAATCATTTGAATATGCGGGAGCAGCAGGAGGGTGGATTGATCGATTAGGATATCCATTTTCCAAAGGAAGAATTTTTGACATACTAGAATTGGATAATGGACAATATGATAATAATGAAGAGATTTTTTGGGCATCAGGCGCTGCAATGTTTGTTCGAAAATCTGCCTTCATGAAAGCAGGAGGTTTTGATGCATTTTTCTTTGCTCATCAAGAAGAAATTGATCTCTGCTGGCGCATGCAAAATGCAGGATATAAAATAATGTCTTGTCCGGGTTCCGTTGTCTACCATATTGGCGGAGGTACCCTGTCAAAAGACAATCCCAAAAAGATTTATCTCAATTTCAGGAATAACCTGATTATGCTCTGGAAAAATCTGAGCATTTCAGAAATCATGTGGATCATTCCAGTTCGATTTGCTTTAGATGCAATAAGTGCATGGAAGAACCTATTTTCAGGTCAATCTTCATTTTTTACTGCCATCATGAAAGCGCATTTTTCGTTTATTGGATGGCTGTTTATTGACAAAAAATCAGCCATTAAATTCACTAACTATACTATCAAGCCTAAAGGGCTTTATAAAGGGAGTGTTGTATGGCAGCATTTTGTAAAAGGGAAGTCGAGGTTTTCAGAAATTATTCTCAAGAGGAATTGAAAATCTATTCTCTTTTCTTTATTTTTGCATCGCAAACAATAGATATGCAACACAATACAACAGATAGCGCTGATAAAAAAGATTTTGGAAGGAACTGGGTTTCTTCATCTCGTTTTCTTTTTCATGTTCAGCTATTTGCCTTTTTGGCCTTTGTTCTTGGTGGATGTTATGGATTGTACAGCATGAAATATAAGGGCAAACCAAAAGTGGAAATACCTGAAAGTACGCAGTACACGCCAAAATACAAGTAAGAAATCTTTTTTCATTAAGATCTTATTGTTATTTTTGCAGCCCAATAAGCTCTTAACATGCGGAAGTAGCTCAGCTGGTAGAGCATAACCTTGCCAAGGTTAGGGTCGCGGGTTCGAATCTCGTCTTCCGCTCAGAAAATTCCATCTTGTGATGGAATTTTTTATTTTTGATGGTATGTGGTTATCCACGCCCGCCCGGGTGGTGGAATTGGTAGACACGCAGGACTTAAAATCCTGTTCGCCGAAAAAGCGAGTGCGGGTTCGATTCCCGCCCCGGGCACAAGCTCCTGACTCAGGAGCTTTTTTTATTGTAGTTTCGCAATCATGGAAACTAATTTTTCTTTCAATCGCTTACAAGAAATCCTTGACGAATTAAGGGAGAAATGTCCATGGGATAAAAAGCAAACTATTCATTCCTTAAGGCAACTCACTATCGAGGAGACTTATGAATTGGCGGATGCAATTGCCCAGGATGATTGGAATGGAATAAAAGAAGAGCTTGGTGATTTGCTACTCCATATTTTGTTTTATGCCAAGATAGCGACTGAACAAAATCAGTTTACCATTCAAGATGTTATTGAAAGAAATAGAGAGAAATTGATTCACAGGCATCCTCATATTTACGGCGATGTTAAGGTGGCAGATGAGGAAGAAGTAAAACGCAATTGGGAAAATCTTAAATTGAAAGAAGGCAAGAAGTCGATTCTCAGTGGTGTTCCTCGCTCATTAGCGCCACTGGTTCAAGCCATGCGTATTCAAGAAAAAGCAAAGCAGGTTGGATTTGAATGGGACAATAAAGAACAAGTTTGGAAGAAAGTAGAAGAGGAAGCAAATGAGTTAAAGGCGGAGGTACAAGCAATGGATGAAGGAAAGGGTAGTGTAGAGAAAATGGAAGAGGAAATGGGGGATTTGCTTTTTTCAATCGTCAATTACGCACGGTTCTTAAACATTGATCCGGATCAAGCACTAGCGCGCACCAATAAAAAATTCATGAAGCGGTTTCAAGCGATGGAAGAGGTTATTGCAGCAGAAGGCAAACAAATGACCGATTTAAACTTAGCTGAAATGGATGCTATCTGGAATACAGTTAAGCTTTCCGAACGCGACTAAGATAAGTTTCTATTTCTTGTAGGGAATAACTGGATAAATTATTCTGCTTTCTTAAGCCGCCCTTTTGCGCAGCAAGTACACCATATTTTATATCCTTGTAGCCTTCAACATAGTGAGCATCAGGATTTATCGATAGTATAGCTCCTCTGTCCTGAGCCTTGCTGATCCAAGACCAGTCGAGATCAAGCCTTCTAGGATGTGCGTTTATTTCAAGCACAACATTATTGGCAATACAAGCATCAATGATTTTTTCATGATCGATTGGATA
>JBEASE010000078.1:0-6799 GCA_041162625.1 Bacteroidota bacterium | reverse complement strand
TTCAATGAAGCTGGTCCAAGTAATCTTCAGTTAGAAAGTATCAAAACCTTGACAAAAAAAGTAAATGATGCTGAAAAGAAGGCATCAGAAATCAACATGCAGTTTGAAGAAAAAGTAAAAGCTGCACTTACAAAAGAAAAGCTCTGATACAGTAGATGATAGACAAATGGGCCGCTCACCGCGGCCCATTTTTAATAATCTTCTTCTCGTACTATCCGTTTTAGTTTTAGGCTCTTAATTGGCGCAACTACTAATGGAAATTTTTCTACGGTCACATTACTCGCATCCAATCCAAAACCTTTTTCTTCAGATAAAGAAACTTCTTTTAGCCAGAAATATAATTTCATAACAAGTCGCTCAAAGAAAGGCAATTCATTGTCCTGGCTCAGGAATTTCTCCATTACAATAAATTCAAAATCACCTGCAATATTATTACGTGCCAAGCTCTCATAGCGTGAAGTAATGTTTACCTCTTTATTGGCAACCATATCTTCAACCACTTTTCTGAACATGACATTGATCTTTGGCTGTTGCCTGAATCCAAGTCTGAATTCAACTCTAATTACTTCATTGGGAATAATGGTTTGCACTTCATACTCACAGGTATATGGATCATCCATTGTATCCACATGTACAAACCAATAAATATCAGCACGCTTCGGTTTCTTATTTAAAATAGAGTGAATTATTTTATACTCTATTTCTTTAAAATTATTTGCAGAACTCAAGTATACCAAGTGCGTAGCATACTTATTAATGGATTGATCGTTACTCAACTCTTGCAGCACAGGCAAGTAGTTATCAAGACGAGCAAATTCAACGTATCTGTTTTTGATTTTTCTTGATTTATGCCAGACGTACATTATTATGAAAAATATACCTCCTACAATCAATGTTGCAAATCCGCCATGTGGAAATTTCTCAAGATTAGCTATAAGAAAACTCGATTCTATTGTTATATACACAACTAAATACAAGTAGATGAAATATGATTTCACTCTATGTAAAACTAGATAATTGGCAAAAAGAATAGAAGTAGCAAACATACAGAGTGTTATAGCGAGACCGTATGCAGCTTCCATACTGCCGGAGTTCTTGAAATAAAGCACAATACAGCAACAACCAACAAAAAGCAAGGCATTGATTGCAGGTATAAATAACTGACCTCTTTCTTCAGTTGGATAAACTATCTTAAACTTGGGCCAAAGGTTCAATCGCATAGCCACACTTATCAGGGTAAATGAACCACTTATCATAGCCTGACTAGCTACGACAGCAGCTGCAGTTGCAATGATGATTCCAATTAAAAGAAAAGAGTTAGGCATCACTGCAAAGAAAGGATTACGCAATAACTCAGCATTGGGATTAGCCTCAAGGAAAGAAGCATCTTTCAACAAAGTTGAGTTAGCAAATAGTTTTCCTTTCATTTGAAGGAGATAAGCTCCTTGTCCCAAGTAATTTAAAATCAAACTTATTTTCACCCAAACCCAAGTAATTCGGATATTTTTTCTACCACAATGTCCTAAATCAGAATACAAAGCTTCAGCACCTGTAGTACAGAGAAATACTGCTCCAAGTAGCCAAAATCCGCCAGGATATTTAACAAGTAACTGTATTGCGTAAACTGGATTAAATGCCTTAAAAACTGACCAATCTTGTACTATATTGATAAGACCTAATACAGCCAACATGCCAAACCAAGTAAACATGATGGGACCAAACATCTTACCAATAGATGCGGTTCCAAATTGTTGCATGAAAAATAATACTGCTATAATGCATAAAACAATATAGACAATTTGCATTTCAGTAATGTGTGCCAATGCTGGAAGTTGGGTAAGTCCCTCTACCGCTGATGTTACAGAAATCGGCGGGGTAATTATGCCCTCTGATAAAAGTGCTGCGCCACCAATCATTGCAGGTATAACCAACCACTTTCTTCTTCGTCTTACCAAAGTATATAGGGAAAAGATTCCACCCTCCCCTTTATTATCAGCCTGCAGGGTTAAAACAACATATTTAATAGTCGTCTGCAAGGTTAAAGTCCATATGATACAAGATATCCCCCCAAGAATCAATTCTTCAGAGATAACCCTACCATTAATGATTGCACTGAAAACGTAGAGAGGGGAAGTTCCGATATCGCCGTAAATAATCCCCAAGGCGATCAGCAAGCCTGCTGCGGTGACCTTGTTAAGCTGTTTACCCACTTTGCTTTGATTTGAATTGCCCAAAGGCGAAACAAAGGTATAGGGAATTTAAGTTTGTTTTAAAAAATAGTTTCACGGACTTAAACTAATTTTAAGGTGAAAGCTACTCCACATGAAACAAGCAGTTGTTGTCTTTTTAATTGGCCTTTCTTCTTTTTCTGCATTTTCTCAGAAAATCGACTACTCTTTGGTGGACCGGGAAGATTTCAAAGAAATGAATTTTGAAATCATCGGAAAGATGGGCAATAACATCAACATTTACAAAAACAATAGAAATAGGCATGACATTAGTGTATACGATGACGACATGCAAATCAAGAACCGAATCAAACTTGATTTCATGCCCGAGAAAGTCTATACCGTAGACTTTGTTTCTTATGGCGACTTTGCCTACATGATTTATCAGCACCAAAGAAGAAATATTGTAACCTATTCCATGGTAAAAATCAATCAGGATGGAAAACTCATGACTGATCCTGTAGACCTTGACACCTCTCATATTGGAGGCAATTCTGACAACAAGGTCTATTCAATGATTACCAGTGATGACAAAAAAAAGATTGTCATCTTTAAAATCAAAAGAGTCAACGATAAAAATTTTCAAATCACTTCATTGCTATACAACAACCAGATGGAGCTGATCAAGAAAACAAGTTTCGACTTGAACAACCAGGATAGAGATGGCATGTTTACTGAGTTCCTTGTGGACAACGATGGTGATTTTGTTTTCGGAAGAGCCTCAAGGGCTGGTAGCAGAGAATACATTAATAAAGTTGAGCTGATTTATAAGGAAGCAAACAGTGATACTATAACAAGAATACCCTTCATACCCAAAAATATGACACTTGATGAGGTGAAACTAAAAATCGATAACTACAACAAAAGATTGATTCTTACTTCACTTTTTTATCAGCAACGAAAGGGAAATATTGATGGTTTATATGCGGCTATTTGGGATAAAAAAACGAAACAAATCAGTACAGAAACTATATTTGAATTTAATGATAGCCTCAGACTTGATGCTAAAGGAGAAAACGGATCTATCAAAACAGCTTTTAACGACTATTTCATTAGGCATGTAATTCCTGTGCAGGATGGCGGATTTGCGGTAGCTGCAGAATTGTACTACTCTTCATCCAGAAATAGTGCATGGAACAGATGGGATTATCTTTATGGAGGCTTCTCCCCCTTCTTATCCCCCTACGACCTCTACTATAATTATCCTGTCACCAGAATGTATGGTTGGGGATGGTATGATCCATTTAATAGATTTGGACCTCAAAACAACTTAGTACGTTACGTAGCAGAAAATGTTATGCTGTTCTTTTTCAATGCAGATGGTCAGCTTAGGTGGAGTAATTCTATCAGGAAAAGTCAGTACGACGACAACTCAGATGCCTTCATCTCCTACCAACTATTCAATACAGGAAATGAAGTGAGATTTCTCTTTAACCAAAGAGAGAAAAGAGAATTAATGCTAACCTCAGCAACAGCAGATGCAGAAGGTAAAGTAAAGCGTCAACCAACATTAAAGAATTTAGATCGCGAATACGATTTCATGCCCAAGTTTGGAAAACAAATAGGTCTTAGAGAAATCGTTATTCCTTGTGTTTACAAGAACTATATTTGCTTTGCCAAATTAGAATTCTAAACAATCTTGATTACGCTATTTAAGCATAATAACCCCATTGCCTTAATACTATTGCTGGTTTTGGCAACTTTACCCGAATGGAAAGGAAGCTATGATAGCTTGCCGGAAGCAAATAATACAGCTTTGCTATTTAGCTATTTTGAGCACTACTTTTTCTCTTTACATGACCAAGGTAGTGGACTTAGGATTTTAAATATTATTTTACTCTTAGTAGAAAGTCTTTTTCTTAATAAGATTGTTACTGATCATAGATTGATGGAAAAACCAGGGTTTGTGCCAGCAATGACTTTCTTGCTTATTCAGGCAATTGTTCCCTACAGAATTGATACTTTTTTTGTTATTATAAATGGCTTACTCCTTATTGCTGTTAAACTGATGATTCTGGTTTATAAACAAGAAAGGCCCAGTAATAACTTAATCGGAGCAGGTTTCATAGCAGGTCTACTTGCCTCCATGAATACAGGATATTGGACAACCTATTTTTGGTTAATCACTGCCCTATTTATTATGCGTCCAGCTTCTTCAAAAGAATGGCTTATTTGTAGTCTAGGTTTCCTAATGCCATTTTATTTCATCTTATCCTTGGAATATTTGAATGATCAATTAGATCTTAAACAGTTCTACTCAGATTTTGGTATTGAATTTAGTATTCCGGTTTATAAACCAATCATTTGGGTAAAAATCTCCATCATTACTCTACTACCATTGATTGGATTATGGATGTACAGCCCAGCGATCGGAAAAATGGTAATTCAAAACAGGAAGACTTATTTGATTGTTTTTATTCTCATCTTGGTGATTTTTGGAGTTCTAGCCCTGAAATTTGGAAACTTAGCTAATGAAATCATGCTCATTTTGACGCCAGCAAGTTTTTTAATTGCTCCTATTTTTCTTTCGTTTAAAAAAGAGTTTATCCCCAACCTTCTTTTTTTTCTGTTAATAGCCCTTTCACTCATCCGTTAATTTTCCCTTTACTGCCAAGTCATTCAGATAAAGGTTATAAATTTGCATCAAATAGACCACAATGAAGTTTGGTGTAGTAGTTTTCCCTGGATCCAATTGCGATAGGGACATGATTGGAGCCCTTAGAAATGACCTCGGACAAGAAGTAATTGAATTATGGCACAAAGACAATGATTTGTCGGCTTTCACTACAGAAGATTGCATTGTGCTACCAGGGGGCTTTTCTTATGGCGACTACCTGCGTTGCGGTGCAATTGCAAGATTCAGCCCTATGATGCAAGCCACCATCGAATTTGCTAATAAAGGAGGAAAAGTTTTTGGCGTTTGTAATGGATTTCAAATTGTGTGTGAAGCTGGACTATTACCAGGCGCATTATTGAAAAATAGTAACCAACAGTTTATCTGTAAAAACGTACATATCATTGGAAGTGAAGGCAAAGCACTAAAAATTCCAATTGCGCATGGAGAAGGAAGATATTATGCAGATGAACAGACAATCAAAACTTTGAAGGCCAATAACCAGATCATATATCAATATTGCGATGTAGATGGCAATATCAGTGATGCAGCTAATCCTAATGGCACGATGCACAATATAGCCGGAGTTTGCAACAGCACTAGGAATGTATTTGGCATGATGCCACATCCTGAAAGAGCATGTTCTACTCAATTGGCCAACACTGATGGCATAACCGTCTTTAATACTTTATTTCTTCAGCACGTTCAGCAGTCAGTCTTAGCTTAATTCTCGTACCATGAAAAAAATATATACATTTTTATTTTCCTTACTTGCGTTTTCTTCCATAACATTTTCGCAAATAGGCTCAGCCAAACAAGTGAAATGGAACTTCACAGCAAAAAAGATTGCAGATAAAAAGTATGAGATTTCTATGACTGCTGTTATAAATGGAGATTTCCACTTGTATGCTATCAATGCAGGTGTAGAAGGCCCTGTTCCAACTACCATTACCTTCTCTCCTAATCCTCTTATTTCACTTCAGGGCAAGCCTACAGAGAAAGGAAAAAAAATTACGAAATACGAAGCGGCATGGGAAGGAAAGGTTAACTTTTTTGAAAAAACAGTCACTTTCACTCAAGTGATCAATACAAAAACCACCACCAATACAAATTTAAACGGCAAAATAGCATTCATGGTTTGTAACGATGAAGTATGCCTGCCGCCATCTGAAGTTCCGTTTAAAATTGCCATTGGAGGATAGTCCTTCAATATGAAAAAAATTTGCTTATTAAGCCTTTGGCTCATCTTTGGATCATTAGCGCAATTGTTTTCCCAAGACAGCACTAATGCGGTTACCTGGACGGCTACATCCAAAAAAATAGGCGAAAACAAATACCAGTTAAGGTTTAGCACAAACAATGAAAAAGGATGGGAAATCTATGCACCAAATATAGATTTTGATGGACTGAAATCGACTGAATTGATTTTGCCCGACTCCTCCATTACCATTACACAAGCACTTCAAGCCACCAATAAAGGCATCACCATTCAGAGCAACATCTTTGAGGGAAAATCATTTGAGGTATACAACGGCAAAACTGAATTTATTGCTGAAATAACATTTACATCATCCGTTCCTGCAGTCCTTCAGTCATCTTTATCTTTTACTTATGGTAAAAATGACTCTTTCTTCCCAGCTGAAATAACCTCATTTGAAATACCCATGGAGGGCGGAAAACTGTCATCTAGTAAAATAGTGATTCAGGGTTTAAATATTGATAACCCAATTCAAGATTGTGGCACAAGCGAAAAGCGTGAAGATGATAGTGGTATGCTGAAAATTTTCTTTCTTGGTTTTTTAGGTGGACTATTTGCCTTACTTACGCCTTGTGTTTTTCCGATGGTACCATTAACCGTTTCATTTTTTACCAAACACAACGACAACAAAAAGAAAGGAAAGCGTCTCGCAACACTCTATGGCTTATTTATTTTCCTGATTTATGTTTCTTTTAGTAT
>JBEASE010000077.1:0-6829 GCA_041162625.1 Bacteroidota bacterium | reverse complement strand
AGAAAAAACTTACTTATAGCGGGGTGGATATTGGCTTTGCCAATTCCCTTTATGTTGATTTATGCTAACAGCTGGACAATTGTTGTACTGTCTAATGTTTTATTAGGTATTCATCAGGGATTGACCTGGAGCAGTACGGTGGTGATGAAAATTGACTTAGTGGGCCAAAAAGACAGAGGGCTTGCAATGGGATTAAATGAATTTGCTGGTTATTTGGCTGTTGGCATAATGGCATTACTCACTGGATACGTTGCAAGTAATTATGGAGTTAGTCCCTACCCTTTCTACCTCGGATTCATGGTGGCACTAATTGGTTTACTACTAACCATCTTCTTCGTAAAAGAGACTACCCCATTCATGAAGCTTGAACAAGTGGACAGGAAAGTTGAAAAATTGAAAAATATATTTTGGGAAACAACTTATAAAAATCCAACACTAGGTTCAGTCACCCAAGCTGGATTGGTCAATAACTTAAATGATGGTATGATATGGGGACTATTACCCATTCTATTGATGAGCTTGCATTACAGCAATGCAGAAATAGGTGTAATCGCTTCAATCTATCCTACAGTTTGGGGAGTGTCACAATTGATAACAGGAAAATTATCTGATTCGTTATCCAAAAAAAGAATGTTGTTTTGGGGTATGTTATTACAAGGAATAACCATTGTAATACTTCCATTTTTTTCGGGATTATGGTGGTTGATTTTTTTAAGTGTATTACTTGGAATTGGAACCGCGTTGGTTTATCCAACTTTTCTTTCAACAATTGCAGAGGCAACCCTACCTAATCAGCGTGCAGAAAGCATTGGCACTTTCAGACTATGGAGAGATTTGGGTTATGCAATTGGAGCAATAATTTCAGGAATTAGTGCTGATCTATTTGGTCTTCATACAGCCATTATATTTATAGGCATCATTACTATTTTGTCTGCACTTATAATTGAAATTAGAATGCCTAGAATTTAAGTATAGAATAGTTTTTTTACTTGCTATCTTTACCTTAGCGCCGCTTAGCCATTTATTAAGATCTGCTTTATGCAAAAACCACATCCTTCTCTCTATTGGCTAATTGGATTTCCTTTTGCTGCACTTTGGGCTTCCGCTTCTGTTGCTTCAAAAATAGGATTAACAGATTCACAGCCATTTACCATCTCTTTTATAAGGTTTTCCATTGCAGGATTACTAATGATTTTTATTACGCATGTTCTATTAAAAAAAGAATTGCCAAAAGGTCAACAGTGGAAACAGTTGGCTATTTATGGTCTTCTAAATATATCATTATACTTAGGCTTGTTTATCATTGCTATTGGTGAAGTTTCAGCTGGATTAGGAAGTTTGGCAGTCGCAATTAATCCTGTTATCATCACAGTTACATTAGCCATATGGGATAAAAAAAAGCTTTCTTTTATCAAGGTTTTATCACTCTTGCTAGGCATTGCAGGTGTATCAATTTGTTCTTACCCATTAATTATGACGAGCCATGCTTCTATTAAAGGGCTAACAATTTTATTTCTCAGTATGTCTGTCTATTCAATTGGGACTATTTACTTTCAAAAACACAAGTGGGACGGTCTGCATATACTTACAATCAATGGTTGGCAAACTCTTTTTGGAGCATTATTCACTTTGCCTGCATTATTAATGAATTGGGATGATAGTAAAAATTCTTTTGATCTATCATTTTGGGGAGCAACACTTTGGCTTGTATTTATGGTATCCATTGCTGCAGTACAAAGCTGGATTTTTTTATTGCGCAATTTTGGTGACCGCAGTTCTTATTGGTTGTTTTTAAGTCCCATTTTTGGCTTTGCTTTTTCCAATCTCATCATGCGCGAACCCATAGGAATTCTCACTTTTATTGGTACTGCATTTGTTTTTATTAGTCTATTATTGAATAAATCTAACAAGTAATAAATACTATAAAAAATATTTATAGATAAAACTTGTAGTAATTATCAATTTTTTCTATAATTGTAAAATCAATTGATCCGCGGCCTCATTCATCCTCTCCTCTTTAGAAAAACTTTCATCCAACTTTCTCTGATTAACAATATCTACTTGTCTTGCTACAAAAAGACGAGACTACTATACCTATGTCTAATCATTACTCTAACAGAAAACCCTAACCAACTATGTTTACAAAAATGTTATCTCGTTTTGGTGTGCTCATGATTAGCATATCATTACTTGCTTCTTGTTCTAAAGAACTTACACTACAAGAATTAGAAATCGATCAAAGCAGAATGAGAGGTGTTGTTGGCGGCACCTTGAGTCAGAAAGCTGTTCTTGGTCGTAAAATTTATTTTGACAGCCGTTTTTCAGAGCCTTCAGGAATGCAATCTTGTTCATCTTGCCATTTACCACAAATGGGATTTGTAGGAATGGGAAGTGTTGCTTCTACTCCAACCACACGTGGCTTCATTGCAGGTATTGCTGAAGGAGCTGTATCTGGTGCTTATGGTGGAAGAAAACCACCAAGTGCTGCTTATGCTACTTATAGTCCTACATTCAAATTAAATGGTGAGGACTTTGAAGGCGGATTATTTTGGGATGGCAGAGCTACTGGCTTACGTTTAGGTATACCTGCAGCAGAACAAGCACTTGGTCCATTCATGAACCCAGTAGAACAAAATCATCCAAGCAAAGAATCAGTATTGTTAAAAATTAAAAATGATCCTGAATACATGACGCTTTGGAGAGCGGTTTGGGGTAATAATATGCCTTTAAATACTGAATCTGAAATTTCTCAGAATTATGACAGAATTGGATTGGCCATTGCTGAATATGAAGCAAGCAGTGAAGTGAATCAATTTTCATCTAAATATGATGCATATACCAGAAAACAAGTTGATCTCACTCCAATTGAAAAGCAAGGATTATCATTATTCAATGGTAAAGCCAAGTGTGATAAATGCCATGAATCTGACAGCAAAGGAAATGTTCCAGCAATGTTTACTGATTTCGGTTATGAAAATATTGGGTTACCCACAAACCTAGATTTTCTTAACCCACTAAACAGGGGAAACGCACCTACTGATTTTGGACTAGGTGGAGTTTTAATCAACAGTCAAAATTCAAACTGGAAAACTCTTGCATCTCAAAACATCGGGAAATTCAGAACTCCAACATTGAGAAATGTTGCAAAAGGAGAAGCCAATAAACGTTTTATGCACAATGGTGTTTTAAAATCACTTGAAGAAGTAGTGCATTTCTATAACACCAGGGATACTGATCCTACTTGGAGATCTCCTGAGGTAATAATGAACTTAGAGAGGGATGATTTGGGAAACCTAGGTTTATCGCAGAAAGAAGAATTAGCAATAGTTGCATTTCTTAGAACATTAAGTGATGGATGGATGAGCAATAACACAAATAGCAAAATCACCCTATAATCAATTCTACTATCAAAAAGGCGATACATAAACTTTATGTGTCGCTTTTTTTATTTCTATTACTTAAGAAAAAATTACTAAAAATTACATAGACAAAACTTGTATCTTATATCAAGAGAGTCTATATTTGCTTTCTACCTTAACAATTACAGGATGTAATGTGTTAAAGTTCAAAATCCAACTTTTTTCCAATTCTTATGCTCTAAGCCCTTGACAATTAATAAAATAATTTGTCGAAAAGCAAATTCAGTCTCTGTTTAATTGTAAATGTTTTGTAAAAAAATTTGTTAAACATTTCTTGCAATAAATAAAACACGATCATAAATTTGCATTCTCTTATTAGCTAGTACTTTCTAGCATCCCATCCAATCCTTCCGATTTACCTCCTCCATCCAATCTCTTGTATCAAACCTAAACATGGTCAGTTGATTCATGCCTAGCATGGACTTGATATATCAGTTACTCTTTATTTAAAAACCGTTTCGTTATGATTACTTTAAAGTTAAAACAATTCATTTTCGCCCTATTGGGTGTGGCATTCCTTGCATCTTGTCAAAAGGATTTAGATGTAACCCAAGTTGATGTTGATCAATCAAGGGTTAGAGGTTTAAACGCTGGTAAGTTAAATGCCAAAGCTGAATTAGGCAGAAAAATTTACTTTGACACACGTATGTCTGAGCCGGCTGGTATGCAGTCATGTGCTTCATGTCATTTACCTCAAATGGGATTCGTAGGTATGGGTGATGTTCCATCCGGAATAAACTCACGTGGTTTCAAAGCAGGTATTGGTGAAGGTGCTGTAGCAGGCGCTTTCGGAGGTAGAAAACCACCGAGTGCAGCTTATGCAACATTCGCTCCAGCTTTTACATATGATGCTATTAATGAAGAGTTTATTGGTGGATTATTCTGGGATGGTAGAGCGACTGGTGCAGTAACTGGTGTTCCGGCAGGTGACCAAGCTATTGGACCATTCTTGAATCCAGTTGAGCAGAACCACCCATCTTCAGCAGCTGTAATCTCCAAATTGATGAACGATAATAAATATGTTGAATTGTGGAGCAAGGCTTGGGGTTCATCTTTGAAAATGGATACACAAGCTGATATTGACGCTAACTACAAAAAGATTGGTTTAGCTATTGCAGAATATGAAGCGTCAGTTGAAGTAAATCAGTTCACATCTAAGTTTGACGCTGTTCAAAGAGGTCAAGCACAGTTTACAGTCCTTGAGCAACAAGGTTTGGATCTATTTATTCAAGCTGAGTGTAATAATTGCCATGTAATGGAACCAGTTGGCGCAACACCAGCATTATTCACTGATTTTTCATATGATAATATTGGCCTTCCACAGAATATTGAGTTCTTGAACACTATGAAAAGAATTCCTTCAGCTTCATTGGATGGTGGACTGGGAGCAAGATTGGCAGCAAGTGGAAATCCAGAGTGGATTGCCTTAGCACCGGATTTAATGGGAGCCTTCAAAACTCCTACACTAAGAAACGTAGCAAAAGGTGAAGCTAACAAACGTTTTATGCACAATGGTGTATTGAAATCACTTAAAGAGGTAGTTCATTTCTACAACACAAGGGATACAGATCCGACATGGGGAGCACCTGAATACCCAGCTACCATGAATAAAAGGAGAGTTGGTAATTTAAGATTAACGAGTACGCAAGAAGATGCAATCGTTGCATTCATGAGAACATTGTCTGATGGCTGGCAGCCAGGCGTTAACAATAATCAAGGAGTTCTTTAGTAATCAAGAGGACACTGAGTAACACGGCCTGCAGCTTTTGCTGTGGGCCTTTTTATATTTTAGGAAGTTCAGGTTGATGCAAAAAAATAGCCTTTCACTTTGAATAGAAATCAAAGATGAAAGGATAATAAATAGTAAGGAAGATTTATTCTAAAGTATAATACAAAGAAAGATTTGTGGTTATAGGTAGCGTCTGAACAACATTCCGAAAATCTACAACTGCTCCATCAACAATGATTGAAGCTTGAAAGTAAGCAAAATTGACAAGGCTTACAGTAAATCCAATCTTATCCCCTACTTTTAAATTCCAATTGTTCTCAACAACATTCCATCCCGTATTAGTTACACTGCCTACTGAAGTAGCAGAAGTTTTTGAAGCATAAGTAACAGTTCCACTTACACTCGAATTTGAAAATGGAGTACCCCAAATTTTATACTCAATATTATAAGGCTTTGTCACAATAGTTTTGTCTTTTTTACAAGAAGAAAGTATAACAATAAACAATAGTGAAACAAGGACTTTTTTCATGAGTCATTTGCTTAAAAGAATCAGAATCCTATTCGATGGTATAAGATAAAGTAATTGGGTAATTTAAGGGCAGTGTTGAACTTTCAACATTGAAAACCCTAATTACCCCATCAACTATAATGGCCGCTTGATAAGAAGCAAGATTTGAAAGTGTAGCTGTAAATCCAACCTTATCACCCGGCTTTAATGCCCAATTGCTCTCTGTATTAGACCAGCCACTAATACTCCAAGAGCCTGTTGCTGTTGGTGAATTTTTGGAAATATAAGATACGCTTCCGCTAATATTTAAATTAGGTTGTGGAGTGCCTACAACCTCATATTTTACAGTATAGGTTTTATCTGTAGGAGCAGCATCTTCTTTTTTACAAGAAATTAAACTTGAGATAATGAGTAATAAGGAGATGATTTTTTTCATTTTTTGAGTGATTTAACAATACAAAATTAAGTTATCAAGCTGAAACTTAGTTTTATAGTTTCTCACATTGATTAAATTTAACTCAAATTTCCCCATGTGTTATTTCAACAGCATCAACCTCAATGTTGGCGATATCATTAAAATTGCAAACAAAGAGAAAAAAATAGTCAAGCAAGTCAGGTCTAATGTAACCAGTGGCTTTGAGTATACACAATGGCCAATCATCAAAGAAACCCACAATTTATCTGAACTCCTACTTGAAATGGCCCATTGGGAATTCATCCCATCTTGGATTCACAACACAAAAGAACTAGAGATGAGCAGAGAAAAGTTTACTACACTAAACGCAAAAGGTGAAAACCTCTTGGAGAGTAAAATGTATAGAGATGCAACTTTGAAAAGAAGATGTATCGTTTTATCATCAGGATTTTATGAATGGAGACACTATAAACCTGTTGGTGCAAAAAAAGAGAATGCTTATCCTTATTTCATTACCATAAAAGGTAAACCCGTTTTCTTGATGGCGGGGATTTATCAACCATGGATTGATAAGAATACTGGAGAGACAATTGATAGTTTTGCCATTGTTACAACTGCTGCTAACGACTTGATGTCGAAAGTGCACAACAAGAAAAAAAGAATGCCTACAATATTGAATGAAAATTTAGCACAAGAATGGCTACAAGAAGAATTAAATGAATCTCGTATCAAAGAAATTGCCAATTTTCAGTTGGCTG
>JBEASE010000076.1:0-6859 GCA_041162625.1 Bacteroidota bacterium | reverse complement strand
CTTATCTTTGCACACCTTAAACGGACGGCCCGTTGGTCAATCGGTTAAGACGCCTCCCTTTCACGGAGGAATGAGGGGTTCGATTCCCCTACGGGCTACAAAGCGTTTTTAAAACCCCTGATAATACAGGGGTTTTTTTTATTGTTGGTTACAATAATGTAACAGTTTTATACTTTTTGTTTCGTCATCTCTTTGTTGCCTGAATTTCTGATTGATCTTCATGCCCTTCGTTTGGCTTCGTTAGATGAACGATTTGGTTCACAACATATACTTACAATTCCTGCTGTTTCAATAGTTTGCTATTTGTATGACAATAAACTTGTACTTGGATTAGACTATTTATCAATAGTGTTGCTTTAAAAGTCAAAATTCATTAGTTTCACAATCAACTTATGAAAATATTATTTGAGATTGTACTCCTTTTTTCTACAATGCTAGGACTAATCTCAACGTTATCATTGATAATTAGTGCCCGCAGCAGTAGGGTACTGAATGGATTATTTATTGTATTCATACTCTCGATTTCTACTTTCTCGTTTCTCGTTTTTTGTAACATAAGGGGAGTAATTCCTGATTATGTTTTTCTGATTCGTACGCTTTTCCCACTGTATTATTTTGTTCCACCGGCTATATACCTGTACATGAAGTACTATTTATATGACCAGCCGAGATTGAATAGAAAAGACCTGCTTCATTTTGTGCCCATAGGCTTGCATATCTTGTATACCTTTCCTCTATACATACAACTCACGCGCGATCCTGGATTTTTTTCAACCCTGATTAAGGAATCTAAACTCGGATCGACTTTTTATAATAGTGGCTTTTTACCGGATTACTTTCATGAACTATTCCGAGTGGCCCTGAGTACATTTTATATTTTTCTCGGAGCTCGGTTATTTTTCAGCAAAAAACTACGGGAGTTCACACGACTCAATAAAGATCTTTTTCCAGCTTCAATACGGTGGATCAAGTTATTTATACTTGCCATTATCTTTTTCTCTGTTTTTGCAACCATTATTAAAGTGCAAATCTTCTTTTTAGAGGAAAAGTTATTGCTGGCTCAATCCAGTTTTTTTGTGTTTGCGATGTTGTTTTTTTATGATTTATTGATTCTCTATGCTTTACTCAACCCTGTTGTACTTTTTGGTCTTCCTCATTTCCAAAAAGTGCTGGGAGTAACAGCTCCTGGTAAACCCCACATTGATGTGCACAAAGAGGAGGAGCAGAAGCCTGAACCTGATGAGAGTGAAATGGAAAAGGCCAGGATTTTGGTTACACTGATGAACGATTATATTTCAGAGCATAAACCCTTTAGGAATCAGGGCTTCAATTTAACCGACTTGAGCAAGTCGATTAACGTCCCCGAGTATCACCTGCACTATATTTTCAGGAACATCATTAAAAAGCCATTTGTGGAATTCCGTAATGAGCTTCGTGTAGCCCATGTGATTCAAAACCTAAATAAAGGCATGTTGGATATCGTTACCATAGAGGCCATTGGTACTGATGCAGGATTCAATTCAAGGGCAACCTTCTTCAATGCGTTTAAAAAAATTACCGGGATGACGCCGACGCAATACCTAAAGGCCCATCCGGATACCGCAACTGGCGAGGTATAAAAATTATCGTGAGCTTCTATTGTACTCCAATTTCCCATCCAATTGGTCTAATTTCTACGTTTTGAGACTTCTTTGATTTCATAAGTGATTGTTACGGTTCTATTTTTTAGCATTTTTATTGAATTACTTTTTACCTCACGCTAAAATAATTCAGAACATGGGTCAATCCGTCGTAACTCCCAGCTTCTTCAACCGTACGATTGTAGGAGTGGTAGGGAATATCATGGAGTGGTACGATTTCGCTGTATATGGCTTTTTTGTTTCCATCTTAGGGCGCCAGTTTTTTCCTTCGGACGATCCGATAATCTCCTTGATTGCCTCTTTTGGCACCTTTGCAGGAGGATTTTTAATGCGACCCATTGGTGGAATTTTATTTGGAAGCATTGGTGATAAAATAGGAAGGAAACGTGCCATGTATCTTTCGGTTATGACCATGGCCTTACCCACCATGCTCATTGGATTATTGCCAACCTATTCATCTGTTGGTGTATGGGCCCCTGTGCTTTTAATTGTCATTCGACTTATTCAAGGGTTATCTGTTGGAGGAGAATACACCAGTTCGCTGGTGTACCTGATTGAGAGCTCTCCGGATAACAAAAGAGCCTTCAATGCCATGTGGGGCAGTTGGGGTGCATCGGTTGGTACACTCTTGGGTTCGGGTGTTGGATTTTTAATTGCCTTTTTACTTACACCGGAGCAGTTGGAATCATGGGGATGGCGTTTGGCATTCATTCTAGGGGGAAGTATAGCATTCATCGGCTTGTACCTGCGGAGCGGAGATAATACAGAAACACATGTTGTCCAAACAAAAACGCCCATTAAAGACATGTTTACCAAACACTGGCGATCAGTTTTGCGTGTAACCTTTTTGAACATTGGCCACACGGTTGCCTATTATGCTATTTTTGTCTATTCGATAACTTTTTTGGAACAGGTTGCCCATTTCTCGTATGAAAAAGCGATTCGCAACAATACCATAACGATGATTTTGCCATTATTGGTCTTTCCGATTTCTGCAAAACTTTCTGATAAGTATGGGCGAAAACCTCTTCTATGGATTGGCTTCGGAATGATGGCGTTAACGGCAATACCTCTTTACTTATTATTGGGACAAGGTATTCGTTGGGTGACCATCTTGTGTCAATTGATGATTGCCCTTCCATTGGGTATCGTAGGTGGAGTAATGGCAGCCACCAATGCCGAACTGATGCCAAAGGAAATCCGGTGTACGGGACTTGCTTTTTCCTATAACATATCAGTGGGAATTTTTGGGGGGTGTACTCCATTGTTCATTACCTGGGCCTCTGAATACCTCGAGCCGGGACAAGCACCTGGTTATCTGGTTGCAGCAGCTGGCCTAGTATCGGTTGCCACACTATTTTTTGCCATTAAAGAAACCAGCAAACAGCCTTTATAACGGGCCATTTGTTGAAGGTGGGGTTTATTAAAATTCAACTATTGCAACAAACTGGTCTCAATTTGTCAAAACGAGACTGATGAGTATTGGTGAATCTTAAAGTAATCAGATTTGATAGATAAATTCATCAGGATGGTGGCTGAAGGCGAGGACGAACACATCAAGGTAATTGTAGAGTGATTTCCATAGAAAGAGATGGCCCGGCAGCTAATTTTATCATTCTTTATTTCATCTTATAAGCAAGTATGAAAAAAATCAATCTTCTTATCCTTTTATTCATGTGTTCGGTCTGTTCCTATGCCCAAACAGTTTTACCTTCTACGCTCAATGCCTCTGGCGCAACAGCAGGTAACGGTTATTACAGTTTCGATTGGAGCGTTGGAGAATCCACAGTAATAACGACCATAGCCAGTGGCAATTCGATGCTCACACAGGGGGTACTTCAATATCACTCGGGCAATGTCGTAGAAAGAAACCTCGCGATGATCTGGTTTCCCAACGAAATAAGGCTGTTCCCCAATCCTGTTGAAAACTTCCTGGAAGTTGATTTCAAGCATCTTATTCCTGGTACGATCCATCTTGAGCTTTCAAACAAAAATGGTCAGATCCTTTGGCAAAAGAAGCTCGATTATAATGGGGTCTCCCGGGTTGAGAAACTGAACATGTCCGGGCTGCCAGCAGGAATCTACACCCTCTATATTCTTCAGAATAGGGTTCCAGATAATTATGGGCACAGAAATTATTATAAAAGAGGGGCGTTCAATATTTTGAAGGATCAATAATTCAAACGAAAAATCTAAACTATACCGGTTATGCTCAAAAAATCATTATTACTGACGTTCCTTTCTGTTTTGTCCTACTGTCTGATACAGGCACAAGTACCCTCCCTGTTGAATTATCAAGCAGTAGCGAGAAATTCAGCGGGTACCCCGCTCACCAATCAGGCGATGCAAGTACGGCTATCCATTCTGCATGGGTCTGCATCAGGCAGTAGTGTTTACTCAGAGGTGCGGGCGGTTACGACCAATGCGGTGGGACTGTTTGTAATCCAGATCGGTAGCGGTGGCGCACTAAGTACCTCAGGCAACCTGGCTACCGTAAATTGGACAAACGGCAGCAAGTTCTTGAAGGTGGAGATAGACCCTTTGGGCGGTAGCAGCTACATCGAACTGGGCACCAACCAACTGGTCAGTGTTCCCTATGCGCTCTCGGCGGCTCCTTCCGGAGCAGCAGGAGGAGACCTTACCGGAAACTACCCCAATCCTACCCTTGCAAACAATTCCGTCACAACCCAGAAGATCGCTGATCTCTCTGTCACTTCCGTGAAGCTGTCTGATTCCTTGTCAAGACGCATTAATTCAAGTGTGCCTTACACAGGAGCAAATGCTGCTGTTGATCTAGGCGCTTTTGATTTGACTGTGAATGGAATCACCGTTGGAATGGGCGCCGGATCAATTGCCACAAATACGGTAATTGGGGATAAAACACTTTACAACAACTCCACGGGATATCAAAATACAGCAAATGGACATGGTGCACTGTACAGCAACACCACAGGAACAGGTAACACAGCAAATGGGGTCTATGCACTTAAAAATAATATTACAGGAAATTATAACTCAGCCATTGGTTACCAAGCTGATGTTGGGTTATCTGACTTAACCAACGCAACATCAATTGGATATGGAGCAATTGTCAACACCAGCAACACAATTCAATTGGGTAACAGCAGCATAGATTCAGTAGTTACAGCCGGAAAATTGAAATCAGGTGCAATCACCTATCCAAACACCGATAGTACGGCCGGTTATGTTTTAACAACAGATGGTTTAGGTCACGCAACATGGCAATCAGTAAGAACAATACCTGGATTAGGTTCGATTATCGTCCCCAAGGGGTCAGATATTCGATTGAAAAAAGAAATCAAACCGCTTGAAAAAAGTTTAAGTCAATTGCTTTTGTTAAATCCTGTCAACTACCTTATGAAAACAAGCTTAGCTTCTACCGATTATAACATTAAAGAAAATGGTTTTATCGCACAGGAACTGCAAAAGATATTTCCCGATTTGGTCATCGAGGGAGAAGACAAGGATAAACTTTTATCAATAAATTATATTGCTTTGATTCCTGTTTTAACCAAAGCCATTCAGGAACAACAAAGCCAAATTGAAGAACAGCAGAGGCAAATCGATGAACTGAAAAAAATGATGCAAGCATTGCTAGACAAGAAGTAATTGAATTAAACCAGCCTGAAAACCGGACTTCCCACTTACAATAAAAATTTTAGCAAATGAATTCTGACATCAGAAAATTATTGCTAATTGCCTGCTATTTTATGAGCACCCTTGGTGTTGTTGCCCAGAACACTGCACAAATCGCCCTGACATTTACCTTTCAGGAAAATTCCATTCAAAATTATACCATACCAGTCAGCGGCTGGTATAAACTGGAAAAATGCATAAGCGCTTATTTTTTTATGGATAACGCTGACGACTTCAATGCGTTTGGTCCTTTGTAGGGGTGGATATACAGTGAAACAATTGACATGACCAATATGCAACAAAGACCAAATACAATCAAGGCCGACTTTGCTGTTTTTGGTTTTCCTTTATGCACGAGTGAGATATTGAAACAGGAAATCAAGATGAGAAAATAGATAATCATCCATTTATTCAGGTAGCCAAAGTTGGCCATACGTCCCAGCGCTAATCGCTTGTCCCTTGCTGTATGCAACTCTTCAATGTATTTGTCAGCATCATTTTTAAAATCTTCTTTTTTTATCATTGCATCATACTGATTTGTAAAAACAAACAGCAGAAGACTATCCAGCATATCATCAGCACTTTGAACCGCATGCATATTATTCGATTTCCCCCACTCCTCCTGTTGAACAATCGAAACATAGTTGTTCAGATATTTTTCTTTTTTGATTTTTAATTCCGGTGATGTTTCCGGTAAGAGATAGAGTTTCTTGAGCGCTATTCGTTCCTGCTGTAAAGCGGCATGCGCATTGGATGAATTTTGCCAAACAGCAGATGCCATGAATGCTATCAATAATGCTAAAAATGTTGGTGGGATAGCGATAAAAGGAGGAACTATGGGACTTTCCTCCAATTCTTTGAAAAACCTGATTTTGAATGCCAGGTTATAGCCCAATACGGCACAAAGTGTACTTACCAGTATTGCTGTTACTAGAGGGGCATAATTGAAATCAAAAAAATAGTGCATACAAAAATGATTAATTGAGTCCGTAAACTTCTTTTAAAAAAGCGGATTTATAACAATTTATACATCTATTCTAACTATTCATAATAATTCTGATATCTTCCTGTAATAAATTCTTAATCACCCTTTTTCGGGCTACCAAATGTCAACTTCGGTCAGTCTTTAATGGTTGACCGATTTTTTTTGCTCTGAAGTGCTTAAGCCAAATTAAAAATGGTCTAAAGTAGCTTGAAAAAAAGCTGATTCAATTTCTGTATAATAGAAATGGTCAATCATCTAAAAGTTAAGAAATACTTTATGAAGATTAATTCACGTGAAAAACTAAAAATTAAAGTTCAAGAAAGATTTTAAGCTATTTAAAGCTGGGCAACTTAATTTTATGAAAGATCTAACTAGTAAGTATTTTTTACATATCAAGCAAGGTACTCTTGGATCTGAATATGGTGCTGGATTATTTTATAAAACGGAAAATGAGAAAAATTAACATCTTAGTCTTTTTGTTGTTGGTTGGAACACAAGTTTTGGGCCAACAGATCAAATGGGGCAAACATACACTGCTTCCTGTCAATGCTATAGCAAAAATCACTCAATTAAACGG
>JBEASE010000026.1:0-46741 GCA_041162625.1 Bacteroidota bacterium | reverse complement strand
GCCTGCTTTTTGCATTTTATTGAGGATCTTCTCAAAAGAACGACGTTGTTCATTTCTTTTTCTATACAAAGCCATTCTAATTCTAGCCAAATCATCAGAGGCTGTATCTACCACCCTAGCATCTTCACCTATCACTCGATTAATCTCTTCTGTAATAGATTTCTCAAAACGAGTAACCTTAATTACATCAAAAAGTGTATTGAAGTTGTACATCCGCTCATCATCAAACCACCTAAAAATTCCTTTTATGTTTTCAGCCAGATTGCGGAATAGTATGAAGACCTCACCCGTTAAAACTGCACCTGGTATGGATAATAATTTCAACTCCTTAGAAAGGTTAAATATTTGGTCGTGTTGAAACGTCTGAGCTGAAACAAGCAATTGTAAATATTGGTAAGATTGCCTCAGCTCTTGATCAATGAATTGCTTCTTGGTATGAATTCTCAGAGTTTCTGCTTTTTGCTTACCATAAGAAGTCCTGGTCAGCTCCACCAAAAGTGCTCTCACCTTGTCAAATTCCAATTGTATATATGCCGATTCAGGATATAACTTCATGTTAAACCAATGCTAAACTGAGCGCAAAAATAGTCCTAAAATCACTGGCAAACCCAATTAGATTTAACTTAGGGCAAGAATAAAAAAGGACAAATGAAGAAAACCATTCATCTGCTGATGGCCTCGCTGTTTTTTCTAACCGCCTGTGCCCAGCAAAAATCAAAAAAACAAATACCTGTCACCCCACAAACTAAATCGAAATCAATGCATACTGAAATTATTACCCTTGGAAATGGATGCTTCTGGTGTACTGAGGCTATTTTTCAACAAGTAAATGGTGTAACCAAAGTAACAAGTGGCTATAGTGGTGGACATGTAGAAAACCCAACTTATGAAGAAGTTTGCGAAAAGACTACCGGACATGCTGAAGTTCTACAAGTAGAGTTTGATACTACACAAATAACAATTGATGAAATATTAGAAATTTTCTGGCAGACACATGATCCTACCACTTTGAACCGTCAGGGTAATGACGTTGGGCCACAATACAGAAGTGTTGTCTTTTACCACAATGAACATCAAAAAGAACGTGCTGAATTTTATAAGAAAAAATTAGATGAGAGCGGTGCGTTCAACGATAAAATTGTCACCGCCATTGAACCCTTTAAAAACTTTTATGTGGCTGAAAATTACCACCAAGATTATTACAATAGAAATGGCAACCAACCTTATTGTTATTTTGTAATTCGTCCGAAACTTGAGAAGTTCGAAAAAGCATTTAAGGATAAAATGAAGAAAAAAGATCAAGAATAATTCACATCTCATAACCATGACAAGATTCTTTCTCATTGTAATTGCCCTAATCATAGGTAGCAGCGTTAATGCACAATTACAAAGCCAGGCTAAATCATATACCCAACAAGATACCTTAAGAGGATCTTTGGGTGAAGGCAGGACCTGGTGGGATGTGCAACATTATGCAGTTTATGTAGAACCCGATTATGAGAAAAAATCTATTCAAGGTAAGGTTGATATAACCGTAAAAATTTTGAGCAGTGGGACTAAAATGCAAATTGATTTGCAACAACCCATGCAATTAGAGAAAGCCTATTGGGGTGATGAATCATTATCGTTTACAAGAAATGGCAATGCCTATTTTATTGAATTCTCTAAAGCACCTGCTATTGGTACAGAAGGCAAATTAGCGTTGAAATACAGCGGACAAGTTCAAATAGCAATAAGACCACCATGGGATGGCGGTTGGATTTTTGCTAAAGATAAAATGGGACGTCCTTGGATGAGCGTAGCTTGTCAGGGTTTAGGAGCCAGCGTTTGGTTCCCATGTAAAGATCACCAAGGTGATGAACCAGAAATGGGCGCTACGCTAAAAATTAGTGCATCAGATTCACTAGTGGCAGTCGGTAATGGAAGATTAAAATCTAAACAAGTTTTTGAACCAGGTAAAACTGTTTGGGAATGGGAAGTAAAAAACCCCATCAACAATTATAACATCATTCCTTACATTGGTAAATATGTTTCATTTGGAGAATCATACACCGGTGAAAATGGAAAATTGGATTGCAATTATTGGGTGCTCGATTACAATGTAGACAAGGCTAAATCTCAATTTCAGCAAGTTGCTCCTATGCTAAAAGCTTTTGAACATTGGTTTGGCCCCTATCCATTTTATGAAGATGGATTCAAATTGGTAGAGTCTCCACACTTAGGCATGGAGCATCAGAGTGCTGTTGCCTATGGCAATGGTTATCAAAATGGTTACAGAGGTCGTGATTTATCCGGTTCGGGATGGGGATTGAAATGGGATTTCATCATCATCCATGAAAGTGGACATGAATGGTTTGGCAACAGCATTACTTCAAATGAGGTAGCTGACATGTGGGTGCATGAAGGATTTACCAACTACTCTGAAACCATCTTTACTACTTATCATTATGGTAAAGAAGCTGGAGATGCCTATGTTCAAGGATCTAGAAAATCGATTGAGAATAAATCACCTATAATAGGTAAATATGGTGTAAATGAAGAAGGCTCAGGTGACATGTATCCAAAGGGAGGAAATCTTATTCATTTTGTCCGCCAACTGTTCGACGATGATGAAAAGTTTAGAATGGCATTAAGAGAAATGAATCGCCGGTTCTACCATGAAATCACCACCTCTGCAGAAGTAGAAAAATTTTGGAGTGAGAAAGTGGGCAAAGATTTAACACCACTCTTTGACCAGTATTTAAGAGAAATACAAGTCCCTACTTTAGAATTCAAAAGAGATGGAAACAAACTAAAATACAGGTGGTCAGATTGTTTATCGAATTTCAACACACCCGTTAGAATTGAATTGAACAATCAAATCATGTGGATCAATCCTACAACATCGTGGAAAGAGTACAAATCGAAAGACAAAATTGATTCGATCAATATTGATAAAAACTTCTATGTAGGATTTACAGAATTGTTTTAATCAATTTTTTATTTCAAGTCGCCCTGATTTCACATATCTCCTTTTCCAGTAGGGTTCATCTAAGCTGCTAATCACTACTCCCATTGAAGTAGAGGCATGCACAAATTTATTATTGGCCATGTATAAACCTACATGTGAAATACCTCTTCCGGTGTTGAAGAAAACCAAATCACCTTCTTTTAGCTCTTCTCTTTCAATTTCTCTGCAATATGCCGCTTGTTCTCTTGATGTTCGAGGCAGGTCAAGTCCGTATGCATAATTGGTCAATCCTCTAATAAAATTGGAACAATCAATTCCTGACATAGTACTTCCACCTATTCTATACGGAACTGCCCACCACTGGTGAATATATTCAAATAATTTTTTATTGGAGAGTTGCTCCACTTCTATACCCAGCAAAATGGCATAACGAAAATAGGTTGGAGAGATGTACTCAATACTCTTGAATTCATCCATAAAAAGACTGCTTGAGGCAACTTGAGTATCCTCAATTATTCCAATAGCTGGATCTACAGTATTTGTCCTACCTGCATTAATTGGATTGATGGTCACCTGTACCTGATCAAAAAACACTTCATTACCCTGCCCCCTTTGTGTATAGGTCATTTTTTTAAACAGTGAGCAGGATTGAACGAGCATAGCCAATAAAAGCACGCTTGCGAGCCTAGAAAATATCTTGTATGTAGCTGGTTTTTGCATATCGGGACTGTGGAAAACCACTTCCTTTATATTGTCGTTTATTTACGAAATTTGAATTTCCTATTTATGCCAAGGTTTTCACACTTACACGTTCATACTCAATACTCTCTACTTGACGGTGCTTCAAGCATCCCTGCGCTTTATAAAAAGGCCATGGATGACAACATGCCTGCTGTGGCCATCTCTGATCATGGCAACATGTTCGGGGTCTTTCAGTTTGTGGCCGAGGCTTACAAAAACAGGATTGACCCGAACGACAAAAATAGTCCTTTGAAAGTAAAACCAATCGTTGGGTGTGAATTTTACATTACAGAAAACCGCCACAGAAAAACATTTTCCAAGGAAGAAAAGGATCCTAGGCACCATCAAATTTTGCTCGCTAAGAATGAAATCGGCTATAAAAACCTGACCAAACTGACATCTTTGGGGTATATAGAGGGAATGTATAGTAAGTACCCAAGAATAGACAAAGAGCTGATCCACAAATATCATGAGGGACTAATTGCCACCACTTGTTGTTTGGGTGCGATGGTACCCCAAACTATTTTGAGGAAAGGTGAAGCTGAGGGAGAGAATGAATTCAAATGGTGGCTCAATATTTTCCAGGAAGATTTCTATGTAGAGTTACAAAGACATGGAATGGAAGAACAGGAAAAGGTAAACAAAGTATTGTTGAAATTCGCCAGAAAATACAATGTGAAAGTCATTGCATCGAACGACTCTCACTATGTTGACCAAAAAGATTTCAACGCACACGATATTTTACTCTGTATTAATACAGGTGAAAAGGTCTCCACTCCTGCCGCAAGAGAGTTCTCTGACGATGATGCAAGTTTCAAGAACAGAAGATTTGCATTTCCCAATGATCAATTCTTTTTCAAGACAACAGCAGAAATGACAGAGGCTTTTCATGATCTTCAGGAAGCCATCGACAATACCAATGAAATTGTAGACAAGGTTGAAATATTAGACTTAAAGAAAGATATCCTACTACCCCATTTCCCTGTACCCAAGAATTTCAGTACTCAGGATGATTATCTAGAGCACCTCACCAGAGAGGGTGCCAAGAGACGATATGAGACACTTACAGCTGAAGTTGAAGAACGTATTTCGTTCGAATTATTCACCATCAAAACGATGGGATTCGCTGGCTACTTCTTGATTGTATCTGATTTCATCAAAGCAGGTCGTGATTTAGGTGTATTCATCGGTCCTGGTCGCGGTTCTGCTGCAGGAAGTGTTGTTGCCTATTGCATTGGCATCACCAACATTGACCCTATTAAATACAATCTTCTTTTTGAGCGTTTCTTGAATCCAGATAGGAAGTCGATGCCGGATATAGACACGGATTTTGATGATGAAGGAAGACAGAAAGTAATAGACTATGTAGTGGAGAAATACGGGAAAAACCAGGTTGCCCAAATCATTACCTATGGTACAATGGCAGCTAAAATGAGTATAAAGGATGTTGCCAGAACACTCGACTTACCCTTGCCTGAATCCAACGCACTAGCAAAGCTAGTACCAGAAAAACAGGGCATATCACTTAAAAGATTGTTGCATGCGCCCTATAAAGGAGAAAAAAGTTTAGAAGAGAAAGAGAGTCTAAATGCCGATGATATTGAAAATGTCAAAAAACTCAGAGAAATCTATGAAGGCAATGACATTCGAAGTGAGGTATTGCATGAGGCAGAAATTCTTGAAGGATCGGTACGTAACACGGGTATACATGCTGCTGGTATCATTATTGCACCTCAGGACTTAACAGACCTCCTACCAGTTTGTATTGCCAAAGACTCTCCCATGTGGGTAACACAAATCGAAGGTAGTGTGATTGAAGATGCAGGTGTTATCAAGATGGACTTCCTTGGTTTAAAAACATTAAACATCATCAAGACTTCACTTGATTTGATAAAGATGAATTATGGTGTTGAAATTAATATTGAAAAGATTCCATTAGATGATGATAAGACTTTTCAGCTTTATCAAAAGGGAGAAACAATTGGAACCTTCCAGTTTGAGAGTCCGGGTATGCAAAAATACCTTCGCGACTTAAAACCAGATAAGTTTGAGGACCTGATTGCAATGAACGCCTTGTACCGTCCGGGCCCACTAGAGTATATTCCCAACTTCATCAACCGTAAACATGGTAGAGAAGCCATTACTTACGATTTAGAGGAAATGAAAGAATTCCTTGAAGAGTCCTATGGTATTACAGTCTACCAAGAGCAGGTGATGTTGCTAGCCCAAAAATTGGCAGGCTTCAGCAAGGGAGATGCCGACGTACTTAGAAAAGCAATGGGTAAGAAACAGAAATCAGTTCTGGACAAAATGAAAGGACAGTTCATCAGCAATGCAAGTGCAAAAGGGTTTGCTGAAGATAAACTACAAAAAATATGGACCGATTGGGAAGCATTTGCTCAGTATGCTTTCAATAAATCACACAGTACTTGTTATGCTTTCATTGCCTATCAGACGGCATATCTAAAATCACACTACCCGTCAGAATACATGGCCGCAGTCTTGAACCATGCGGGTTCAATAGATAAAATAACCTTCTTTATGGAGGAATGTAAAAGAATGGGATTAGATGTTCTTGGTCCGGATATCAATGAATCACTGAAGAGTTTTGCTGTCAATAAAAAAGGAGAAATCAGGATTGGATTAGGTGGACTAAAAGGAGTGGGTGAAGCAGCAGTAGAATCCATCATTGAAGAACGAGAAAAGAATGGTATTTATGCTTCAATTTTTGATTTAGTTAAGCGTGTTAACCAACGGACTGTCAACAAGAAATCATTAGAAAGTTTGGCCATGTCAGGAAGTTTCGACTGCTTCCCAGAATTGCATAGAGCCCAGTATTTTCATATCCCTGATGGAGACACTACAAATGGTCTAGAAAAGATCATTCGTTATGGAAACATTTGGCAGAACCAATCCACTTCTAGTCAGAATACCCTATTCGGAGACCTGAGTTTAGTCCAAGAAATCCCTGCACCAAAGATTCCTGATTGTGCTGCTTGGTCGCTAACAGAATTGTTGGACAAAGAAAAAGAAGTCACTGGAATGTTCTTGAGTGGACACCCACTTGATCACTATAAGTTTGAACTGAAGTACTACAATATCATCCCTATCAATGATTTCAATGAATTTAAGGGAGCGATAACGATTCAAAAGAACCCTACCCAATCCATGAAAATTGCAGGTTTGGTTACAGCCTCTCTGCACAAGATATCAAAGGCGGGTAAGAAATATGGGACGATTACCATTGAGGATTTTTCTGGAAAAACAGAAATCACCTTATTTGGCGACCAATACATTCGATTCTCTAACTACTTTACACAAGGCACTTGCATTTTTGTGAAGGGTAATTATGAGAAATGGGAAAGCAGAAACGAATGGAATTTTAGGGTGAGTGAAATCTGTCTACTCGAAACGATAAAAAAGGCATTTACCAAACAAGTGCAGCTCACCTTACAGGCAGGTGCCATCCAACCAGAACAAGTGGATTTCTTGCAAAAGAACCTCAAAAAACATCCTGGAAGGGTTAGGCTAAAGGTTGTACTTATAGATCAGGTAGAAAAGCTCATGGTTCAAATGAAAACGACTGAAAAGGGTTTTGAGATGAATGACGAAATGACTGAATTCTTGGAGATGAACCCATTGATCGATGTTCAGGTTGACACAATTTAAAGGTTTGCTGACGGAATGACCAAATATTAAAAAATGGAGTTAATTTTGCATTTCACTTGATTATTCACTTATAATAAAAATACATGGCAAAGGAATTTACAGACGGCAATTTTCAAAATGAGGTTTTAGATTCAGATAAGCTTTCAATGATTGATTTCTGGGCAGAGTGGTGCGGTCCTTGCCGTGCAATTGGTCCTGTTGTAGAAGAATTATCAAAAGAATTTGAAGGGCGTGTCAACATTGGTAAAGTAAACGTTGACCACAATCCACAGCTTTCAATGAACTATGGTATCACATCTATTCCAGCAATTCTTTTCATTAAAAATGGTCAGGTAGTTGACAAGTTAGTAGGTGCACAACCTAAACACAACTTCGTGAAGAAAATAGAATCACACATCTAAAAAACTAATTTAGTACTTTTGAAACCGTCACCTAGTGGCGGTTTTTTTATTCTAATTTCTTTCAGTGACTTATTTCGAGAAAATAAAACATTTTCTGACCCAATTTGGAATCAATACCCATCAGTTGAGGATGGGGCTCAAAGGAACAATTCCATTGGTAAGCGATTATAAGAAATTCAAGAAAGAGTTTGACTCCCAAACAGATTTCAAATCAATTGGGTTTTATCCTTTACTGGCTGATCGATATGATTCAGCTGGTGTTGCTTCAGGTCATTATTTTCACCAGGACTTATACGTTGCAAGAAAAATATTTAAAGCCAATCCAACTAGACACGTGGATGTAGGTTCTAGAATTGATGGTTTTGTTGCGCATGTTGCGAGTTTCAGAGAAATTGAAATCATCGATATCCGTCATATTGAAAGCAAAAGCAAAAACATTAAGTTTATGCAAGCCGACTTAATGGCTGATTCATTTAGCTTTCCAGAGAAAACTCCTTCTCTCTCTTGTCTGCATGCCATCGAACATTTTGGATTAGGCCGATATGGCGATTCTATCGATTTAGATGGCCATAAAAAAGGAATCAAAAACTTGGTTAGTTGTCTTTCTGATAATGGAACGCTATATCTTTCAACGCCTGTTGGAAGACCAAGAATAGAATTTAATGCCCATCGTGTTTTTGACATCCATTACTTACTTGATATTTTCACTTCCCATCAATTAAAACTTCAATCATTTGCCTATGTAAATGATGCTGGGGAATTAATTGAAAATGCAGATCCTTTTAGTGAAGAAGGAAGCAGAAATTTTAATTTGGAATATGGGTGCGGGATATTTGAATTGACTAAATCTTAATCCACCTATAAGTTGCACATGATCATCACAGAGTTAAATGGCGGATTAGGCAACCAATTGTTTCAATATGCAGCAGGGTTATCATTGGCATTAAAGCACCAAACAACTTTAAAAGTCAGCTTACAATTTAAAAACAACGATACATCCAGAAACTTTGGGCTATCCCATTTCAATACCAATGTTATTGAGGCCACCCAAGAAGATATTAATCAGTTGTATTCTTCATCAACACTAAATAGGGCAATACAAGCCTTATTACCCTCTCCATTCAAGCAATATTTCAGAGAAAAACATTTTGCATATCAGTCGGATTTCAATAATCTCGGACCAAACGTTTATTTGAAAGGCTATTGGCAATCTGAACTTTATTTTTCTTCAATAGCAGAGCAAGTGAAAGCAAAATTTGTCCTGAAACCAGAATATTTCAGCAGTATACTTTCATTAATAGAAGAAATTAAAACATCTGAAAGCGTTTCAATTCATGTGAGAAAGGGAGATTATTTACTTCATCCATATGTTGATTATTATGCAACACTTGAATCAGTTTATTATATAAATGCAATAGCTGCACTTCAAGAACAATATCCTCTGTTGAAACTGTTTGTATTTACCGATGATCCAAATTGGGTAAAAGAAAACCTACATTTAGCATCTCCATACAGATTAATTAGCGGAATTGAAACTTCATCTATGTATGAGGACTTCCAGGCGATGCTTTCGTGTAAATACCATATAATAGCCAACAGCAGTTTTAGTTGGTGGACGGCATGGCTTAGTGCCAGAGAAGGAAAAAAAGTAATTGCACCCAAACATTGGTTCAAAAATGGTCCGACAGATACGCAAGATCTTATACCAAAATCGTGGCTAATCGTCTGACAAGCAACTGAAATGAAGTACATTTGAGGATAGTCGACTGCTTACATGGCAACAATCAGAAAACAAAGTATTTACTCATCTCTTTTCATTTATGCCGGTTTTGCCATCGGAGCATTAAATGTACTGTTTCTCTTTCCTAAGTTTTTTACACCAGAACAATTTGGCCTCACAAGGGTCTTGATGGACATAGCACTCATTTTTTCTACCATTTGTGCTGCTGGCACATTACCAGTGGCGATGAAATTCTATCCTTTCTACAAACACCATTTACCCAAACAACAAAACGACTTATTAACCTGGGTCTTTGTTATTGGTGCAATCATGTGTCTGTTTATTTATTTGGCATTCCCATTGATTGAACCATGGGCATTGAAAAAATTTGGCTACCGCTCTCCTATTTTGGTCACACATTTTAAATGGGTTTACCCGCTTACCATTTCACTAGTTGCTATTTCAATGCTGGAGGTATTTGCTTGGATCATTGGAAGGACGGTCATCGCTAATTTCTTAAAAGAATTCTTGTTTCGCATACTCACACTATTGTTAATCGGCATTTGGGCTATAGGTTCATTAACCGACTTTAATGTATTCATTGGAACCTACTCATCACTGTATTTTATTCCTGTAGTAATACTGATTTGGGTTGTTTACAGCAGTGGAGAATTTAGCATCAATTTTTCACCAAGTAAAGTCACCCATCGTTACAAAGGAATCATGCTTAAATTTGGAGGAGCATATTTTCTAAGCGCAGTTTTAAATATTATAGCCAAGACCAACGACACGCTTATCATTGCATCACAATCACAAGGAGGACTAGCAGATGCTGCAATTTTTACGATTGCCACCTATCTAATAACTGTAATGGACGTACCACAAAGAAGTATGGTTTCAGCTGCAACACCACAAATAGCAATAGCCTGGAAAAACAATGATATAGAAAAACTAGAGAGACTCTATAAAAAAACTGCACTTAACTTACTGATCATCGCAGCAGGAATTATGGGTGCAGTAGTAATGGCAATTCCATATTTGCAAGCGCTGCTTGGTACCGATTATAGTGGCTTAAGCATCTTGATGATTGTATTAGGACTAGGTAAATTGATAGATCTTGGAACAGGACTAAACTCACAAATTTTACAGCTTTCCAAACATTGGAAAATAGATTTGTTCACCAATATGTTCTTTGTATTTATTTCAATTGTATTCAACTACATTTTGACCAAAACCTATGGTATTATCGGGACTGCTTTCGGTAGTCTATTTGCGGTTATTTTATACAACTTTATCAGGTTCGTTTACATCAAAAAAATATATGATTTACAGCCATTTTCTATAAAAAACATATTGGCACTAACGTTAGCTATTTTGTTTGCTGTTGGTATTTATTTTATTCCCATGCAAGTACCTTTACTTTTCATGAGCTTGATTAAAATAGCAGCATTTGGCTTTTGCTATGGCTTTGCCATTGTCAAACTAAATGTATCACAAGACATAACTGAGTTGTGGGTACTGATTTCAAAAAGAATACGCTCTTTCTTGTCCTAAATATTATTGTATATTGCCATCAAACCAAACCAACATGGAAGCAAAGTGGGAGAACCTTGCACACGGATTACTCGGAATGTTTGTTTTAATTGGTATTTGTTATCTATTAAGCAATAACCGCAAAGCTATCAATTGGAAACTAGTGTTATTGGGCATAGTTGCACAGATAGGATTTGCAATTGGTGTGCTTACTCATGGAAAATACAATTTCTTTAGAATCATTATCCAGTGGTTATCTGATCGATTTGTCGATCTTATAAACCTCGCACACAAAGGAATAGAGTTCATGTTTGGTAATCTGGCGGATGCATCAGGTAGCTGGGGATATACTTTTGCTATTCAAGCTTTACCCAATATTATCTTTTTTGCTGCACTATCAGCTCTTTTTTATTACCTGGGTATTTTACAAAAAGTGGTTTACGTTTTCGCTCTTCTACTTAGCAAGTTAAAAGTGTCTGGTGCTGAAAGCGTATCTACAGCAGCAAATATCTTTTTAGGACAGACGGAAGCTCCACTGATGGTTCGTCCCTTTTTGGAAAAAATGAACAGAAGTGAAATACTATGTATTATGGTGGGTGGCATGGCAAATACAGCAGGTTCTGTATTAGCCGCCTATGTTGGATTTCTTGGAGGAAATGATCCTGCTCAACAACATTTCTTTGCGCTACACATGCTGAGTCAGTCGATTATGAGCGCCCCAGCCGCCATTGTTTGTTCCAAAATTCTTTTCCCGCAAACTGAAGCTATAGATCAAAAGATTGTTTTGAGTAAAGAGAAATTTGGTGACAATGCTTTGGATGCAATTTCACTTGGCACAACAGACGGATTAAAATTGGCAGTAAATGTTGGTGCTATATTAATTGTATTTACCGCTTTAATGTATGTATTAAATGCTGGATTAGGCTATATAGGAGGATTCACTGGTATCAATACCCTTGTGAATAATTTCAGTAATGGCAGATACGAAACCTTATCCTTTCAAATGATTTTGGGTTATGTTTTCTCGCCTATAGCTTGGGTGATTGGGGTTAATCAACAAGACATGGTATCAGTAGGACAACTCTTGGGTGAAAAGACGATCATTAATGAATTCCAAGCCTATATCACCTTTGGAAAGATGAAGGCAGATGGATTGATCAGTGATCCAAAATCAATTTTAATAACGACATATGCACTTTGTGGTTTTGCAAACATAGCCTCCATTGGTATCCAGATAGGCGGAATTAGTCAGCTTGCTCCTACACAGCGTAAAAACCTGACAGAATTGGGAGTTAAAGCATTAATTGGGGGAACAATTGCGTGTTTAATGTGTGCATGCATTGCTGGTGCTATTGCTTAATCAATCTAGACTTCATTTAGGTGTATCAAAAAACAAGCTGTAATTTTGCAGAAATATTGCAGTGATGTCAGGACATTTGAAAAGCCTAATGCAGCTTCCGGGATTAGACAGCTCCATGCAGTCGATTGCAGAAAAAATTGAAAATCAGATTCGAATTACACCTGAAGAAGGTTTGATGCTTTTTGAAAAAGGCTCATTAGCTACTTTAGGAGCAATGGCCAATTTTATACGCGAAAGAAAACACGGAAACTACACTTATTTCAACCGCAATTTCCATATTGAACCAACCAATGTTTGCGTTTTCTCCTGTAAGTTTTGCTCTTATTCACGATTGTATTCTAAAAGAGAAGAAGGTTGGGAATTAAGTATTGATGAGATGTTGGAAAAAGTAAAGGCATATGATGGACAGCCTATTACAGAAGTACATATTGTAGGTGGCGTTCATCCAAAAATGGATATACATTTCTTCGCCGAGTTGCTTACCAAAATAAAAGCACATCGACCTGACCTACATATTAAAGGATTCACTGCTGTTGAACTCGACTATATGTTTAGAAAAGCAAAGCTTTCTAGACCAGAAGGAATGAAGCTCTTGCATGATGCAGGACTAGATTCATTACCTGGAGGTGGCGCAGAGATTTTTGATGAAGAAGTTCGTCAGCAGATATGTGCAGATAAGGTAGATGCAGCAGGTTGGTTAGATATCCATGCCACTGCACATCATTTGGGTATGCACAGCAATGCTACAATGCTATACGGTCATCTTGAAAAATATGAAAACCGAATTGACCATATGGAGCAATTGAGGAACTTGCAAGACAAGACGAAAGGATTTAATACGTTTATTCCTTTGAAGTTCAGGAATCATGATAATGAAATGAGTCATATTCCAGAAGTCTCAGCAATAGAAGACATGAAGGTTTATGCTATAGGAAGGATTTATCTTGACAATTTTAATCATATCAAAGCTTATTGGCCAATGCTTGGGCGTGAACAAGCACAATTGACACTTGCTTTTGGTGTAAATGATATTGATGGCACAATAGACGACTCAACCAAGATTTATTCGATGGCAGGTAGCGAAGAGCAGACTCCAAGTATGACAACAGAAGAATTGGTTGCATTAATCAAACAGGTAGGAAGAGAAGCTGTTGAACGCGATACACTTTACAATATTGTAAAGAAATACTAATCAACATTCACTAAGACTAATCGGTATTTGAAGGGCAAGTCCACCTTCTGATGTTTCTTTATACTTCCCATTCATGTCCAACGCGGTCTCCCACATGGTCTTGATGACAGAATCGAGTGAAACTTTTGCAAAATCAGGTGCACTTTGCAAAGCAAGTTGTGCAGCAGTGATTGCTTTCATGGCGCCCATTGTATTTCTTTCGATACAAGGTATTTGTACCAATCCTCCTATTGGATCACAGGTCAATCCCAAATGATGCTCCATTGCAATTTCAGCAGCCATCAGTACTTGACGTTGTGTACCTCCTAAGCATTCACAAAGAGCAGCAGCAGCCATAGCGCTGGATACACCTATTTCAGCCTGACAACCACCCATTGCAGCAGAAATAGTCGCTCCTTTTTTAAAGATGCTACCAATTTCTGAAGCAGTTAGCAAGAACTGCACCACTTTATCTTCATGGTTCCCATCACAAAACACGATATAATATTGCAAAACAGCAGGAATAACACCAGCAGCACCATTTGTAGGCGCCGTAACTACCCTACCAAATGATGCATTTTCCTCATTAACTGCGAGCGCAAAGCAACTAACCCAATCAACAATATAGCTAAAATCATGTCCCCCTTTATTGATGCATTTGATCCATTCATCTCTATTGTTATATGCAGCATCACCCAAAAGTTTTTTATTTAGATCACTTGCGCGTCTTTTTACTTGCAATCCACCTGGAAGAGTTCCTGTAGTATGACATCCTTTGTAGATACATGCAGACATTGTGTTCCAAATATTAAGCACACCATCTCGTGTAATACTATCTGCTCTCCAAACATTTTCATTTTCAAGAACTATTTCACTGATGGCTAAGCCAGTCTTCATACACCAATGCAATAAATCATTGGCTGTATCTATTGGAAAGGGTAATACAACAGTATTTTGTTGATCAGCTGTAACACCTTCTTCTTCAACAAAACCTCCACCAATAGAGTAATACGTCTTGGCAATATGTTCACCATTCTCTAGAGATACAAGAAAGGTCATTCCATTTGGATGGTGCGTCAAAGTTTCAGTGAATAGAAATTCAATATCATTTGATGGGTTAAATTGAATTTGTCTCAGACCTGCTAATTGAATGTTGCGGGCTCTTTGAATGGTTTCGATTGAAGAAGCAACTTGATCTACTGCAAAAGTGACTGGATCTTCTCCTGATAGTCCCAACTGGATAGCAATATCAGTACCATGGCCTTTTCCAGTTTTGGCAAGAGATCCATACAAAAGCACCTTAACTCCCGAAATCTGGTCAAGGCCGATGTGAGTTCTGATATAGTTGCAAAAAAGGTTTGCAGCTCTCCATGGTCCAAGTGTATGAGAACTTGATGGGCCAATCCCTATTTTAAAAATGTCAAAAAAAGAAATGGCTTGGTGCATTCAAATAATTTGATGCTTATGCTTCTATAATCGTAACGTCGAAAATCAAAACGCTGTTTGCAGGAATTCCAGGAACTTGTGAACTACCATAACCCAATGAGGGAGGTATGAATAACCTGATCTTACCTCCTGTTTTTACCAGTGGTAGTCCTAATTGCCAACCTGTTATAAGCTGAGATAAAGGATATAAAACAGGAGTAGTAGATTGATCAAAAACAGTCCCATTAGTTAGCTGACCTTTATAGGTAAAAGCTACGTTTGTGCAAACAGTAGGACTGTTTCCAGTTCCTGGATTTTCAATAATATAATAAAAACCTTTAGGATGTTTTACTGCATTTGTAATACTATTTGCAGTCAAATAAGCTTCAATCTGTGCAATTTCAGCTGCAGGAACATTCACTTCCGGAATTTTGGCAGTACAAGAAAATGAATCGTATCCATCTTTTAAACAACCAGAGTTGAAAAGTGCTAGTACAATTAAAATCGACAATAATCTGATCACACGCATATAATAAAGTTTTATGGAGTACAAAGATGCAAAAAAAGAATGAATTCCTAGTTTGATTGATTGGCTGACTTTCCCCTGGCAACCAACTCTAAATATTGATTTTCTAGCTTTTCCCAGCGAAATCTTCGATTTAGAATTGCGATGAAAATCGAAATCATCATGACGGCTAACACAAGTACAATCGGATTAAACTGGCTCAAGCCAACTGCATCTGCTCTTTTATACCAAAATCTTCCCAATAAAAAATTGACTAAGATGGGTATAGAAAAAAGTAGACCATAGGGTAAACCAAAGAGTAATTGGTATTTGATGGTTGCCTGATAGGCTCGGTTTTTCTCCCAGTATTCGATAAATTTCTTTTCGTCTTCTGTATATAACATAATATTTATCTAAATTACGGATATATGTGATGATGCAGTCGTTGAAGAAAGTATTTTCTCACGAACAAAAACATTCATGAAACCAAAACCCAACCAGCTTTTTTTTCTTTTTGCGATTGTAAGCCTCCTTGAAATTGTATTTGTTATAACAAACAACCAAAACCTCAGGTATTTCAGTAAACCACTCATAATTCCTTTACTAGCTGCCATTTATCTTTCTTACCAATATCCAAGAAAGGCAATTTTAAAAGACCATATTTTACTAGGATTACTTTTTTCATGGATTGGTGATGTATTGCTACAAATGCCTGACTTATTTATACCAGGACTACTTTCATTTCTAACTGCTCATATTTTTTACATCATCTATTTTACCAAAACAAAATCAGATCAAAATTCATTTTTTAAGTTGAGGCCAATCATGCTTATAGCTGTAATGGCTTACCTGGTTGAGTTCATGTATATCCTTTGGCCTACCCTTGGTCCGATGCGCATCCCTGTTTTGGTTTATGGTATCACCATAAGTACGATGTTATCAGCCGCCCTCTGGCAATATCAGAAATTAGAAAACAAAACAGCTTTGTATTTTATTATTGGCGCAACATTGTTCGTTACATCCGACTCATTATTGGCTTTGAACATGTTTAAAGAAAACTTTTCAATGGCAGGAATTTTGATCATGTCAACCTATATCCTAGCACAATTGTTTATAGTATTAGGAGCTATAAGACAACAAGTCCATTCGCAAACCCCCTCAACTACAACATAAAAAAAGGGTTCTGATAACAGAACCCTTTTTTATTATTTGAAGAACGATTAATAATCCATTCCACCCATTCCAGGAGCACCATGTGCATGAACTGGTTCTTCTTTTTTCGGCTTATCAGCAACTACACATTCAGTAGTCAACAACATACCTGCAATTGAAGCGGCGTTCTCAAGTGCAACACGAGCAACCTTTGTTGGGTCAATTACACCTGCAGTTAACAATTTCTCATAATTGTCAGTGCGCGCATTGTAACCGAAATCACCTTTACCTTCTTTTACTTTTTGTACAACAATCGATCCTTCGATTCCTGCATTGTAAACGATGGTACGTAATGGCGCTTCTAAAGCTCTACGGATGATTGCAATTCCAGTTGTCTCGTCTTCGTTAGCACCTTTTTTCTTATCTAAAGATTCAATAGCGCGGATGAAAGCGATACCACCACCAGGTACAATACCTTCTTCAACAGCTGCACGAGTTGCATGCAAAGCATCATCAACACGATCTTTCTTCTCTTTCATTTCAACTTCAGTTGCAGCACCTACATTAAGAACAGCAACACCACCGCTTAATTTAGCCAAACGCTCTTGCAATTTCTCTCTGTCGTAATCAGATGTAGTAGATTCGATTTGAGATTTAATTTGAGCGATACGTGCATTGATATCATCTTTCTTTCCTTTACCACCTACTACGATAGTATTGTCTTTATCGATAGTAACACGCTCAGCACGTCCGAGGTAGGTAAGGTCAGCATTCTCTAATTTGAAGCCTTGTTCTTCACTGATTACGATACCCTTAGTAAGGATAGCGATATCTTGTAGCATTTCTTTCCTGCGGTCACCGAAACCAGGAGCTTTAACAGCAGCTACTTTCAAAGTACCACGCAATTTATTTACTACAAGTGTTGCCATTGCTTCACCTTCCAAATCTTCAGAGATGATCAACAATGGAGCACCTTGTTGAGCTACTTTCTCAAGGATATGTAAGATGTCTTTCATTGCTGAAATCTTCTTGTCGTATATCAAGATGAAAGGATTTTGTAATTCACATTCCATCTTATCTGCATTGGTTACAAAGTATGGAGAGATATATCCTCTATCGAACTGCATACCTTCAACAATATCAATTGAAGTTTCAGTACCCTTTGCTTCTTCAACAGTGATTACACCGTCTTTCCCTACTTTTTGCATTGCTTCAGCAATGAGTTTACCTATTTCAGCATCGTTATTTGCTGAGATAGTTGCAACTTGCTGAATTTTTTTAATGTCGTTACCAACTGTTTGAGATTGTGAACTCAAATTAGCAATTACAAGCGCGACTGCCTTATCGATACCTCTTTTGATATCCATTGGATTTGCACCTGCTGCTACGTTCTTCAAACCTTCAGTGATAATAGATTGAGCAAGAACAGTTGCAGTTGTAGTTCCATCACCTGCTACATCAGCAGTCTTAGAAGCAACTTCTTTTACCATTTGTGCACCCATGTTCTCAATCGGATCTTCCAATTCAATTTCCTTAGCAACGGTTACACCGTCTTTAGTAACTGAAGGGGCACCAAATTTCTTTTCAATAACAACGTTACGACCTTTAGGGCCTAATGTTACTTTTACCGCATCCGCTAGGGTATCTACCCCTTTCTTCATTCTGTTGCGGGCATCAAGGTTAAAAAATATCTGCTTAGCCATAAAATAATTTTAAATTTTGAATTAAACGATAGCAAGAATATCAGACTCTCTCATGATAAGATAGTCTTGTCCTTCAATAGTGATTTCAGTTCCGGCATATTTACCATAAAGAACGGTATCTCCGGCTTTAACCGACATTGGTTCATCTTTTTTACCGGGGCCTGCAGCAACCACTGATCCTCTTTGTGGCTTTTCTTTAGCAGTATCAGGGATAATAATTCCTCCCGCAGTCTTTTCTTCTGCAGGTGCTGGTTTCACTATTACCCTGTCGTGTAATGGGGTAATGCTTAACTTCTTCGCCATAGCTTTTGGTTTTGTTTTATAAATAAATAATTAGGTGTTTACCTTTCCTCTCATTAAGCTAAATTCATACCAAGCAAAACTCATTGCAAATCTGTCAGCAATTGGCCTAAAAAAGCTGTCGAAACGAGAGAAATGGCAGCGAAAATAGTCCTTTAGCATGTCAATTTTGCACCTAGCATCGAAAAATAGACCAACAACTGAATTATTGGAGTATATTCGCAGCCGCAAAACAGTTCTTTCAGATGATTAGCAGAAGAAATATTAGGGTCAAGGTGATGCAATGTATCTACGCTTTAGAGGCAGAAAATGGTGCTATTTCTGAGAAAAACGCTCTTGATCTCCTCAATAAATATCTTGATAACGCTTCAGAACTATTTACTTTCTCAATCTTTTTATTGACAGAAGTTGCCCGATATGCAGAAACCCATGCCAGAAACAGGGCTTCCAAGCATCTGCCTACAACCGAAGACCTCAATATAAATGTAAAAATTGCAGGCAACACCATTTTGTGGCAAATATTAGAATCAAAAAGTTTTCAAGCTGCAGTTAAAAATGGTAAATATGAAAGCCTTATTGATCAAGAAATGGTCAAAAAGATTTATTTACAGCTTGCAGAATCTGAAATATATCAAACTTATATCCAGGAAGACGGAAGGGAAAAGAAGACTGAAAAAGAACTTTTGAGCTTTATTTTTACGGATCTCATTATGGCTAATGAGGATGTAAACGAATACCTAGAAGAATTATTTGTACAGTGGGATGATGATGCTGAAATGGTTTATCAAATGGTTTTAAACTTTTTGAGTAAACCAGGTTCTCTTGATGCAAAAGAAGTGATTGGTCATGAGAAAACACACTATGCCAATTCATTGCTAAAGACTACCCTACAGAAAAAAGATTTTACACTGGAAATAATCAAACCAAAATTAAAAAATTGGGACGCTGATAGAATTGCACAACTTGACATGATTATGATCAGAATGGGCATTTGTGAATTTTTATATTTTGAAACCATCCCTACAAAAGTGACTATCAACGAGTACATTGATATTGCAAAGTCTTATAGTACACAACAAAGTGGACAGTTTGTGAATGGTATTTTGGATAGCATCCACAAGGATTTACAAGCTGAAGGCAAACTCAAAAAGATCGACTTCAAAAAACAAGCCTAATTCACTAATTTTGGCTAACAAAAGAATAGAAAAATGAAAACCCCTGCTATCATTTTTACAGTCTTTATCCTCGCTGGTGCAACAATTATCGCATTGAATAAAACTACACCAGAAGCTACCTCTACCCCAGCCCCAAAAGCAATTGTAGATGATATCACAGCTGGATCTGCGAACCAGCCAATCACTTCAATAACTTTTAAAGACAGTGTTCTACATATTGGAAAAGTTGAGGAGGGAAAATTGGTAGACGTGGAATTTGAATTTACCAACAGTGGCTCTGAAATGTTGATTATCAAAAATGTTTCTGCTTCTTGTGGATGTACTATTCCGGAAAAACCAGAGGAACCAATTGCACCCGGACAAACTGGAAAAATTAAAGCTACATTCGATAGCAGAGGTAGAGCAGGTTTGAACCAAAAAGCCATTACAGTAGTAGCCAACACAAAAGAAACAGTCCACACACTTATATTTGATGTGGAAGTCAATAACCCACAATACGCCAAATAATAAACAAACAAATATGATGCAAACATTTTTTCTTCAAGCTCAACCTAATGCAGGAGTGATGCAACTTGTCCTTTTAGGTGGTATGGTATTGGTGTTTTATTTTTTCATGATTCGTCCACAGTCACAGAAAGCAAAAAAGGCAAAGAAATTCCAAGAAGACCTTCAAAAAGGTGATAAAGTTGTTACAATTGCCGGTATTCACGGTATAGTAAATAAAGTGAATGATGATAGCACCATACAAATTGAAGTAAGTCCAGGTTCTTTCATGAAAATTGAAAAATCTGCTATCAGTCTTGAATGGAGCGAGCAGCTTAACAAAGCCGCTACAAAATAATTGAAGCCCCACCCAAAAGGCCCCGAAAATCTCGGGGCTTTTTTGTTTACTTTTGAATATGCTTAAAATCGGATTAACAGGTGGTATTGGATCAGGCAAATCAACAGTGGCCAAAGTCTTTGAGACATTAGGTATACCTGTTTACAAAGCCGATGATGAAGCAAAAAGATTAATGGCCACTCACCCTGAATTAATAAAGCAAATCAAAGAGCATTTTACAGACCAAGCTTACCAAAATGGCAAACTGAATAAGTCTTATCTATCATCAGTTGTGTTTAACAACAAAAAGCAATTAGAATTGCTTAATAGCCTGGTACATCCTTTTACCATCGAAGATGGAAAAGCATGGATGCTGCAGCAGAAAACACCTTATGCGATAAAAGAAGCAGCACTAATTTTTGAAAGTGGTAGTCAGGGTGAATTTGATTTTATTATAGGCGTCTATGCTCCTGAAACGCTGAGAATTCACAGAACAATCCAAAGAGACAAAAAAAGTAAAGAAGAAGTGAAGTCTAGAATGGAGAATCAAATCAAAGAGGAAGTAAAAATGAAACTCTGCGATGAAGTCCTGATTAATAATGAACAAGAACTTTTATTACCACAAATCATTGCTTTACACGAAAATTTATTAGCGAGAGCAAAAAATCAATAGATGGTAGAATTTCCTGCACTTGCAGATCATGTACTGATATGGGTTTTTGGAATCATCCTTCCCTTTATATCCGGACTACAAAGTCAGCAACTTTCTGGAGCCTTACAATTCAATGAATACACCAGAAAAAAACTATACCTCAGTAATAGCTTAATGTTGGCTATAGCAGGTTCGGTAATTTTAATACTTTGGTTTTTAAAGCAACGCGGTTTTGAAACACTTGGATTTAGACTTCCACAACTTAATAACCAATACCTCACCGTATCAACCTTTATTATCGTTTTTATAATTGGTTATGCACTTGACCTGTATTTCAGTGCTAAAAAAATGAACTCACTCAAACAAAGTGAAACATGGTTTGAAAGATCTTCATTTCTTCCAGAAAAAGTTAAAGAACTACCCTCTTATATTGTGCTTTGTTTGTGTGCAGGTATTTTTGAAGAGATCATTTACAGAGGATTTATGGTCACCTATTTTTTACCAATCATGGGAAGTGAAAATGAAATTCCTTGGATGGCCATTTTTGCACCCTCTGTCTTATTTAGCCTGGCCCACACCTACCAAGGATGGAGTGCGGTAATCAAGATTTTTATTTTCTCGCTTTTACTAGGAATTATCTTTATCCTTACTAAAAGCATCTACCCCACCATGGTCCTTCATTTTCTGATTGACCTCATTGGTGGGATAGTTGCTATGCTTCAATTTCAAAAGAAAAATTAATCCATTTCACTACAACCTATAGGTGCTCCTGGAGGAGGTATTGCATGAAGTGTTGGTTTTGCTTTTTCGGGTGATTTACATCTTTCAAGAGCTACATCTAGATGTGCTTTATAAGTTGCATCATCTGCAGATTTTTTTGCGTTTTCTAACCATGCTTTCAACCCGTTAACTGACGCTACCACGCTTGCTTTCGCAGGGAAAGAAAGTTTCTCATCAACACTTGTTGCTAGCATATAAGTCAGCAACAACTGTTCATTTTGCAATTGAATAGCGGCTTCAATACCCGTTCTACGTTTTGCCTTAAAAGTAGCATCAATCAATGCGTCAATCATTTGGCTGTAACCATACCCTCCCGCAAATTCATGTTGCACCAAACGATTGATTCTTTCTGGATGGAATAGGAAAGACAAGGGCATATCAGCTGCAGCTTCTGCTGGTGCAAGTTCATCAAAAGACAAACCTGTTTTCTTTTTAAATAATTCTCTTGTGAATTCATAACCTGCAGGTCTTGGAGGGATGAGTGAAGTAATGGATGTAGGTAATTTTAAAAATGAAGGATCCATACATTCCAGAATCACTTTCATTGCTTTCGCCTGTTGAGCTCCTGTAACTGGGGCGGTAACCATTTGTCCATCTCCTTTCAAAGCATAATTATAGTTTAAACCACCAACAATTTTAGTTGCAGCTTCCAATTGATAACGATGATGAAAATAAACTGGAACCAATACATCTTCTAACATGGCCATGGGTGTTCCTGAAGGAATAGATTGCATGCCAAACTGCGACAAAGCCTTTTCTCTCACCTTATTCATACGCTCTAACTCTGTAACAGGATCAGCCCCATTGTCCCATAAATGTGCTTCTGGATGCATTCCACCAGGAGCTCTTGCATCACGGTCGCTAATGAATTTCAAACCCCGCTTGGCTGCATCAGTTAAGATTTTATTGAGTGCAGCTTCTTCATTCTTGCTGTTTCTTAAATCAGCATATCCCCATGTTATGGCGACTTTATCCCACTCTCCAATTTTGTTATCATAAGCACCAGTAAGATCTATTTCTCCTTTTTTATTCAAACTCACAACTGGATGAGGATAATCCATTACACTAGAACGATCTACTGTACTTGCTGAATAATTATGCATCAAGCCAAGTGTGTGCCCCACCTCATGTGCAGATAATTGTTCTAAACGTTCAATAGACATTTTCAACATCGGATCTTCTTTCAATGGTTTCCCATTAAATGGCGATAACAAGCCTTGTGCAATCATGTAATCCTGACGAACACGCAATGAACCCAATGAAACTTGACCCTTGATGATTTCTCCAGTCCGAGGATCAACCACACTTGCTCCATAACTCCATCCTCTTGTTGAACGATGCACCCAATTGATCATATTGTAACGTGAAAGCGTCTTTGTACCCTGCAGCTTCATATGCCTGATTCCACCAAGATGCACCTTTTAACAAGGCTGATCTAATGGGCTCAGGTGTTCCGTTGTCTAAATAGTAGACAATTGGTTTTACTGGCTCACTGATCGCAGCTGAGGGATCTTTTTTCTCTAGACGATGTCTGTTGATTACATATTCTTCAATAGGTAATGAGACTGAAGAACTGTAGTTGAAATATGAGGTATTGTTAAAGCTAGATCTTGGATCGAATTTTCGTGGCTTGTAATTATTATCTGGTAACTGCACAAAGGAATGGTGCATGCGCAGGGTGATGGCTTCAGTAGAAGGAGCGACTGCCTGCACATAACTACCTGCAGATCCATCGGTGTTGACAAAGGTTATGCTTGCTTCAAGTTCAGTATTTAATGGAAAATTCTTACAAGTAGGCAAGTATAAAGCTGATCTGGATTTATCAATGGTATATACTCCTTGTTGCATTCTTCTGATTCTGTTTGCAGCTTGCATGGCGTCTCTGGTAAGGAACTCAGTGGCATCTACTAAAACTGAATTGCCAGATTCTGCCTCTGCAGTAAAACCCCATATAGTTGATTGCGCAAAAGACTGTTCAACCGCTATCCTTTCTCTTTCAGATGGAGAAACTGCTCTGTAGGCATAGTTGGGCTCAGTCAACATCACCTTCTTCCCTATTTTGGAAAATTTGACAATTCTCCCACCACCCAATAACCCTCTATCCAATCCGATATCATTTGAACCCAATCCTGCAGGCAAAGACATTACATAAAGGATTTCAGTATCTAGTTTATCTACCTCCAACAACAACTTCCCATTCTGTGTATCCAGATAATAAGGCATAAACCCTTCTACTTTTTTCAATCCCTTGGTTTTTTCTTCAATGGAAGGCAAGGGTTGTGCAAATAGAAATACAGGAAGCGCTAAAAGCAATAGACTAAGTATTTTTCTCATGTTTTTATTTTATTCCAGGTTGTTTAATGGTCATACCAGTTTCTTTTTTAGATGCATCTACTATCGCCTTCACATCTGCCAATAATTTTTTGGCATCATATACAATACCATCTTTGATGGTATATTTTACACCGCCCTTTCTAGTCAATTCATTTTTATCATTCAGATAAACTGCACCAGTACCATAGAGGTATTGCAAATTCTCTAAGGGGTTTGCATCTATCACAACCAAATCTGCAAGTTTTCCAACTTCAATTGACCCAAGATCTTTTTCTACCCCCAAGGCCTGAGCACCATAAAGTGTTGCAGAACGAATGACTTCTAATGGATGAAATCCTGCTTCTCTTAAAAGCTCTAATTCTCTTATATATCCAAATCCATAGGTTTGGTAAATAAATCCATTATCAGATCCAGTAGTAACTCTGCCTCCTTTATTTTTATATTCATTAATGAAACTCATCCATATTCTATAGTTCTCTTTCCATTGCACCTCTTGTTCAGTACCCCAATTGAACCAATACGAACCATGAGATTCACGATTAGCTTCATAGAATTTCCAAAGTGAAGGCAAGGTATATTCATCATGCCACTCTAATCTTCTTGTTTTATGCAAATCACGATTGGCTTCGTAAATATTAAATGTTGGATCTAGTGTAAAATCGAGTTCTAATAATTTACCCATCACAGTGTTCCATTTTTCAGAACCTTGTTTGGCTGCTTGTTTCCAAAGTTTTCCAGCTTCTTCAAAACGATGTTGTTCATTAGAATAATTATACCCCAAAGGATAATCTTGGATGGTTGATTTCTCCAACAGCGCTTCTGGCAATCCATACCAATGCTCCATTGATGTTAAACCTGCTTCTGCTGAATGCATCACATTCCATCTTGCTACATCCATTTGAGCATGGTGCATACAAGAACGAAGTCCAAGTTTTTTGTTTTCTCTCAAAGCTGCATCCATGATTGCTGGTGCTGCACCAAAAAACTTAATTCCATCAGCACCTTTGTTGGCGTTTTCTCTCACCCACTCTATTGCTTGTTGTGGATTATTTACACCACCTTTTGCTCCCTGTCCAAATGATGTGTAAGCATAGATACGAGGAGCTGTAATTTTATTAGCAAGGCTTTTTTGTTTTTGGTCGAGTACCCAATCCAATCCATTACCACAAGAGGGATCACGAATGGTGGTTATACCATGAGCCATCCAGAGTTTAAAAACATATTCAGCAGTTGTACCTTGTGGTATTCCTCCAATGTGTCCGTGCATGTCGATGAAACCAGGCATCACATACATTCCTTCACAGTCAATTTCCTTTCCCCCCTCTTTGAGTTTTGGTCGCGATGACTCTTTAATGGCTAAACCTGGATAACCCACGTTGCGAATGGCTACAATGCGGTTTTGTTCGATGATAATATCGACTGGACCAACGGGTGGTGCACCAGTGCCATTAACAAGTGTTGCTCCTCGGAGTATTAACTGTGTCCATGGACCAGCTCCATCTAGTTTCTCAGGCGCCTTTTTGATTTGTGCTGTTGACACCTGCATTGAAAAAACAGTAAGGAAGAATAAAATGATCTTTTTCATCATTGCATGTTTATTTAGACAAATTACAAAAATTGTTTGTTTTCTTTGTAGTGAACATGAAGATTGAATTCTGGAGCATAGGAAAGCCTCATGATAAGTCGATTAAAGATGCTATTGAAGACTACACTTCAAGGCTCAAGAAGTATTGTCCAGTTTCCTGGGAAATCATTCCAGTCCCAAAAAATGCCGCTATGATGGGCGAACTGGATCTTAAAAAAATGGAAGGCAAATTGATCATGGAGTGGCTTGAAAAAGATACAGTACTCATTGCCCTCGATGAACATGGAAAGGAAATGGACTCGATTGAACTATCCTCGTTCTTAATTAAAAAGGGAAACATGGGATCCAAGAAGCTTGTTTTTCTCATTGGAGGAGCCTTTGGTATTGATGAGGTTGTCTTAAAAAGAGCAGATCATATTTGGTCGCTATCCAAACTTACCTTCCCCCATCAATTAGTAAGATTGATTTTAGCAGAACAGGTCTATAGAGCATATACCATCATTAAAAATGAAAAATACCATCACCGTTAAACATATTTAAATGACCATAACAGGATTAATTATACTGCTGACAGTTATTATTTCATGGATCGCATTTAGTAAACCACAAGTAAAAGAAGATTTGTTGTTTTGGCCTTACCAAATCAAAAGACAGGGACAATGGTACAGATTCATCACTCATGGTGTCTTGCACGCTGATACACTGCATTTGATTTTCAATATGGTTTCCTTTTATTCATTTGGTGCAGCATTAGAAGATTATTTATTTGTATTCATCTTTGGTGAAGCCTCAAGAGCAATGTTGGCTGTGCTCTATATTACCGGGATTGTTTTCGCGGTTATTCCCGATTACATCAAACACAAAAACAATATTGGACATCGTTCATTAGGTGCCTCTGGTGCTGTGTCGGCAGTTGTTTTTGCTGCCATCACCATTCAGCCAACTATGCCCATCATGTTCTTTTTTATTCCATTCAAGATTCCAGGATGGGTGTTTGGTATAGCCTTTTTAATACTATCCGCTTCTCTTGCTAAAAAAGGTGGTGGAAACATTGGACACAATGCACATTTTTGGGGAAGTATTTATGGTGTATTGTTTACCTATCTAGCTGCTAAAATTTATGCCAATATCGATCTGATAGATAATTTCATTGCGACTGTTGTGAAATAGTCACTAGTAATCGATCTGTTGTATTTTCTTCAATTTTGAATCGTTCGTCTATTCGTTGTCCTACGACCCACACAATTTTTTTATCAGATTCCAATACCCATTGCTGCTCTTTTTCGGTTAGGGTTAACTTGATATCTGTCATGAACCTGGACACTTTCTTTTTCTTCTTCATCCCTAAAGGATAGAAATAATCACCTGCTTTCCATTTTCTAACAATCAACGGGAACCTTAACTTTTTCAAGTTCAGCAATGCTTGCTGGCTATCATTTTTGATATTATGCCCAGCTGCAACTTGTTGGAACCTAAGTACAATATTATCGAATGTCAATACTGCGTCGGCATGCTCAATAATTCGAATAATTTGTTTCTGCTCAACAATGGGTTCAATCAGTAACCAATTACGATTTTTCAATACCCTGTACTGATCTGATGAAATATATTTACCAGTAGATGCTTCAAATAATTTCTTGAGTTCAGGTATTTGATGAGTTGCAAATCCAAATCCACTAAATATTTCATGCATGATGGTATCTAGTGGCTGAATGTTTTTGAGCTTGTTAACAGGAATTGCAAAACTGTTTTCTTTTGCAACGATGAGCCTCTTTTTAATCTCTTCAATTTTTTGCTGGTACACCATTTCAATCTCCTCAAACCGCTTTCCATTCATCAACATATTTGAAGCTAATTCAGGAACAACTTCCTCAATTAGAGGAACCACCTTATGCCTAATAAAATTTCTAGTGTAATTGACAGATGCGTTGGAACTATCCTCCACCCACGACAATTGATGTTGAGTGGCATAGTCGGTTAGTTGTTTTCTTTGAGCAAACAAAAGCGGACGAACAATATTTCCAGTTTTCACTTTCATACCTTGCAAACCAGCAATACCGGTCCCCCTGAAGAGTTGAATCATCATCGTCTCTACCTGATCATCTGCATGATGAGCAGTTAGCAACCATTTCTTTGTAGTACTTCTATCAGAATTAATTACTTCATCAAACCACTCATAGCGAAGGTTTCGTGCAGTTTCTTGTACACCTTTTTTTCTGACTTCCATTTCTTTGTTGGTGTCAAATTGTTTGACCTGAAATGGAACATTTAATTGAGTGGCAAGTTCTTTTACAAACAACTCATCTCGGTTACTCTCCTCGCCTCTAAGTTGAAAATTACAATGCAGAATAGTGAAATTGGCATTTGCTTCACTTAACAAATGAGCTAGCACCACAGAATCTAAACCACCGCTACAAGCCAGGAATAAACTATCATTTTTACCCCATAGCTTCTTAGTAGCAACTTCTGAAATAAAAGCTTCTTGTAAATTAAAATTATTGTTATGTCTAGCTACACTATTCATTATGACAATTCATCGTTTAATAAATTCAATGCGCCCATCAATTCTCTGAGTTCATGTTGTTTCGACAACTGCTTGGCTAATTGAATACCCTTTTCATAAACCACGATTGCTTTTTCAAACAAGGATACTTTTTCATAGGTTTTCCCTAAATGATAGTACGTACCTAGTTGTTGGTCGTCTATTTGCAAGATGGCTTCCATTTGTTCTATGGCAGCAGGAAAATCACCCAATTTCACCCATTCCATGGCCAAGGCATGCCGACTGAATAAGTCGGATGGATCTGCAGCAATAAAGGATTTTAATTTTTCAATTCTTTCCACTTGGAAATTTTAAACCAGCCCTACAAATTTCCCCATCTAGGGTTATATTTGTGTAAGAAATGGTTGTTGTGACAACTTTTTTTATTTCTAAAACCAGATACCATGAAGATACTTGTTTGCATCAGCAGGACACCCGATACAACTGCAAAAATAGCCTTCACCGATAACAACACGAAATTTGCTACTGAAGGCGTACAATGGATCATCAACCCATACGACGAATGGTACGCATTGGTAAGAGCTATTGAGTTAAAAGAAAAAGATACTTCTGTGACATTGCATTTAATAAATGTCGGCAATGCGGACACAGAGCCCATCATCCGCAAGGCATTGGCCTTGGGAGGTGATGAGGCCATTAGGGTGAATACAGATATTCAAGACCCATTCTTCATTGCAAGTCAGATTGCACATGTTGCAAAGGAAGGCGGATATGATTTAATCTTGACTGGTAAAGAGACCATCGACCACAATGGCTCAGCGATTGGAGCGATGGTTGCTGAACTTTTAGATACCAATTATATCAGTTTAGCCACAAAATTGGATATTGAAAATGGCAAAGCATTGGTAAGCAGAGAAATTGAGGGTGGTGAGGAAATTGCTGAGTCACCTCTACCACTTACCTTATCATGTCAAAAAGGAATGGCTGAAGCAAGGATACCCAACATGAGAGGTATTATGGCTGCTAGAACAAAACCTTTGAAAGTGGTTGAACCTGTTCAGTCGGACTGCTACACTGAAACCATCAATTTCCTTTTGCCTCCCCCAAAAGCAGGAGTCAAATTAATTCCTGCAGATAATCCTGAATTGTTGGTTAAACTATTGAGAGAAGAAGCAAAAGTCATCTAAAAAAATATTTTATGTCAATACTCATTTATACAGAACACCAAGACGGAAAATTCAAAAAAAATTCACTTGAAGCTATTTCCTATGGAGTAACCTTAGCCAATCAGTCGGGAGCTGCAGCATTTGCATTGGTTATTGGAAACACCACAGCTTCTTTATCAGAATTAGGTAAATATGGTGTGAAAAAAGTCTTACATGTTGCAACGGATAACACACATTTATCTGATACTAAATTTATGAGTGCCTTAATTGCTCAAGTTGCTACAGAGCAAAATATAACTACAACGATATTTAGCAATACACTTTCTGCAAAAGGAATTGCGCCAAGAGTTGCAGTTAAACTAAAAGCAGGTATGATTGCTGGTGCGGTTGCATCACCAGATGTAAGCAATGGATTCGCAGTCAAGAAAAATGTATTTTCTGGAAAAGCTGTTACTGATATTAAGGTATTAACTACCAACAAAGTAATAACGCTCAATGCCAATGCTTTTGAAATCAAAGAAACCGGGGGATCTGCAGAAGTTATTAGTCTAAATATATCCTTACCTAGCTCTTCTATTACCATTAAAGCAGTCAATAAAACTGCTGGTGAAATTCCTTTGGCCGAAGCTGAGCGAGTAATTAGCGGTGGACGTGGCTTAAAAGGGCCAGAAAACTGGGGGATGATTGAAGAATTGGCTAAACTCACTGGAGCTGCAACTGCATGCAGCCGAGCCGTTGCAGATGCACATTGGCGTCCGCATCATGAGCATGTTGGTCAAACTGGACTAGCCATTTCACCTAATTTATATTTTGCAGTAGGCATCTCCGGTGCAATACAACACCTAGCAGGAGTAAACAGAAGCAAAACAATTGTAGTAATCAATAAAGACCCAGAGGCACCTTTCTTCAAAGCTGCTGATTATGGTATTGTTGGTGATGCCTTTGAAGTAATGCCAAAGATCATTCAAGCAGTGAAGGACTTGGGATAATTTTGCCTTATTTTCGCTTTGTATATGAAGAAGATCGAACTAGAAATCGTGGCCCTTTCCCATTCAATTACCCAATCCAATTCATACGCCGTGGTATTGGGTGAAGTTAATGGCTTAAGGCGTTTACCAATCGTTATTGGTGGCTTTGAAGCTCAAGCCATTGCAGTAGCGCTTGAAAAAATGAAACCAACGCGGCCGCTTACACACGACCTAATGAAAAACTTCATGCTTGCTTTTAATGTTGAGCTTCACGAAGTAATCATATCTGACTTACAAGAAGGAATTTTCTATTCTAAATTGTTATGCAGTAATGAAGTAGATACAGTTGAAATTGACTCAAGAACGTCAGACGCACTAGCGCTGGCTGTTCGATTTGGTTGCCCAATATACATTTACGAAAACATCTTCGATATAGCAGGTGTTGACAATACTGAGAAAATCATCAACGAAGAAACATCTGCTGTACCCGTAAGAACTGGTCATGAAGATCTGAAACAGCTTGATATTGAAGAACTAGAAAGATTATTGAACGAAGTGCTTGAAAACGAGGATTACATCAGGGCTATAGCAATAAGGGATGAAATTAATTCCAGGAAAAAATAACCCTTCAATGATTGTCTTCCCCAATGCAAAAATCAATTTAGGATTAAGAATCACCTCCAAGCGACCCGACGGTTATCACAACCTTGATACAGTTTTTTATCCCATCAATCTGAAGGATGCTCTAGAAATAATTACAGATCCTGATCCATTAGCCAATGACGTAACTTTTACATCAAGCGGATTAAGCATTCCAGGTTCAGTATCCACCAACCTTTGCATAAAGGCCTACCAATTGCTTAAAACAAAATTCCCTGAACTCCCAGCAATCCATATGCACTTGCATAAAAATATTCCAATGGGAGCTGGATTGGGTGGAGGATCAGCAGATGGAGCGTTTACTTTACAATTGCTCAATGAAAAATATAAAATGAATCTTGGTGAGGAGGAATTGATCGATATGGCTTTAACACTGGGAAGTGATTGTCCCTTTTTCATCAAAAACACTCCTGTACACGCAACAAGTAGAGGAGAAATCATGCAAAGCACTTTTGTTGATTTAAGTGATAAGAAAATTGTTTTGATTCTCCCTGATATTCATGTTAGCACTGCACTTGCTTTCAAGGATTGCCCAATTTCTTCTGCTATACAAACCTGCGATATAATTACTCAACAACCAGTGGATGCATGGAAAGAACTATTGATTAATGATTTTGAACAAACAGTATTCCCAAATTATCCAGCACTAGCAAATATCAAAGCACAATTGTATGATGCTGGTGCAGTCTATGCTTCAATGACAGGAACAGGTTCTACCATCTTTGGAATTTTTAATAATACACCTGAGTTAAATCATATTTTCAGTAGCGAGTACCAAGTTGTTTATTGTTAGTCCTAAACATGATTTAATAGTAGTTACTTATTCTAAACATAAAAGAATTTCCGTAATTTTGATAAATGACTAACTGTCAACATCAATTTGCTTTTCTTTCTCAGAACCTAGATTTACTCAATCATTAGGTGTAATAATCTTGCAATTTTTATCTAAGGCAAGATTATAATACTATTCGCTATTCCCTTTTTCCTTTTCCCTAAATAAAAGCAAATTTCATGCATCCCTCATCCTATTATATCGATCTTGAATCAAGATATGGTGCGCACAATTACCATCCCATTCCAGCTGTTATCGAAAGAGCATCCGGCTGTGAAATGTGGGATGTTGAAGGCAAGAAATATTTTGACTTCCTCAGTGGCTATTCTGCAGTCAACCAAGGGCATTGTCACCCTCGCATCATTAAAGCATTGCAAGAACAAGCAGCAGTACTCACCTTAACTTCACGTGCCTTCTATAACAATAAATTGGGTGAATACCAGAAATTCATCACAACTCTATTGGGCTTCGACAAAATGTTGCCTATGAATACTGGCGCAGAAGGTGTTGAAACAGCTATCAAACTAGCCAGACGCTGGGCTTATGCAGTAAAAGGTATTCCTGAAAACAAAGCAAAGATTATCGTGTGTAGTGAGAATTTTCATGGGCGTACAAGCACAATTATTTCCTTTAGCACCGATCCATCTTCATTTTCAAAATTCGGTCCATTCATGCCAGGATTTGAAGTCATTCCCTACAATGACCTCAAAGCATTAGAAGAAAAATTAAACGACGAACATGTAGCTGCATTTTTATTTGAACCTATTCAGGGAGAAGCGGGAATCTTAGTCCCGGATGAAGGCTATTTATCAAGCGCACGTCAACTATGCACTGCAGCCAATGTATTGATGATTGCGGATGAAATCCAAACTGGTTTGTGCAGAACAGGTAAAATGCTTTGTTGCGACCATGAAAATGTTAAGCCAGATATCTTGATTCTTGGTAAGGCCTTAAGTGGTGGAACAATTCCTATTAGTGCCATACTTGCCAATGATGAAGTGATGCTGACAATCAAACCTGGAGAACATGGATCTACGTTTGGTGGCAATCCACTAGCTAGTGTTGTTGCCACTGTTTCTTTACAGGTTTTGATTGACGAAAATATGGCTGAAAATGCAGAGCAAATGGGAATTCGTTTTAGAGAAGGCTTGCATAAACTCAACTCACCATTTATTAAAATAATAAGAGGTAAAGGCCTAATGAATGCAATTGTTGTGGACCATCCTAATAAAGATGCTGCATGGAGATTATGTGAAAGATTCAAAGAAAACGGTCTCCTAGCAAAACCTACACATGGAGATAAAATTCGATTTGCACCTCCTTTGGTCATCAATGAAAGTCAATTGGACGAAGCATTGGGAATCATTGAGCACAGTTTACCTGTTTTGGAACACTGCTAAATCTCGGTGAACGGTGCTTTTTTCGTAATTTTGCACTCAATTGAAATTGCAATGAGCGAAGAAAAGTCACTTAATTTTTTAGAAGAAATAGTAGAAGCTGATATAGCCTCTGGCAAGTCGGTTAATATACATACACGTTTTCCACCTGAGCCCAACGGATACCTGCATATTGGACATGCCAAAAGTATCTGTTTGAATTTTGGCTTAGCGGATAAATACAAGGGTAAAACCAACCTTCGTTTTGATGATACCAATCCGGTAACAGAGGACACAGAATATGTGGAGTCGATTAAAGAAGATGTAAGGTGGTTGGGATTCGACTGGGAAGAAGAACATTATGCATCTGATTATTTTAACCAGCTCTATGCGTTTGCAGTTGAATTGATTAAAAAGGGAATGGCTTATGTGGATGATTTGAGTGCAGAGCAGATTGCTGCTACGAAAGGAACTCCTACCGAACCTGGTAAAGCTAGTCCGCATAGGGACAGAACCATCGAAGAAAATCTTCAGTTATTTGAAGAAATGAAAAATGGCAAATACCAGGATGGTGAAAAAGTATTGCGCGCAAAAATAGACCTGGCCTCTCCTAATATGCACATGAGAGATCCAATCATGTACAGGATCAAGAAAACCAGTCATCACCGCACTGGTGATACCTGGTGCATCTATCCTATGTATGATTTCGCCCATGGCCAGTCCGACTCCATAGAAAATATCAGCCACTCTATCTGTACCCTAGAATTTGAAGTGCATCGTCCACTATACAACTGGTACATCGAACAACTCGGTATTTTTCCTTCTAGACAGTTTGAATTTGCAAGACTCAATCTTACCTATACAGTAATGAGCAAAAGAAAGCTTTTGCAGCTGGTTCAAGAAAAAATGGTTGATGGTTGGGACGATCCGAGGATGCCAACGATATCCGGACTAAGAAGAAGAGGTTATACCCCTGCTTCTCTTCGAAACTTCTGCGACAGAATTGGTGTGCAAAGAAGAGAAAATATCATTGACGTTGGACTTTTAGAATTCTGTGTAAGGGAAGATTTGAACAAGACTGCTCTCAGAAGAATGGTAGTTTTAGATCCTATCAAATTGGTCATTACCAATTACCCAGAAGGAAAAACAGAAGTATTGCAGGGAGAAAACAATCCTGAATTAGAGGACAATGGTGGCTACCGCGATCTCCACTTTGGTCGTGAGCTATGGATAGAGGCAGAAGACTTCATGGAAGAACCAGCCAAAAAATGGTTCCGTCTTGCTCCTGGAATGAAAGTAAGATTGAAGAGCGCCTACATTGTTACCTGTACCGGTTTTATCAAAAATGATGCAGGCAAAGTAGTGGAAGTCCACTGTGAATATATCCCAGAAAGCAAGAGCGGAAACGATACCTCTGGCATAAATGTTAAAGGCACAATGCATTGGATATCAATAGAAAAATCACTTGAAGCTGAAGTAAGACTTTACGATAGATTGTTCCAAGTTGAGGATCCCTCCAGCGAGGAAGGGGACTTCAAAACCTATCTAAACCCTAATAGTTTGGAGATCATCCCACATGCCAAAATTGAGCAAAGTCTCTCAGATGCTAAACCCGGAGAGCAGTTCCAATTTATCAGAAAAGGCTATTTCACGCTGGATAGTAAGTATGCCAAAGAAGGCAAATTGGTATTCAACAGGACAGTTACTTTGAAGGATACTTGGAGCAAAGAAGTTAAGAAGTAGTTTTTACTTCTCTTGCACTTTCCCATCAGGTAAAAAGGACATCAAGAAAATAAGGATGGTTGCAAAGAGCATAAGAAATAGCCCAATCTTCTTTTCAGGACAATAGCCCAAGTAGCATGAACCAAACAACAAGAAATTTTTGATACCATAGGCTACGTTAAGTCCGCCTACCAACAAAGCAGTTCTTTTCATCCAAAGAACGGGTACGAAAGCACATAAAGTAGCAATGCCAGCAAATACCAACAATAATTTAGCAGGCTTGCCGTACATGTTTTTTGCAGAATAAAAACCCGTGAAATCTTGGTTTACATCTGCATGGTAGGTCCAGGGCAGGAAACAGGCAACAAGAAGCAAAACAAATGCAAAGAGGCTGATCCATTTTGAATAACGTACCATATCAAAAAAAGCGAAGGGGTTTTAGCCTTCGCTTGGAGGTCCCGAGCGGATTCGAACCGCTGTAGAAGCTTTTGCAGAGCTCTGCCTAGCCACTCGGCCACAGGACCATAAATGAAAAGACGATAACCGCCCTAACACGCTGCGAAATTAGTAATTTTGGTCTTATTTTCCGAATTAGGCTTAACCTTACTTTCATGAACGTTATTGAATCTTCAGAGCTAATCATCAATTCAAGAGGCGCCATCTATCATCTGGATCTAAGACCTGAAGAAATAGGTGAAACCATCATTACTGTAGGCGACCCTTTTAGGGTTGAAAAAGTAAGCAAACATTTCGATAAAATTTTGTTTAAATCGCAACACCGTGAGTTCATTACGCATACCGGTAGAATTGGAAATAAAATGGTTTCTGTTATATCGACTGGTATTGGTCCGGATAACATTGATATAGTAATAAACGAACTAGATGCAATTGCGAACATTGATTTACAAACCAGAACCATTAAATCAGAAAAAAAGCAACTCAAATTCATAAGAGTGGGTACAGCTGGTTCTCTACAGCCGTATATTGATGTGGATAGTTTTGTTGCAAGCACTTATGGGTTAGGGCTGGATAATTTAATGCACTACTACCCTATTCAACAGACTGAAATTGAATTGGAGTTGCTAAGCAATTTTAAGACACAAGTCCAACTCAATCCTAATATTAATCCTTATATAAAAAGTGCCAGTGCATTTTTACTTGCACAATTTACAGATGGATGTAAGGCAGGAATTACCGCTACTTGTCCGGGTTTCTATGGACCGCAAGGTAGAAACCTTCGCATGGGTCTATCTATGCCTAATTTAAATGAGCAACTCACTGCTTTTCGTTTTGGTAATCACCAAATTACCAATTTCGAAATGGAGACTTCTGCAATCTATGGATTAGCTGCTGCATTAGGACACCAAGCTTTATCCCTTAGCGTTATTGTAGCCAATCGATTAGCTAAAAGATTTACTTCAGATGCGGATGGGGCAATGGAAAAGCTAATTAAACATACTCTTGAAAGAATCTAATCATCCAACAATGGATATACAATTTTATAAATACCAAGGCACAGGCAATGACTTTATCATCATAGACAACAGAGATGGCAAGTACAATATGCTAACAGATGAAGCAATTGAAAAAATGTGCGATAGAAAATTTGGTATTGGCGCAGATGGTTTAATGTTATTAGAGACTGCTGAAGGCTATGATTTCAAAATGAAATACCACAATGCAGATGGTAAAGAAGGCAGTATGTGTGGAAATGGCGGAAGGTGTTTGGTGAAATTTGCGCACGACAAAGGCATCATCAAAGACATCTATTTTTTTATTGCAATTGATGGACCACATGAAGCCAGTATACAAGAAAACGGTCTTGTAAGACTCAAAATGAAAGATGTTCATCATATCGATAGTACTTCTGAAAGCAGTACGCTCAATACTGGATCTCCTCATTATGTACATTGGGTCAGCAGCCTTGACGGCTTTGATGTATATAACGAGGGAAGAAAAATACGCTATAATGACACCTTCACACAAGAAGGCATCAATGTCAATTTTGTCAAAAAAGAAGAAGATAGCATTCGTGTTAGGACTTATGAGAGAGGTGTAGAAGATGAGACGCTGAGTTGTGGAACAGGTGTTACTGCTGCTGCAATTGCTAGCTCAGTAAAAATGGGGCAACAGCAGGTCAATGTGAAAGTTGAGGGCGGAGACTTAGCAGTAAGTTTCAATAGAAGTGGAGAAAAAGAATTTACAGATGTGTGGCTAATTGGTCCAGCCACTTTTGTTTACACAGGAAATTACTCAATTGATGTTTAATATTCGCGTTTACGGCATTCTCATCACTGAAGAAAATAAGGTCTTGGTAAGCGATGAATTTATCAGAGGAAATTATTACACTAAATTTCCTGGTGGTGGTTTAGAATTTGGAGAAGGAACAAGAGATTGTTTGGTTCGTGAATTCATGGAAGAGATGAATTTAAAGGTCCAAGTTGAGGAACATCTCTATACAACCGACTTCTTTCAAATGTCTGCTTTCAATCCAGAGCACCAAATAGTTTCCATCTATTATCGTGTTAAAGCTTTAGAAGAAATAAAAGCTCCTCTTCGCAATACTCCATTTGCTTTTGACGAAAGCCAAATGGCTGTCTATCATGCAACAGGAGAAACAGAGACCTTTAGGTTGATTCCAATGCAAGAATTTGATGCATCGGCTGTGCATCTTCCAATTGATAAAGTTGTAGCTGAGCTGGTGAAATCAATTTACAAACAATAGCAGTTTAGGGCTTGGGGAGAAGAGTATGCTCCACTGAAATCAATATCTTTGTTCAAATTGAAAAAATCAAGTTTTGATGAAACCATTGAACTTTAAATCGTTACTCCCCCATTTTGCGGCCATAGGTATTTTCGTATTGATTGCTTTGGTGTTTTGCAAACCTGCATTAGAGGGTAAAGTTTTGCAACAAAGTGATATCATTCACTGGAAGGGAATGAGCAAGGATATTGCTGATTATAAAGAAGTCAATGGAAAAGCGCCGTTATGGACCAATAGTATGTTCAGTGGAATGCCTGGATATCAAATTGCTACCAACAACAACAACATTCTACCTTATTATGCCAATGAAGCTTTCTCATTGTTTATTCCTAAACCATTTCGATTTTTCATTTTAGCAGCCTTAGGATTTTATTTTCTAGGATTTGCATTTGGAGTCAATCCTTGGATAGCTATCATTGGTGCACTGGGATATGCTTATGCCTCCTATTCTTCCATAATAGTTGCAGTGGGACATGACACGAAGATGTTATCCATGGCCTATGTTCCAGCTCTACTTGGTGCAATTGTAATGGTGTACAAAGAAAAATATTGGACAGGCGCTTTACTTACTGCCATTTTCAGCTCAGTACTTATTTCTCACAACCACTACCAAATTGTTTATTACTTCCTCATTTTAGCAATCGTGCTTGGTATTGCTTTATTGGTTGACGCCATCAGAAAAAAAGAAATCTCTAATTTTTTCAAGCCTACATTAATTGCTATCGCAGCAGGTTGCATTGGTTTGTTTACCAATGCGGTGATGTTGTTTACAACTTTCGATTATTCGAAAGCAACAATAAGAGGTGGTCAATCTTCTATCAATACAAAGGATACAACGCGACAAGAAGCGAATAAAGGCGGACTAGATACTGCATATGCTTTTGCATGGAGCTATGGTATTGGAGAGACCATGACACTCATGGTGCCAAATGTCTATGGAGGTGCTTCTCAACTTTTAGGTGAAGATGCTAAATTGATTCAGACAATTAATGAGAAAGGTGTCCCACAACAACTAGGTAATCAACTATATGGTGCCTTCCCAGCTTACTGGGGTCCTCAACCCAGCACTTCTGGTCCAGTTTACCTTGGAGCCGTCCTTTGTTTCCTATTCATCATGGGCATGCTGCTTATAAAAGGCCCTTACAAGTGGTGGATTTTAGGAGCCACCATTTTAGCCATCATGATGTCATGGGGGAAAAACCTAGCTGGTTTCAATACCTTTTTATTTGATCACTTGCCGATGTACAATAAATTCAGGGCACCTTCCATGACCTTGGTTATTCCTCAAATGACAATACCATTGATGGCTATTCTAGCTTTGAATAAAATTTTTAGTGGTGAATTAAGCAAGGAAGAATTATTAAAAAAGCTCAAATTATCAGCATATATCACTGTAGGTGTACTTGCAATTGCAGCTTTTATGTACACCAGCCTTGAATATAAAACAGCAAATGATAGAGCAATACAACAACAGCTATCTACGATAGCACAAGGTGATCCATCATTTGGAGCAGATATTGTAAACGCAGTTGCAGAAGACAGAAAGAAATTATTTGGTGATGATCTTACCAGAACTGCATTGCTGGTAGCAATTGCATTTATGCTCATTTATCTCTACAACAAGGGATTATTTAATAAAACAGCAGCCATTGCATCACTTGTTGCATTGACAGCATTTGATATGCTTGGAGTGAGCAACAGGTATTTAAACCCTGATAAATTCTTGGAGCCAGAGGAGTATGAAAGTTCTTTTGCAACAACCCCAGCAGATCAACAAATTCTGCAGGACAAAGGCAATCACTTCAGGGTATTCAATCTAACACAAGATGTTTTTAATGATGCCATCACTTCATATCACCATCGTTCGATAGGCGGATACCATGCTGCTAAATTGAGCATCTACCAAGACTTGATAGAAAATCAATTAGCCAAACAACCACTTAATCTACAAGTATTGAATATGCTTGACACCAAGTATATCATAACCACAGATTCAACAGGCAACCCCTATCCTTCTGTCAACCCAGAAGCCTTAGGTGCTGCATGGCTAGTAAGTAATATCGTTTGGGCAAAAGATGCAAAAGCTGAAATGATGGCATTGGATTCCTTCAATGCAAAGACTACAGCTGTTGTACAAGAATCATTTAAATCACTCGTTAATGAGAAAATTTCAGCTGACTCAGCTTCATATGTAAAACTAACGCAACCAGGTCATGATACCCTAAAATACGAATCAAACGCCTCATCCGCAACCTTTGCTGTCTTCAGTGAAGTATACTATGATAAGGGTTGGCAAGCTTTTGTTGATGGGAAAGAACAACCCATCATCAAGACCAACTACGCCTTAAGAGGACTTTCTTTGTCACCTGGAAAGCATGAAATTGAATTTAGGTTTGTCCCTGCATCTTATTACAGCGGCTACAATATCACTAAATACAGCCAATGGCTTTTGATCCTTTTCTTTATAACAACCCTAGGTGTTAACTTCTGGAAAAAGAAAAAAACAACATAAATGAGTAATCCTCTCATAAGCATAATTATGCCAGTATACAATACTGCTCCTTTTTTGAAGGAGGCAATTGAGAGTATGTTGACTCAAACCGAATCTGATTTTGAACTAATACTGATCAATGATGCTTCAACTGACAACAGTAGTGAAGTTATTGCTCAGTTTAACGACCCTAGAATCAGGATTATCAATAATGAAAAAAATCTTGGCCTCGCTGTATCGCTTAACAAAGCAATAAGGGTTTCAACAGGTAAATATATTGCCAGAATGGATGGAGATGACATTGCTCTTCCTACCAGATTTGAAGAACAATTGAAAATCATTAAATCGGCTGATAGAAGAACTGTTGTCTGTTCCACTTGTTTACTCATTGATGAGCATGGTAATAAAATTGGCAAGTGGAAAGATGATAGCAAATACAGTAGCCCTAAAGAAATCAGAAAACAATTACCCAATAACAACTGTATTGTCCACCCTTCGGTTTTAGTAAGAAGAGATCTACTTTCAGAATTCTTTTATGACCCAGAACAACATGAGTCAGAAGACTACGACCTTTGGTTAAGAATGGCCTCAGATGATGTACAATTCTTGAAAATTGTCCAACCGCTTGTTCTCCATCGCATAAGAAAACATTCGTTCACAAGACAAAGACAACAAAATGTCTTTTTCAAATTATTTCGCGTTAAAATTGTTTTCCTATTTCATGAAATTATAAAAGGAAGAATCAATGTATTTATGCTCAAAACATTTGCATTTGGGCTATTTGACATCGTAAAAGCAGCTTTGAAAGCATTGAAAAAAAGTTTCGTTAAATGGCGTACTCGCAATACTTAATGAAAAGAAAGATTGAAGATCTTATTATTTTCCCTTTTGTATTGTTAGGGAAAATAATAAGTAAATGGGTACTTAATCCTGACAGTTTTGAAGTACTATTCATTTTCCCTTTTTATCATACTGGTGGAGCAGAAAAAGTCCATTCGCTTATTGCAAATACTTTCAAAAACAAAAAGAGCCTTATCCTATTTACGAGGAAATCAACTGATATAAGATATCTTGATGCATTTAAAGCAAGTGGACACCAAATCATTGATATTTCTAAGTATACAGATAACAAACTCTTCTACTGGAATAATCTAGTTTTTCGAGGTGTTGTCGCAAGCTTAGTCAACCGACAAACAAACACCCCGATTGTATTTAACGGGCAAAGTAATTTTGGGTACAAACTTTCTCCTTGGATCAGCAACAGCATTAAGCAAATTGAACTTATCCATGCCTTTTGTTCTTTCTCATGGATCAGAATTCCCTTTATTGGCTTTTATTCGAAAACAATAATGATTAGTCATTATGCTATCGAAGAACATAAACAACAATACAGCAAACTGGGCATTCCAGAAAAGGAACTCTTAAAAATCAAATACATCACCAACGGTATTCAAATTCCTTCAGGATTGAAAAGAAAAGAAAGAACCAGTGATAGCCTAAAAGTGCTTTATGTGGGTAGAGCAACTACCGAAAAAAGAGTCAACCTAATTGGGAAAATTGCCAAACAGCTTGCAACAAAAAATCCGGATATCAAGTTCAGTATGGTTGGAGATGTGCAAAATGAAATTGATTCCTCACTTCAGCCTTATATACATTTTTATGGCGCCATCAATGACGAGGCAGCATTATTTAAGATTTATCTAGAGTATGATGTATTGATCATGACTTCTCTGCATGAAGGATTTCCAATTACGATTATGGAAGCAATGACTGCCGGTTGCATTATTCTATCTACTCCTGTTGGCGATATCCCTCATCATGTAAAACATGGACAAAATGGTTTTTTATTTAGTTCAACAGAGGATGAATCGAAAATCATCAGTGAGTCGATTATGCACTTAAAGCATATCCATCATGATAAAATTTTACAGCAACAGATCGCAAACAACAACCAACAATATGCTCAAAAAGAATTTGAATTGAGTATTTTTGAGCAGCGCTATCAATCTTTATTCGATCAACTAAAATAGAAACTTGAAGCCAGTCGGAATAATTGTAATAACCTATAACAGGCCTGCTGATATGCTGGCTTTGTTGAAGAATATTGCTACACTCGACAAAAAAGAAGAATTGCTTGAAGAAGTTATTGTAGTCAACAATAACTCTTCCTCCGACTATTCAGCTGTAGAATTATTTGTAAAAGACAACCCCAACCTCCCCATACAATATATTTTCTCAAAGGAGAATTTAGGTGTAGCCAAAGGCAGGAACTATGCGGTAGCTTTTGCAAAAGCACCCCTATTGGTAATGTTGGATGATGATGCTGAATTAGAGAACAGCAATGCATTGGAAGCGATTGCCGATACATTCAAGAATAATGCTGATATAGCTGTTGCATCTTTTAAAGTTAAATATTACAGTACCTTAAACATGCAAGTCAATGCATTCCCGCATAAAAAATTTGAAGAGAAAAAAGATCTTCATTTTTTTGAGACCTATTATTTTGCTGGAGGAGCTCATGTCATTAAAAAGGAGGCTATGGAAGTAGTTGGAGGCTATCCAGTCGATTTTTTCTACGGCATGGAAGAATATGACCTGAGTTATAAACTATTGGCAAAAGGCTATAAGATTGTCTACACTGATAGCATTGTGATGTTGCACAAAGAATCTCCAGAGGGCAGATCAACCCATAAAGAGAAAATGAAAATGTTATGGTTGAACAAATCGAAAGTAGCCTGGAGATACCTACCCATCCTCTATTTCTATTCAACTACCATCATGTGGTCATTTGAATACCTAATCAAATCTAAATTTGATGTAGTAGGATTTTGTAAAGGCTGGAATTCAGTATTCAGCGAAATCTCAAAAGAAAAAAGAATTCCTTTAAACGCTTCTACTATAGGATATTTAAAAAAGCTGGAAGCGCGACTGTGGTATTGATTAAACCAAATGTTTGACTTTCCCTAAGTAAAGCTCCATTCCTTTTTTCTTTTGCTCATCAAATACGTAGGAGATATTTTGCTTGTAATAGGTTTGGAGATCGATATCTATATCCCCTATCTCTTCAACAACTTGATCAAGATTATTTACACCGAAACCGACTGCTTCATCAAAGGCTTGGATAAATTCAGCAGGCATATTTTTTTTACTTACCCATACTGCAAATACAAAGGGTAAACCTGTCATTTCTTTCCAAGTAGCTGCAAGATCGTATCGGTAATTTGTTTTACCATTCAACCTCAACGCCCTATCCCCTATGATGAGAGATGCAGAAATTTCATCAAAATGAAGTAATTCTTGATCATTTATAGCATGAACAAACTCAACTGGTTGATTATAAAATTCCTTCAACAAGAGTTTGCACAACAAAACAGAAGTCCTAGATTGGTAATCGAGTTTAACTTTTTTCACCTGTTCTATAGGAACATTACTATAAAGACAAACAGATGCAACTTCACCAACCGCTCCAATACAATATTTTGAAACCACCTGAAAAGTATCAAGCTGGAGAATAGCTGCGACAGGCAATAATCCAATATCAATATGATCTTCTAGGATGGCTTTTACCAGATTGGCAGGATAATCCAATGTAAGCTGAAATGGGTAGCCAAAATGTTCCTGATTCAAACCAAATAACAATGGTTTGGTGTTCAAATAACTTACTGCCCCTATCCTAATTTCCCGTTCCAATGATATTCTTGTAAATTTGCTGCAAGTTACACCAATTGTCGTCAACATGGAACTAAGTTCACTAACAGCAATTTCACCAATAGATGGCCGATATCGTGCTCAAGTAGAAGCATTATCCCCCTATTTTTCAGAATATGGTCTTATACAATATAGACTCAGAGTTGAGACTGAATACTTCATCGCATTATCCAAGCAGAAACTATTTAAACTTGAAAACAACAGTATCAATAAACTCAAAAAAATATACGAAGAGTTTACTCCAAATACTGCTCTAGAAATCAAGAACCTAGAAAAGGTAACCAACCACGATGTAAAGGCCTTAGAATACTTCATGAAAAAAGAGTTAGATGCATTAGGGCTTTCAAGATTAAAAGAGTTTGTCCACTTTGGTCTTACTTCACAAGACGTGAACAATACTTCTATCCCGTTACTTTGGAAAGAGGCTTTGGAACAAGTGTATTATCCAGCTTTACTCAACTTGACTATCCAACTCAGGCACTTTGCAAAAGCATGGGAAAAGATTCCAATGTTGGCAAGAACGCATGGTCAGCCTGCTTCACCAACAAGATTAGGTAAAGAAATAATGGTATTTGTAGAACGTCTTGAAAACCAAATCAAATTATTAGAACAAATACCCTACTCATGTAAATTTGGTGGAGCGACTGGCAACTTTAATGCACATGCTATTGCATATCCAAAAGTGAATTGGGTAAATTTTGCCAATAAATTCTGTAGCGAAAAATTAGGGCTTCAGCGTCAGCAGTATACAACACAAATTGAACATTACGATTTATTGGCCGCTCATTTTGATGGGCTCAAACGCATCAATACCATACTAATAGATTTTTCGAGAGATATATGGACGTATATCTCGTTGGAATACTTTAGACAAAAAACTAAAAAAGGTGAAGTAGGTTCTTCTGCAATGCCTCATAAAGTAAACCCCATCGATTTTGAAAATGCAGAAGGAAATTTGGGTATTGCTAACGCTTTATTCGAACATCTTTCTGCAAAGCTTCCTATTTCAAGATTACAACGCGATTTGACTGATTCAACTGTATTAAGGAACATTGGTGTGCCATTTTCACATACCATTATTTCTATCAATTCTATCAATAAGGGACTTGGAAAGTTGGTGTTGAATGAGGACGCCATTAAAGCAGATCTTGATAAAAATTGGGCGGTTGTAGCTGAAGCTATTCAAACAATTTTAAGAAGAGAGCAATACCCTCAACCATACGAAGCATTAAAAGAATTGACAAGAGGTAAAACATCTATTGATAAAAAGGCTATACATAGTTTTATCAAAAAGTTGAAAGTGAAGCCTAATGTTAAAAAAGAACTTCTAAACATTACGCCATTCAATTATACAGGCGTTTAATTGCATTATTTGTGTATTTCCGAACTGAAATGAAATTGAATTTCAGGATTATTGCCAATTTCAGTATTGAGGAACCACTCACTCTGTGCTAAATAAACCAAGTGATTATCCTTATCTGTTACTATATTTCCAGTTTTAAAACGAGTAAACTCGTCCAGCTTGGCTTTATTCTCAGAGGTCAACCAACAAGCTTTGTAAAAAGGAAGTGAGTTGAACTGCACTGATGCACCATATTCTTGTAATAATCTGTATTGAATAACCTCAAACTGAAGATCCCCCACACAACCTATAATTTTTCTGTTGCCATTGTGTTGGGTAAACAACTGCGCAACACCTTCATCGGTCAATTGATTCAAACCCTTTTCCAATTGTTTGGTCTTCATTGGGTCTTTGTTGATCACCTCTTTGAAGATCTCAGGAGAGAAACTAGGAATACCTGAATAGTAATAGTCTTCTCCTTCGGTCAGCGTATCACCAATTTTGAAATTTCCTGTATCAAATAAACCGACTACGTCCCCTGGAAAAGCTTCTTCAATAACATCTTTATCACGTGCCAAGAAACTGTATGGATTACTAAAGCGAACATCTTTATCCAAACGCACGTGATGATAAAATTTATTTCGCTCAAACTTTCCAGAGCAAACTCTTAAAAAGGCAATCCTATCGCGGTGTTTAGGGTCGAGGTTTGCGTGTATTTTGAAAACAAATCCGCTGAACTTATCTTCTCCCACCTCAACTAACCTGGTTGTTGTAACGCGACTCCTTGGCTCTGGAGAAATTCTAATGAACGTATCCAATAGTTCACGTACACCAAAATTATTGATGGCGCTACCAAAGAAAACTGGAGCTTTTTCTCCTCTTAAATATGCATCATTATCAAATTCACCATAAACGCCTTCAAACAATTCAACATCTTCTCTCAGTTGATCTGCATCTTTTTGTCCAACTAATTCATCGAGTACAGCGCTGTTGAGATTATCTACTTTTACGCTTTCTTCTACAGAAACCTTTTGGTTGGGTTGAAATAACAAAAGGCTCTTGTCATATAAGTTGTAAACCCCTTTAAAATCTTTACCCATATTGATGGGCCAACTCAAAGGGTGCAATTGAATTCGTAATTCTTTTTCAATTTCATCTAGGAGGTCGAATGGATTTTTGCCATCACGATCCAGCTTGTTGATGAAAACAATTACTGGTGTATCGCGCATGCGA
>JBEASE010000075.1:0-6946 GCA_041162625.1 Bacteroidota bacterium | reverse complement strand
CCATCTGGACGTAAAATAATTTTTTAGTTTATTTTTTTGATAAACTATGTAGTAGGCGTCATCTGTTGATTCTAAGAAACTGTTTAGTCGTTCAAAGTTTTCTTTTGCAATTATTTCTGATTGTTTTTTTTCTGAAATATCTGAGGCGTATATATTATAATAGCCTTCATTTAAAATTGGGCAAAAAATAAAATTGTAATAATTGTTTTTAAAACAAATCTCAATTTCAAAATTCTTTTTTTGGGGAACGTCGTTTAAAATAGAATATAAGAAATCCTGAATTTGGTATTCAACTCCTTCAACTGTAATTATGTCTAATTTTTTTGCTTGTCTGTTTTTAAAAATTATTTTCCCTGATAAGTCCGTACGCAAAACCGGAAAAGGATTCTCATTAGGGAAAGAAGCATAATATCTAATATCATCTAGCTCTTTTTTGTGCCTTGACTTCATTTCGCCAAATAACTTAATTAAATCTTCTTTTGAAAGATCATCAAGTGTTGAATTATCAATTTCTTGGATAATATTGTTTGAGGTAGGCATAGGGTATTGTTTATTAAATTACATGTTTGCACTTTTTTAATTTCTGTAAAATACTTTTATTTAGTAGTTAATATTACTAATAATTATGATATTATAACATGTTTCGTGTTAACAATGATATTGGATAAGTATTAATACTTATTTTATGTGACCCCTTTTAGGTATAATTTACATACCCCTTCTTGAACACTCTTTTTTTAGTAGTTGCAGCTCTCTGCTGGTTTGTCCGGATACAGAACTGTTTTCTTGTGCTCTTCTCATAAGATAAGGTATAACTTCCTCAATAGGTCCAAAAGGTAAATATTTAGATACATTGAAATGGGCATCAGCAAGATTAAAAGTAAGGTTGTCACTCATGCCGTATAACTGCGAAAAATGAAGATTGTTATGTTTGGTTTGGATACCTGCCGTTAAAGCCAGTTGGGTGGCTAACAAATTGCTTTTTTCATTGTGACTAGCAACGATCAAAGAGCCAGTATTGATTTTTTGAAAAGCTAACTCAAGTGCCAAGTTATAATCCTTATCGGTAGCCTCCTTGTTAATTTGTATGGGTGAAGGATAACCCAATTCTAAGGCTCTTTTTCTTTCTTTTTCCATATAAGCACCCCTCACTAATTTGAAGCCTGGGAGGTAGGAGTTTGCTTCAGCATGCGCATAGGATTTTTGAAGAAAGCTCAATCGGTCTACTCTGTACAACTGAATAGTGTTATATACAACTACCTTTTCTTTGTTGTATTTTGTCATCATCAATTGCGCTATATAATCTATTGGATCTTGAATCCACGACTCCTCTGCATCAATCATAACTCCAACTCCTATAGAAGCAGCATGACTGCAAATAGCTTCTGTTCTTTCTATTATTTTATTCCAAGATGTTTGGTCGTTTTGATTTAATGCTTCAATTACTTTGATCAAATCAGCTGTTAGATCACCTGTATGTGCTTTACCTATTGTCACATTAAGTTTTTCAAGTAACTGACTTGATCCTAAACCAGTCACTTTTATGCTGATAAATGGAATGTTTTTTCTTGATGCTGAAAAACTGAGTACTTCAATGAAGGTTTTAACCTCTTTATCGTATTTTTCATCTGAATGTTCACCACCTTCAACCCCATAGTCTAGGATTACATCAACTTTAAATTTGTTGAGCATATCCAACACACCATCTGTTTTTTCTAATGATTCCCCTCCAACAAATTGTTCAAATAGTGTATTCTTGATCAAAACTTTAATTGGAAGGCCAGATTTTATTGCCCAGGGGGTAATGAGAGTGCCAAGTTTAACTAGGGGAGTGAACTGCATGGCAGAGAAGAGAAACCGAGCTTTTTTTAGCTGACGATCAGATTTATACGCAAAAGCCTTTTCAGTATTATCAAAATTCACTCCCGGATCTAATGGCATGACAAGCTAGTTAGGGCAGCAAAGATAGTAGGAAAAACTATTTCAAAAGGGTTCTGTTTAAATACTCCTTTCTTCCATTAATCTGGAAAGTAACTCAGATTTTGAATGGATACTTAACTTCTTGTAAATATTCTTCAGATGGTAATTAACAGTATAGGTAGTAACGAATAATTGATCCGACATTTGCTTGTAGCTAAGCCCTTTTTCAACCAAGGAGACAATTTCTTTTTCTCTGAATGTCAGGGCATCAAGAAAGCTATTTTTATTTTTTTGTTGGAGGCTGAGAACGACTTTTTCTATTAGTGTTTGATCAATATAAGCGCCAAGACGAGATACCTGCCTAATGATATCCACCAAAGTGCTTAATTGTGCAGATTTAAGTGCATACCCCACTGCACCAATTTTGATGCTATTCATGATCAGCTCTTGGTCATTATGACCCGTTAGAATGATAATTTTAGTATCTGGGAACTTCGATTTTATGATGGGAATACCATCTAAACCAGATTGTCCGGGTAAAACTATATCCAGCAAAATGATATCCGGTTGTTTATTCTTTTTAGACCCAAAATGTTCTTTTGCCTCTTCCATTGAGGTACAAGAAAATACGACTTCAAGCTCCTCGGCACTATTGATATAGTCCCGGAAACTTTTAAGTAGAAATATATTGTCTTCAATTATGCCAACAGAAATCATACAATGGAAGATTTATAAATCTAAAATCATTAGGTGCCATTTACTTATATTTTCTTGAGAATTAGCAAATAAATAATTAAAAACCACTATAACAAGTAGTCGCTTCATTTTTTTCATCCATAATTTAACAAATAAGGTTAGCTTATTGTCGTTTATAATAAGGTATTTTATTGTATAAAACAAAGTGTTTAGACCCCAATATTTTAATAATAAACCATTTTCTTTAGGATATTCACTAAATCAATTTGTATGAAAATTGTTGATAAGCAGTTAATCGCGATTGAAAATGCATTTGATGGAATTGCAGTCCTCAATGCTAATGGAGAATATGTTTATATGAATAATTCTCATGCTCAACTTTTTGGTTATAAAAGTGGATCAGAATTAATCGGGAAAACATGGAAATTTATTTATTCTGAAGATTATGCATCTGCCATTGAAGGTCAAATATTTCCGCAACTTGAAAAAAATGGCAACTGGTCTGGTGAAACAATTGGTTTAAGTAAAGACAAAAAACCTGTTTTTCAACATATTACTTTGAGCAAGCTGCCTGATGGTGAATTATTATGTATATGCAGAGATAATTCCAAAACGCTCAATGCAAATAGGTTGCAATACCTAATTAGTAATCTAGGTAAAGGAATTCTTGTTGAAGATGAAAATCATCTTGTTGTTCTAGTTAACCAACAGTTTTGTGATTTGTTTCAAATACCCCTTTCACCTGAGCAAATGGTTGGTATCAATTGTTTAGATGCATTACAAGAATCACTTTTTCTATTTAAAAATCCTGAAGATGTAAAGAATGATGTAATGGGTATGATGGGTAAGCGTGAAGCAGTTATTGGAAAAGAGGTTCCATTTGCTGATGGGAGAATTTTAGAGCGGGATTATGTACCTATTGTTATTGAAAATACATTCAAGGGTCAATTATGGAGTTATGCTGATGTAACTCAAAATAGACAATTGCAAAGAGCCTTAATAGATGCAAAAAACAAGGCAGTACAATCTGAAAAAGCTAAAACTGCTTTTTTGTCCAATATGAGTCATGAAATTCGGACACCAATGAATGCTGTCATTGGATTAGCTGAACAACTATCTATGACTGAATTGAATGATCAACAACAGTATTTTGTGAAAAATATTACCGATTCAGCCAATGGTTTGCTGGGTATTATCAACGATATCTTGGATATGGCAAAAATAGAGGCGGGTAAAATGAATATTGAAAAAGGAGTAATATCCTTGACATCCATCAGTAAAAGTGTTGAAAACATTCTGAAGCCCAAAGCTGAAGAAAAAGGCCTCTCTTTACATACATATATCGATCCGAATATTGCAGATGCTTTGATGGGAGATGGTGTTCGTATCCGACAAATATTAATGAATATTTTAAGTAATGCTATTAAGTTCACAGCTGAAGGTAGCATCATATCAAAAATTGAATTATTTAAAAGTGAAGAGCACGAACAGCTAGTACAATTTGTATGTGAGGATTCAGGAATTGGTATTGCAGAAGAGTCTTTGAAAAGTATTTTCGATGAGTTTTATCAGGAAAACAATAACAGCGGTATAACTGGTTCTGGGTTAGGGTTATCCATTACTTATCAGCTGGTAAACATGATGGGTGGAAGAATATGGATTAATAGTAAAAAAGGTGTAGGGACAAAAGTTTTTATTCAAATACCATTTGAGCGGGCTAGTGCCTCAGAAGTAACTATAGCGCATAATGGTGATGATTTGAAATCTTACATAGCTGGTAAAAGAATTTTAATTGTAGAAGATAATAAAGTAAATCGTGTAATTTTTTCTTTGATGCTTAAAAATCTTCAAGTTTTAGTGGATGAGGCTGAGAATGGGTTAGATGCACTAGATTTAATCGAAAAAAACACATATGATTTGGTTCTGATGGATATTCAAATGCCTGTAATGGATGGCCCATCAACACTTGCCAATATTAGAAAAAAATATGGAGATGAGTTACCTGTAATTGCATTGACTGCCGCTGCTTTCAAATCAGAAGTGATCCATATGTTGAATCTTGGTTTTGCTGATTGTATAACAAAACCAATTGATCAGAAAGGACTTCAGCTAAGGTTAGGTAATTTCTTTATGTTGGGTTCAAGTAGGGCAAAAAATTATGGTGAAATCAACCGCATGATATTATCGAAAATTACTGAAATGTCGGGTAATGATACTACTCAGCTAAAAAAGATGCTAAAGTATTTACTAGAAGAGGTAGATATAGCATTGGTTGAGTGGGATAAATGTTTGCTAGATAACAATTGGACCCATGCCAAACGTATATTGCATCGCGAAAAAACAATGATCAAGTCAATTGGAGTTGATGTACTTGACGGATTGATTTTAGAAATTGAAGATCAATCAACAGAAAAGTCGAATAGCGAAATGGCTTTGATGTTTTCTCAAATCATTCAACTCTTCAGAAACATAAAGGAGAGATTCCAAGAAATAGTCTAGTCTACCAATTCAAAACAAGCTTATTGTTTCTTCTTTCCCCATCTGCCATTCTTTGTAAAGGATCTATCTCTATCTTTTTCAGGTCAAGTAGTTTCCTGTCTATGGTAATTACATAGTTAGGATGAGTCCATTTCCAGGGTTCACCGACCGTTCTTTTGATTTCTGGCTCTTCATTGGCTTTTTCTCCAAACATTAAATATTGGGGAATATAGGCTTTTTCTCTACTGCCATCTTTGAAGGTCAAATCAATATCAATAGGCATAGGCATGGACCCAAAATTTTCAAGTCTGATTTTGGTTTTACCTCCTTCTTCCCAAAGGCTGTCAATACCATAATCAATTGTCTTATTGGTATTGACAAAAAAATCTTTGTACCAATCAAGCTGGATGCCACTTGTCTTTTCTGCTATTTTCATGAAATCATTAACCGTAGGATGTTTAAATTTCCAGGTTCTATAATAATTCAACAATATAGAATCTCTTACGCTAGCCCCAACAATATAACCAAGCTGCTCCATAAATACTTCTCCTTTGGAATAGGCATTTATGCTGTAAGCAGTATTGGTGCTATAATGATCCGAATGGGTTGTGAGTGGTTCATTAAAATCGCTCTTCGATAAGAAGATATAAGAATTGTATGCATCCAAATGTGGAAATGAATCTCTGTTACCGCTGAGATAGTTGTTAACATTTGATTCTGCAAAGCTGGTGAAGCCTTCATCCATCCAAGGATACAAAGATTCATTGGTAGCTAACATCATTTGGTACCAACTGTGCATCCATTCATGAATCACCACACCTGTTCCTGCACCTTTTAGTAAGGTCGCCATTGGATATTCCATTCCTCCATCACCACCTTGAATGAATGAATATTGTTTATATGGGTACTCGCCATAGTGCTTATCAATAAAAGGTAAAGCCTTTGAAGCTAGAACTAGCACGCTATCCCACTCTGTTTTGTATTTAGAAATGAAACTATACAGAGTTTGTGCTTGCTTCATTCTAGCAGGCATGGATTCGTATTCTTTTGTTAATGCTGCGGTATCAATTTTATAAAATGAATGAAGGATCAATCCATTTCTTGCCTTCACTGTATTGTGTATGTATTTTGGATCAGCTGCCCATACAAAATCATGCACATTTGGTGCCTTGAATTTCCAAGTCAACAAAGGGGCGTCTGACTTTTTATGAGGCAGTGTGCTGTGTTTTTCATAACCATGTCCGATTTCATGGGAATTTTGTAAGTAGCCAGTACCCCCAATCACATAGTTCCTATCAATGGTAATGTTTACATCAAAGTCGCCCCAAACACCATAGAATTCTCTAGCAATATATGGAGTAGGATGCCAACCATCTTGGTCATATTCACTGAGTTTAGGATACCATTGTGCCATGCTGAATCGAACTCCTTCGGCGTTATCACGACCGCTTCTTCTGATTTGAACCGGGACTTGTGCCTTGAAATCTACTTCTATAGTTGCCTTGCTTTTTGGTGCAATAGGCTTTGATAGTTCAACTTTTAAAATTGTTTCGTAAAGTTTAGTTTTTTGTATGCTACCATTGACTTTCACTACTTGTACATCATGGTAACCAATTTCATTTGATTTTAACTTGCTGATTCTATCCTTTACACGCGCGTCCCAATCATTGCGACCTCTGATCAATCTTTTTCCAATTTCTTGGCTTCTCGTATCCATCATACTGCCAGGTTGGAAAGCATTCCAAGGAAGATGGAAATAGAGGACTTTGAGGGTATCCGGACTATTATTCCAGTAGTCGATAAGTTGTTTACCTGTAAACTGATTATTAGCTGCATCAACTTGAATATCCAT
>JBEASE010000148.1:0-3048 GCA_041162625.1 Bacteroidota bacterium | reverse complement strand
AGGGATTAGGGAACAGGGAATAGGGATTATAGATAAAAACCTTATTACATCGGCTTACGAAAAACTCTCAAAACTCCATCCTCAATTAACCTATCATCCATCCTCATTCAAATCATCTCTCTTTGGTGTGTTAGGAAATTACATGGGCTATGGTGGATATTACAATCCCTTTACTGGAGAGGCGCAAATCAATGATCATATGCCATCCTTCATGTTGCCCTACATTGCTGTGCATGAGGTGGCGCATCAATTGGGATATGCAAAAGAGAGCGAGGCAAATTTCATTGGCTATTTGGCTGCGATGCATTCTGGGGATAGTGTATTGCAGTATTCAGCGAATCTTGAAATGTTTTTATATGCCAATAGAGCTTTGCGCAGGTTTGATTCTACGTTGGCAAAACAGAATATGGTACGTTTATCTAAAAAAAGACCTTGCAGATTACAAGGTCTTTGCTGAAAAATATTATGGTCCCGTTGATAAATTCGTCACCTGGTTTTACACTGGCTTCTTAAACTTCAACAACCAACCTGAAGGGATGATGAGTTATAATAGGGGGATGGTTTATGTGATGAAATACTATAAAAAGGTTAACAGTTGACGGTTAACAGTTAACTGACAACCGTTAACTGTTAACGGTTAGTTTCCTCCACTCCTGAAAATCATCCTCATTCCACCTTGTCCTTCAAAAGAGCTTTGTGGTTTTACATCAAAGCCTTTCGGGACTTCAAAAGTTTTTTCATCGATTGCAGGATCAACTTGCACTTTCAAAACAATCATATGCAATTTGAATCCATTCTCTCTTACAGATTCGTATTCCATGGGAAAGCCATTGATTTGATCAAGTCCTGGAATACCTGCCATCATTGACATACGGCCTCTTCCACCACCTGGTCCACCAAAGCCACCACCATTAGCAGATGCAGCTGTTGATGCTTCAGCGATTTTAAAATCAGGGTTATACCAGATAACATTTTCAGAAACTTGTCCGTTTTGATTGACTGTTCTTACCGTTACTTTCTTACAAGTGTATCCCGATACTTTTTTAGTCTCTTCAGAATAGATCAATTCAGGTTTGTTGTCTTTGAAATTCAATCCCAATTCAGCCAATGAATCTCTTCTTGCTTTTCTCATAGAATCCTGGCGAAGACGTTGCGTTTCAGCTTCTGCATCGCTGGTGAAAAATCCTGTTTTTCTACCCATCGCTTCAATGAGCGTAGTGGTTATTTTTTTCTTTCTATCTGTAATGACCACGTTGTTCCCGAAATCAGACATGCTTTCGATCTTCATGTAATCGGGACTATACGTCATGGTAGTGGTTGTTTCCATATCGCGTGGCATGGTGAATCCACCGGGAGGGCCATCGCCACCACCACCTGGACCGCCACCAGGTCCACCGAAACTAAAATTCTCAGGGAAAGTGATCTCCGTCTTGGCTTTCACAATCGCCCTTTCAACTATTTTAGGTTGTGCAAAAGCCATGATACCCGAAGCAATCAACACAGCCGATAAAACTATCTTTTTCATATTAAACGTTTGAGGATGCAAATTACTCTCTTTGCTGATAGATTAGATGTTAAAATGATGAATGGCTTGCTCATTAGTCTTAAATTGCTATTCTAAACTTGTCGCATGAAAAAGCTATTCTTTTCCATTCTCTTTTTTGTGGCTCTTTGCCCAGCATTTGCTCAACAGAAAATAAACATCATTCCACAGCCAGCAGAAGTCAGGTTGGGATCGGGTGAGTTTGTGGTTACCCCGGCAACTTCGATTGTGGTGATGGGTAACGATCCCGAAGTAAAAAGAATAGCCGGAATGTTGAATCAGGAGTTGAAAAGAGCAGCTGGTTTTGAACTCAAGATCGGTTCAGCTCCTTCCAAAAATGCCATCCATTTTAAGCTGGTCCCGGAGGTTGGATTGGGTAAGGAAGGATATCGCTTAAGGGTTGGTTATGAGGATGTGGAAATATCTGCAAACCAGCCTGCAGGGTTGTATTACGGAATGCAATCTTTGCTCCAATTATTACCCTATCAAATTGAAAGTAAAACATTGGTTACCAATATAAAATGGAGTATACCTGTAGTAGAAATTAAGGATGTTCCACGCTTTGGTTGGAGAGGTCAAATGTTGGATGTCTCCCGTCATTTCTTTACCAAAAAAGAGGTGATGGAGATGCTCGATGATATGGCAAAATACAAGTATAATTTGTTGCATTTTCACTTGACAGACGACCAAGGATGGAGGATAGAAATCAAAGCTTATCCAAAGCTTACAGAGGTAGGTGCCTGGAACGTGAAGAAGGAAGGGCAGTTTCATGCATTCAGCAAACCGGGTCCTGATGAACCCAGAAATTATGGTGGATTTTATACCCAAGAAGACATCAAGGAATTGGTGAAATATGCCAAAGATCGTTTTATCTCTATGGCCGCGGTGGCATCTTACCCGGACTTATCCTGTACGCCCGGAACCTATGTGGTGAATTCAGGTGATGGGTTCATGGATTGGCATGCTGGGGGCAAGTTTACTGCACGCATCGATAATACCCTTTGTCCCGCTAACGAGAAAGTCTACACATTTTTAGATAAGGTGTTTGAAGAGGTGTCCGCTTTATTCCCTTTTGAGTATATCCACATGGGAGGCGACGAGTGTGCCAAGAACTTCTGGGAAAAGAGCCAGCAAATCAAAGATTTGATGGCCCGTGAGAAGCTGAAGGACATGCATGAGGTGCAGGCTTATTTTGTGGGCAGGGTTTCCAAGATTGTTTCAGCGAAAGGGAAGAAGATGATTGGTTGGGATGAGATTTTAGAGGGTGGTTTGGTTAAGTCGGCAGCAGTCATGAGTTGGAGAGGCATGAAAGGTGGAATTGAGGCAGCAAAAATGGGACATGAAGTGGTGATGACCCCATCAGATTTTGTATATGTGGATTACATGCAAGGCGATGCTGCTTTTGAGCCTCCTGTGTATGCAACTTTGAGGTTGAAAAAAACTTATCAATTTGATCCTGTGCCTGCGGGTGTTGATCCTAAATTGATCAAGGGTGGTCAGGCCAA
>JBEASE010000074.1:0-9497 GCA_041162625.1 Bacteroidota bacterium | reverse complement strand
ATGATAAAAATGAATTAGATAGCTTCAAAAAATGCAACTTGATTTCTGAATAATTAATACTAGTAAAAACTGCCTTATAGTATACTAGACTTTTAGATAAAAAATTTGAACTTAATGCAACTAGGAATATAGATAATATCTCTAGCGTATATACCAAAAATGGGCTTTTAAAAAGACTAATAAAGTAAAGTAAAATTACAAGCTGAAATCCTTTTCCTAAAAAAATAGATGTCGCATGTAATAAATAATTTTCTTTTCCAATCAAATACCAGTCGATATAAAAAGTATAAACCAAAGAATATAAAATAAGATATATCAAAATATTATTCTTTAGAATTCCTTGATATGACAACGCTAAAAGAAGTAAAAGAACAACAACAAATAAAACAATTCGAATTTGTAAAAAAGTCTTGAATAGATTAAAACTTCCCAGGTCATCATACTTAGAGCCATTTATTGTCAATTGCCCATATAGTGGAAGTCCATAATTTAATATTGTATTTATAATACTTATTGAGACAAAAAAGTAGCTCACCTCTCCTAGAAAATCAATACCATAAGAAGTCAATAATAAACGAGTAGTAATTAAATTGGAGACGTAGAATATAATTTGTGATGCAAATAATATTAAGAATTTAAAAATGACCTTACTTTTAAAAAAATCACTCAACACTTACCCCCTTGCTCATTAGGATTCTTGTACCTATGAAAAATAAATACAGTAGAACTGCTACAAAAAAATAAACAACAAAATAATAATATGGCTTTTTTATTTCAGTCTCCAAGGGCAAATAACTTCTGTCAATAATTTGAATTGTTGGAGTTTCTTGGTTCAAAAGTGTTTTTGAAACTTCAAGATTTTTTACAACCTCGGCAAAAATGGTTGTGACCATATTTTTTTCTCTTGCGGATATCTCATAGTTGACGCTTTCAGTTTTGTTAGATGGATTGAGATCTAATAAAACTTGTTGCTGAGCCGCTGAACTAAAAGTTTTTTGGCGTAAGATGGCTGATAAGCTATCAGCCCTACGCTGTAAAACTTGTACATTAGCAAGCTTAGATCTTGTTTTAATATCCAAATACTTGTTAACGCCCTGTTGAAGTAGTTTTTCACAAAAAAGTTCGCTCAATTTTTCATCCCTCATAGAAGTGACTAATGTAAAAAAAACTGCTTTTTTGTCGGGTCTTAGAATATAAACATCATTTTTTAATACCCATTTTTTTATAATTATTTGCAAAAGGCTATCTTCTAATCTTGGAAGCTTGTTATTTTTTAAAACAGGGGAAAATCCCAAAAACTTATTCCCAAACCTTTTTTTCCATTTTTTATCTAAACCGTAAACAGAAGCATATTTATCAACAATTAGACCATTTGATCCTTCGAGTGGCATAAGAAGAACCGACCTACAAAGCTCCTGACTTCTAAAAAAGGGTATAATGTTATCAGCATTCAAGACACCGCCTCCACTACCTGATCCTACATCCAATCCAAACTGCCCGGCAATACTATTCAGCATGCTTCCACTTGACTTAGACTCTTCTACAATGAAGGTTATTTGAGAAATATAACGGGTAGGTGTTAATGCTGCATATAAATACCCAATGCCACCGCCAATTATCCCAACAATTAAAGCATAATACCATCTTTTGATCAAAACTTTAAAAATCTTCTTTGGAAATAATACTACTTCTCTTATGCCTATTAATCCTTCTTGAACTTTCATAAAAAAATATTTACCTGAATAATAAGACCAAAGTTGTCATAATTGAAGCGAAAGCTGATACCAATACACCTGCTTTTGCAGGGTCAAATCCACTCTCTCTTGCTGGTTCTACAGGTACAAAAACTGAAGAACCCGGCGTCACCCTAGGATAGGATCTGAATCCTAAGAAAGATTTTGTACTTGCTGATCTACCATTAGGGTATACCACAAATACTCTTTTCTTATAGGCATTCCTATTAAACCCTCCTGCAGCAGATATATAACTTGCAAAACTTCTACCCGGTTCAAATTGAACTGTAACTGGTTTTAAAACTTCACCTGAAATACCAACAGTGTTCACAAATCTTGGAATGATAATTTGATCTTCATCTTGGAGGGTAACATCTTCTTCTGAACCAGGACTAGCTAAAATCTTATCCAACTCTAATGCAACTTCAGTTGTCTTGCTGTTTAGCTGATCCATTTCAATCAACTTACTTGTATCACTTTTTTCTTTATCAACTGCATTCACATTAATATTGGATAAAGTCAAGCGTTTAATAAATGCGGTATCTTGGACCAACTTCTTTCTTACTAATTTTGCCCCATATACATCGGCATATGGCAAAATTCCGCCAGCACGATTAATAATCGAACTAAGTTTCTCTTCTGGATTTTCTAGTGTATAACTTCCTGCAAATGAAACTTCACCTATAATTTCTACTGTAACCTGCTTAACTTTTGCAGGATCCTGCTTAATACTGACCACATCATAAGGTTTCCCTTATCAGTCAAATTTCTATCTATATCAATTAAAAATATTTCTGATGTGGCTGCGCCTTTTGTACCAACAGCAATATCTGATTTTCGTCTACCAACTTCAATACGAAGTGTTGTGGCATTTTCCAATAAACCTCCTGCTTTCAAAATTAATCCTTTCAATGAAAGCGAATCCTCATAACGGAACTCACCAGGATTTTTGACCGGACCATTTATGGTTACCACCGCTGTATCTTTCAAATCAAGTATGGATTCTACATGCAGACTATCTTCTTTTCTCAAGTTGACAACTGATTTACCAGACAATACATCTCTTAAGTCTAAGGTCAAATATTCTTTGGTATAATCTTCTTTTAACCTCACCATATTGGCAACACCAGTAAATGCATCCTCCTTCAATCCTTGGGCTTTTTGAATCAATGCTTTTGCATCCATCCCTTTCTCCAACGAATATGCACCTGGTTTGAAAACTGCACCCGATATGAAAACACGGTTATCGTATTTGTTGATAACTGTATCAATGTACAATGAATCTCCATGAACAAGAGAGTATGTTGTGAAACGAGTTTTATCTACATCAATTACACTCTTTTCTACATCAGTATATCTTGTTCCTGTAATTCTTCCTTTAAATGCATTCCCTTTAAAACCACCGGCATAATCCAACACATGCTGAACAGTCTCGTTGTTCTTCACTTCAAACAAACCAACCCTGTTCACACCACCCTCAACAGCAATTTGATTCTTTACATAAGGAATACGAATCACATCATTGTCGCGTAGGGAAACATTAGAACCCTGATCACCCTTCATTATAAAATCATACAAATCCGCATGAGCAACAACTTTATTATCCCTAACTAATTCAATATTTCTAAATGATCCATTTTCTAACGGACCACCAGATGCATAAAGTGCATTGAATAATGTTGCAACAGATGGTAACGTAACTGTCCCGGGTTTCTTAACTGCACCAACAACCGTTACTTGAATACTTCTTACAGAACCTAAGGTCAACTGAATTTTTGTAGCTCCGCTGCTCAATGCTGGATAAAATTTAGACAACCTAGCCTTGATTACACCCGTCGCCTGTTCAATGCTCATGCCATTTACATTAATAGGGCCAGCATATTTTACATTGATAAAACCATCCGGACTCACCATTAATTTTTGGTTGGAAATGTTATTCCCATATATATCCAACTGCAACTCATCTTCCGCTCCTAAAATATAGCCTTTCGGTGTAGCTATTTTTAAATTGGGAATAAACATGGGATCAACTGAAGAGAATAAGTCGGCACCAAAAACCCTTGAAGGTTTTGTTGGAATTTTAAACGGCTTGCTTTCTGCTTTGTATTTTCTTGTGGATGTTTTTCCATCTTTCTTTTCTTCCATTCCCTCTTCATCTTCAATAGATAATTCAACTCCGGTCATCAATTTAATTCTGTTAACCAATGATTCCAATTCACTATCAGGCAACCCCCTCCTCTTAAATTCCTGCATCAACTGTTCTTCTGTCATACCAGACGACTGCGCCTGTTGCAAAAACTGCATCAATTGAGCATCAGTGATCTGATTGGCCTTAATGTTACTTAGGTTAGTTGGTAACTGCGCTTTTGCCTGTTGAACAGAAATGGTTAACCCAATGGTCAAACAAAAAAGCAGTAGAGGTTTCATTAAATTTTGCATGAGGCGTTGTTTTTCAACTATTTACTGAATAAATAACGTGATTTTCAAACATTTATTACAAAAATGGGCAGAGCTTCGCCACATTAGTCACATTGTGAGCTAATAAAAACCCCAAAAATGGGATTTATAGGACTAATTTCTATCTCAATCGTTTAAACACACTAGCCTTAACGCACAACCCCCCTAGGTAAATTGCTTTACGCTCTAATTTTCTTCAATAAACACAGTAGAAATGACCCTTTTATGGCAAATTGGAAAGATGTAGGGTTTTTCAACATAACTCATGGATTCCTAAGGAGATGTACAGGCTACGAAGTTAAGCTAAAACCATCTTCTGAAGAAGAAAAAACCAAGAAAAATGAGGATGTTAAGAATATTAGTATTGATAGGTAAAAAAAGGGATAAAAAGAGAAAGATTTCTTGTGATTTTTTTTGACCCAAAACTACCCAAAATAGACCTTTACAGTTTGATAATACTGCCTTCTTCCTTGGGGAGCACCACCAGAAGAAGGAAACTCTCCCAAGCCAAAAAGCGATGCGGCATAACCCTTGTTGATGGCAATTTCCAAATACCCAGCTTCATTGAAAAATGCCAACTTCTCTCCTTCAGACACATCAGCATAATGATCGCTGATGGTCTCAATAAAGGTTCCACCAAGAACTACAATCTTAAAACTCCTGCCTCTTCGGGCAGCTTCAAAGTCCTGAACCGTTATGTTCACAATCACATTCTGGAACTTGTCAATCATCAAAATCTGCCCCTCAATAAACTGGTCCGTGGCATAGGCCCGCATCAAGTTTTTCTCCTGAATTTTCACATCAGTTCTCCCAATTTTTTCCAAAGCCAACCCACTCGAAACCGCAGAAAAAGCTTCCACCAAAATGGAGGCAAAAGCCCTCACTCCCTTCTTGATTCCTTCAGGAATTTTAACCGAAACTACTTGTTCAGGTAAACCATTTAATATCATGGTAATCAATCCGTTGTCTGGTATGCCAATAATCTGATTTTGATGCTTTATTAAGAGTAAGTGATCGAGGTTGTTGTCGAAGGCATTGACCAAAATCAAATGGAAAGATTCTGGTGGAAAGCTGGTAAAAATATTGCGACAAACATAGGCTGCTTGCATGAAATTATAGGGAATGATATCATGGGTGATATCGATGATTTGGAAGCCCTCATTCAGTTTCAAAATCTCTCCCTTCACTCCCCCAACCAAATGGTCAGAAGATCCAAAATCTGAAGTGAAGGTTAAGATGGGCATGGTCAGTTTATGGTTGTCAGTTAACGGTTATCGGTTGTCAGTTAACTGTTAACGGTTAACGGTCTTATTTTACAAGCTTCCCTCCTTTAAAGAAAAACTTTCTGACTAGTTTATCCGCTAGTGACGGGAAGTATTTATTCAAAAACACAGTTTGTTTTCCCTGGAAAGTCATTACCACGGTCCGCTTTCTGGCAGAAATGGCATCGATGATAATCCCCGCACAAGTATCTGCATCCATCAATGATTTTTCGTCTAATGGCGATTCTCCTTGTGCCTCACCTCTTTGGTTCAAGGCAACGTTTCTAATGTTGGAGGCGGTGAAACCCGGACTCACCCACATAACATGCACGCCCTTAGTAACCAATTCGGTCTTGATGGCCTCTAACCAACCCTGTAAGGCAAACTTAGAAGCAGAATAACCACTTCTTCCAGGTAAACCGCGATATCCAGCTATAGATGAAACACCAACAATGACACCTTTAGATTTGATCAGATGTGGTAAAGCATATGTCGTACAATAAACCGTCCCGAAATAATTAATATCCATTACCCGCTTGATCACGGCAATAATATCCTTCCCACCTTCTTCCATCAATCCCCTCATGGAGATACCTGCATTATTAATAAGAATATCTATTCCACCAAATTGCTGAATTGCATGGTTGACCAAACGCTCACAATCACGTTCAACTGCTATATCCAAATTCAAGACACATAATTTACCAATAGGAGCTTCGGCCTCCAATGCATGGATCTTATGCTGCGTTCTTCCGCAAGTAACAACATTGGCACCAAGAGACAAATACTTTAACACCAAAGAACGGCCAATACCATCCGTTCCGCCGGTAATTAAAACGGTTTTTCCTTGAAGAGAATTCATTTGTTAAAGGTAGAAAAATTTTTGAAGAAGGTTGACAGCAAACGGTTGTCACAAATAAAAAAGCCATCTTGCGATGGCTTTTGGAAGTGAACCCGCTGGGACTCGAACCCAGGGCCCATACATTAAAAGTGTATTGCTCTACCAACTGAGCTACGAGTTCAATCCACACCGTTTTAACGGGAGTGCAAAAATAGGTTGTTTTATTATTCAACCAAAATGAATTTGAAAAATGTTTCTTGCTATTGTTAACTGTTAACCCGCCACGGCGGGCAAGTCTTCAACACTTATTTTCATTACATTTGTCAACTAAATTCTAATAAAATGTCTTTTAACAAGATCAACAACATAACTGGATGGATTGTCACCTTTATTGCTTGTTCAGTCTACATCATGACGGCTGAAGCTGGGGGTAGTTTGTGGGATTGCGGAGAATTTGTCAGCTCTTGTTTTAAACTTCAAATTCCTCACCCTCCTGGAGCACCTTTGTTCGTGATCATGGGGCGTGTGTTTATTGTATTATTTGGTAACGACCCTGCAACAGCTGCAAAAGCTGTGAACGTGATGAGTGCACTTGCAAGTGGTTTCACCATTTTATTCTTGTTCTGGACCATCACCCACTTCGCTAGAAAAATTATTCAAAAAGGAAATGAGGTGCTTAACCAATCTCAAATCTTCACCATAATGTCGGCTGGTGTTGTAGGTGCACTCGCGTATACTTTCAGTGATTCATTCTGGTTCAGCGCTGTTGAAGGTGAAGTATATGCATTGTCGTCTTTCTTTACCGCATTGGTATTTTGGATGATGCTCAAATGGGAACATAGTGCTGATGAGCCTGGCGCCGACAGATGGATCATCCTTATCTTCTTCATGATGGGATTGTCGATTGGTGTTCACTTGCTCAACTTGCTTACCATCCCTGCAATTGTAATGATCTATTATTACAAACGCTACAAGGCAACAAAAATGGGGACCTTCATCGCTTTCCTTATTGGTTGTTTAATCACAGGTGTTGTGCAAAAAGTTGTTATTCAATACACCATCACAGCTGCTGGTAAATTTGATATTCTTTTTGTGAATTCATTCGGACTACCTTTCTTCTCTGGATTTATAACTTTCTTCGTTCTCCTTGCTGTCTTGGTTTTCATTGGCATCAGGTATGCAGAATCAGGAAGAATGAAGAGCAATGCACAATTCGCGAAATTGGCACTCTGGTCTTTTGTCTTCATGTTGCTTGGTTATTCTACCTACGTAACTACGATGGTGAGATCAGCTGCAAACCCTGCTATCGACATGTACAATGTTGACAATCCAATGAGTTTGGAAGGATATCTTGGTCGTGAACAATATGGTGATTTCCCATTGCTATACGGACAAGTATTTACGGCACGTCCAATCGATTACAAAGAAGGATCGATGAAATACGTAAAGGGCAAGGATAAATATCTAGAGGTTGGTCGTGATCAAAAACCTGTTTATGAATCTGCTGATATGATGTTCCTTCCGCGTGTATGGGATGCTAGTAATGATCAAGGTCACGCTACCTTCTACCAACGTTGGCTCAACTTAGAAGACGGTGAAAAGCCAACCATGGCTCAAAATATTTCATGGGCATTGAGCTACCAAATTGGATGGATGTACCTCCGTTATTTTGGATGGAACTTCATCGGAAAACAAAACGATATTCAAGGCTTTGGTAACAAACGTGATGGCAACAGCATCACTGGTGTAAAAGCTGTCGATAATGCTATGTTGGGTAACCAAGATAAAATTCCTTCTAGCATAAGAGACAACAAAGCAAACAACAAACTCTATGCGCTTCCTTTCATTTTAGGAATACTTGGTATTCTTTACCAATACAAGCGTGACAAAAATGGTTCATTTGTCTCCTTCTTGTTGTTCTTCTTTACTGGTTTAGCCATTGTGTTTTACTTGAACCAAGCAGGTAACCAACCTCGTGAGCGTGACTATGCTTATGTTGGATCCTTCTATGCTTTTGCTATCTGGATCGGATTGGGTGTAATGCAAGTAAAAGATTGGTTGAGCAAATTCACCAGTCAGACTGTTGCTAATGCATCAGCTGCATTGGTATGCTTACTCGCTGTCCCAGTATTGATGGCTGCTGAGGAGTGGGATGATCACGATCGCAGCAAAAAACAAATTGCAAGAGACCTTGCTAAAAATTATTTAGAGAGCTGTGCGCCAAATGCTATCCTCTTCACTTTTGGCGATAACGATACTTACCCATTGTGGTATGCACAAGAAGTAGAAGGAATCAGGAAAGATATCCGCGTAATCAATTACTCATTGTTGGGCATTGATTGGTACATCAACCAGATGCGCTATAAAGTAAATGAGAGTGCTCCTATCGATGTGATTTGGAGTGCAGACAAGATTGAAGGTGGTAAACGTGACTTCATCCGTTTCTATGAGCGTGAAGGCTTAACCGACCAAAACAGATATGTTGATTTATACAGCTTGATGAATGATTTTGTTGGAAGTGATGATCAAGCAGCACAAGTGCAAATGCAAGATGGTACTTGGATGAACTATCTTCCTGTGAAGAAAGTCAGCGTACCAGTCGATATAGCAAAAGTCAGAAAGAACGGAACGGTAGAAGCTACCGACAGTGTAGCAACTGACATGCGTTTTGAAATTCCAAAAGATGTGCTATTAAAAAATGATCTTGCCGTCTTGAACATCATTGCCGCAAACAAGTGGGATAGACCAATCTACTTCACTTCACCATTTGGTGAACTAGGTTTTGGTCAGTACTTGAGAAATGAAGGTCAGTCATATAGATTAGTACCAGTGGCTGGAGAAAATATGGTAAACGGTCGGACATCTTACGATGTTTTGAAAAACAAGTTCGCTTTCGGTAGCGCAAACATTCCAGGTGTTTATTTCGATGAAGAAAACAGAAGACATTTGATTGGCATCAGACAATCTTATGCTGAAGCAGCAAATAAATTAGCAATTGATGGTGATTCAGCAAAAGCAAGAGAGTTGTTACAAATTGCAGATAAAAACTTGTTAGAAGAGAATGTTCCTTACGCGATGGTGAGCAGACAAAACCAGCACAATACTATCAGCGTGCAGTTTGTAGAAGCAGCTTACCGTGCAGGTGATAAAAAGTTGGCTGCTAAAGTTTCAGCAGCTGTTATGAAGGATGTGAACGAGCAACTC
>JBEASE010000073.1:0-7066 GCA_041162625.1 Bacteroidota bacterium | reverse complement strand
AGTGGAGGGGGCGTGAGCGTATCATCAAAGATCCTAGATAAAATCATGATCTCTTGATCGAGGTATAAGGTTGAATTGTAAAACCGAACGTTGTATTCTGAAATTGACTTTGAAAAAATTTCGTCCTCTGTTACTTTTTTAGCATTTTGATGATCGCTGTGTTCTTGTGGACTTTCAAATCCATCGCAAATTTCTTCTGTGAGCTGGTTATTGTACAATAGTTGCCCCATTTCCTTAATAGGAAGTAATTGTATCAGCAATACGCTGAGTAAAAAATAGGTAATGAGTCCTTTTTTCATGTGATACAAATCTACAAACTTGGGCAATAGATATGTGTGAAAGATATGAAACTTGTATAAATAAATGGTTATGTATTCAAGCCACCGCAAACACTGATCACCTGGCCTGTAACATAACTGCTCAAATCTGATGCTAGGAATAGGGTAGTATTACCAATTTCCTCAGCTGCACCAAATCTGCCCAAAGGAATTTTTGATAAAAATGCTTGTCCCGCTTCTCCTTCTTTCAAATAATGCGTCATATCAGTTTCGATGAAGCCTGGCGCTATGGCATTTACCCTTACGTTTCTGCTTCCCAATTCTAAAGCAATCGATTTAGTGAAACCAATGATACCTGCCTTACTTGCTGCATAGCTTCCTTGTCCAGCATTACCATTAATACCCACTATAGAACTCATGTTGATGATGGATCCTTTTTTAGCTTTCATCATTGGACGGATAACCTGCTTCGTCATATTGTACACACTTTTCAGGTTCACTTCCATCACTTCATCCCACTGTTCTGGTGTTAAGCGCAGCAATAAGTTATCTTTTGAAATTCCTGCGTTGTTTACGCAGATATCTACTGTTCCAAATTCTTTTACAACCTCATTTACAAATGACTCAGCTTCTTCATATTTACCCGCATTACTTCTCCATGCTTTGGCCTTTACTCCTAGTCCTTCTAATTTAGTCACCAAAGACGCAGCTTTTTCTGCACTGCTTTCGCTTACATAAGTAAATGCTATATGTGCTCCGTGTTCAGCTAGTTTGATGGCAATCCCTTCTCCTAGTCCGCGTGCAGCACCGGTAACAATTGCTATTTTATTTTCGAGCAGTTTCATGATGGTTCTATTTTAATGGGTTAAAATGTTCTTGCAAAATTACTTTAATATAACGACAACCATTGAGCTGTGTTGCTAATTTCAAAGTAAGGAAATAATTTCTTCTACAATTTTTCTATCGTTGCTTAATCGAGGTACTTTATGTTGTCCACCTAATTTATTTTTATTTTTCAGCCATTTGTTAAAATGACCTTTAGGTAAAACCTTTACTACTGGCTCACTTAAAGCTATACTTTTATAGCGTTTTGCTTCATAATCACTGTTCTGTCGCTTCAATTCTTCATCAAGTTGATTTGTAAATTGGTGAATGCAGTTGGGTTCTTTTTCAAATTCAATTAACCATTCATGCGCACCATTTCGCTGTTCGGTAAAATATACAGGTCCTGCAGTATAGTCAGTTACAATTGCTTCCGTTGCTTTACAAGCTTCTGCAATTGCCTTTTCTGCATTTTCAATAATCAGTTCTTCACCAAAGGCATTTATAAAAAGTTTTACCCTACCACTAACTTTAATTCTAAAGGGACGAAGGCTGGTAAAAGTAATTGTATCTCCAATGAGGTATCTCCATAATCCGCCGTTGGTAGTAATTACCGGTGCATAGAGTTTATCCAATTCCACATTTTTCAAGCCAATGGTCTTGGGATCATCCTTTCCATATTCTTCAATGGGCATGAATTCATAAAAAATACCATGATCAAGGAATAGCAACATTCCGTCTGCATCGGGAAGGTCTTGTGCTGCAAAAAATCCTTCACTGGCATTATACATTTCCAAGTAATTGATGTCTCCGCCAATTAATTTTTTGAACTGCTCTTTATACGGCAGAAAGGAAACACCTCCATGCATATAAAGCTCTAGTGAAGGCCAGACTTCTTTCATGTTCTTTTTGCCGGTCAGTTCAAGTATGCGTTGAAACAAAACTAAAGTCCAGGTTGGTACACCTGATACAGAAGTAACGTTTTCATACATGGTAGTATTCGCCAGCATTTCAATTTTATTTTCCCATTCGTCCATGAGTGCAATTTTCAGTTCAGGCGTTCTGATCCAATTGCCCCAGAAGGGAGTGTTCTGCATCAACACAGCGCTTAGGTCGCCAAAAAATGCCTCGTCGTGTAAACTGCTTACGGTATGACTTCCGCCAATCACCAAGCCTTTACCAGTAAGCAAATCTGATTCAGGGTGGTGCATGTAATACAGCGAGAGCACATCTTTAGCGGCTTTGTAATGACCATCTTCAAGACTTTCATTGGTTACTGGAATGAATTTACTTTTATCAGATGTCGTTCCACTGCTTTTGGCAAACCAATTCACTGGAGTATTCCAAAGAATATTTTGTTCACCTGCCATGATCCTTTCAACGTAGGGCTTTAGGTCTTCGTATTCATGAATGGGAACTGCTTGCTTAAATGTTTTGGTATTGAAGAGTTTGGAGAAATCATACTTTCTGCCAAATTCAGTGTATTGTCCAGCTGTTACCAAATCTTGCAAAACTTCACGTTGCGCAGAAATGGGGTGCTGCATCCAGGCATCTATTCTCCAGGAGCGCAACCTTGCTAGGGTTGATATGGCAGGGCTTAGCAATTTCATGTTGGTGCTGCGTGTCAGCGGTCGCCGTAAAGTGACTCCTGACGGGCTTCTTCGTGAAGATAATCTTTTCTTTTGAGTTCGAAATTCCTTCCGAGGTAAAGATTACGGACTTGTTCATCTTCCGCAAGTTCTTCAGCAGATCCATGCTTGAAAATCTTGCCCTCAATCAGTAAATAGGCTCTATCGCAAATAGAAAGTGTTTCATTTACGTTATGGTCGGTGATGAGTATACCAATGTTTTTGAATTTTAGCCTTGCAACAACTGTTTGGATATCTTCAACTGCAATAGGGTCAACCCCTGCGAATGGTTCATCCAATAAAATGAATTTTGGGTCGACTGCCAAAGCACGTGCTATTTCTGTCCTGCGTCTTTCTCCACCACTCAATGAATCTCCATTGTTTTTTCTTACATGTGTAAGTCTGAATTCATTGAGCAACTCTTCTAACTTATGTTTCTGTTCCTGTTTGGTTAGTTTAGTCATTTCTAATACCGCGGCAATATTGTCTTCAACAGAAAGCTTTCTGAATACAGAGGCTTCTTGTGGCAAATATCCAATACCCATTTGTGCACGTTTGTACATAGGTAATTTGGTAATATTTAAATCATTGAGATACACTTCTCCTTCATCCGGCTTAATGAGGCCAACCACCATGTAAAAGGAGGTTGTTTTACCTGCACCATTTGGTCCTAATAGGCCCACAATCTCTCCTTGTTTAACTTCAACTGATACCTGGTTCACAACAGTTCTGTTTCTGTAGCGCTTGATCAGGTTTTTGGTATGGATGGTAAGGTTCATGATTATTGGCAAATGTATAAATTTTCATCAGCATATATGCTTACTTTTGCGCTCAGAACAGATAGCAATTGTTAAAATGAAAGTAATTGATCATATCAGGCAGGCCAAGGATGTATTGGTCTCTTTTGAAGTACTTCCTCCTCTAAAAGGAAAGAATATCGCTTCATTGTACAATCACCTTGATCCATTGATGGAATTTAAACCATCATTTATCAATGTAACTTACCACAGAAGTGAGCATATTTTCAAAAAGAAAAATGATGGCACTTTTGAAAAAGTAGAAGTAAGAAAACGTCCTGGTACAGTAGGTATTTGTGCGGCTATAATGAATCATTATCAGATTGATGCTGTTCCCCATCTTATTTGTGGTGGGTTTACAAAACGCGAGACAGAAGATGCTTTGATAGATTTGAATTTTTTGGGTATCGATAATGTGCTTGTGTTGCGTGGGGATGCTACAAAAAACGAAGCTTCTTTCGAGCCAGAACCTGGTGGAAATAAATATGCAATTGATTTACTGAAGCAAGTAGATGGACTCAACAATGGTATTTATTTGGAAGAAGATATTCGTGAAGGATACCGAACTAATTTTTGTTTGGGTGTAGCAGGTTATCCAGAAAAACATTTTGAAGCACCTAACCTCGAAACAGATCTTCGCTATCTAAAAGCCAAGGTGGATGCCGGTGCTGAGTACATCATGACCCAGATGTTTTTTGATAACCAGAAGTATTTCGAATTCGTAGAGAAGTGTAAAGCTGCTGGTATCAATGTTCCTATCATTCCAGGATTAAAGCCGCTGACGAACAAGAAGCAACTCACCATCATCCCTCGTATCTTCCATGTTGATTTGCCCACGGAGTTAATAGACGCCATGAGTAAAACCAAAACGGATGAAGATGCTGAGAAAGTGGGAGAAGAATGGTTAATACACCAGTCAAAAGAACTAAAGAAAGCAGGTGTTCCAGTTTTGCACTACTACACCTTAGGTAAACCTAAAGTTATTTATAACGTAGTAAAGCAAGTGTTTTAATAAAGTGCTGATAGCGCTTTGTTCAATATAGTTTGGTTGATTGAGACCGGATATTTTTTCTTCAATTCCTGAATCCATTTTTCTTCCAGCATTTGTTGGTAATCGTTGATCACCTGCACCCTGGCTTCTTCAAATGTCATAATCGAAGGATCTTGATTTACTTTGAGTATATAGCTGAAAGAAAAAGTGCCATCAGCATCGTTGGTAAAAATTTCAGTAATAAATCCGGACTTAGCGTTACCACTTCCCACTCCCAATACTGCATTGACTTCTTGTCTGGCACTATCAATAAATGCAACTTCACTGTATAGTCTGCGTACACTTTCAATGGATTTGTTGTTTTGCAAGTCTGATTGTATAACTGACGCAATGTCTTTATTTTGTGTGATGATGGTAAATGCAATTACAGATTGTTTCCATTGGTATTGCTGCTTTCTAGCGGCATGGAAATTTTTGAGTGCAGTCAAATCGCTAGAAGCTTTACTCCATATTTTTTTATCCATGATTTCAAAAAGCAAGTTGCCATCTTTGAATTCATTGATTTGGGCGGCGTAAGCGGGATTAAAATCTGTTAGTCGATTGGCTATATATTCCTCTTTATTTTTTTCTTCTGCTTTCAGCCCATATTTACCTATTGACTTTTTAATGAATGCTTGTTTAGCTATCTCAATGCGGCTGTCTTGTAAAATAAGTTCTTTGGTCTCAGCTGTAAGTTGATTAAGATTAACATTGAATGTGTCTTGTGCCAACCTTTTGAGGATATGAAAACCAAATGCTGTTCTGAAAACAGGCGATAACTGACCGTCTTGTTTCAACACTCTGATTTGTTGCTCAAAAACAGGATCAAAGTCACCAGTCTCCATGCCTACCAAAATTCCATCATTGGTATTAGAACTTCTGTCTTCTGAATACAAAGCGACTAAAGAATCAAAGCTTGCTCCTTTTAATGCTTCTTTATAAATGCTGGTAGCCAACAATTCTCTTTCGTTAATAGTTGTTTGATTGGCGTTATCAGGGATGGTAATTAGTATTTGAGCAATGGAGAGCGGTCCTTCAACTTTCTTCGAGGAAATTCTTTTGAATAAATGCATGCCGGCATCACTGGTGATTGGTTTAGAGATTTCACCATCTTTCAATGTATAGGCAAGCTGTTCAAAGCTATAGGGCAATGTAAATGCTTTGATGAAACCAAGATAACCTTTGTTGTTTTTTACTTCAGGTTCACTAGAATAGATAGTTGCTAATTCTTCAAATGGTTCACCATTGTTTAAGCGCAGTTGGATTTCATTTATTTTTCTTGCTGCTAGTTCTTTTTCTTCTTTATTGATACTAGCTGATTCATTTTCAATGTAAGGTTGTTTAAAGGAAATGAAAATATGACTCAATTCAATTTCTTCTTGTCGTCTTTGCGCAGCTTCCTCTACCAATTTGTCTAAAGTAGCTTGGTCTAATAAATGAATGGGTTTTATCTGTTCCTCAAAGGCAATACGGTCGGCTATTTGATTGGGTAAGGTATCCATTCTCAAATCATAGGCAGCCTTTACTTTTAGTCTATAGTTGATGTAGAGGTTGAGGTAGTTATTGAAAGCCGACTTACTATTGATAGAGTCGGGATTGTTTTTTTGAAAGGATGCAGTAAACTCGGCAACTGTTACAGGGTGTTTACCAAAAGTAAACAGCACTTGTGCTGAGATGCATTGAAGATTAAAGCACAATAATGTTAGGAAAATTATTTTTTTCATCATCATTGTTTTCTGCTTCTTCTAGTGAACTCCATATAATCGTCTAGTTGAAGAAAACCGAGTTTTTTGGCTGCAATATTTTTGTCTTTATCCAGTAAGTACAGCATAGGGGTTTGGTAGACATCATACAGCTGACGGTAGCCAGGCTGACCAGCAGCGATTAATTTTTCTCTGGTTTCTTCGGTTTGGTAAATATGTACCCAGTCTATTAGTTTGTGTTCACGGATAAACTTCAACCAATTGTCCTTTCCGCCGTCGGTCATGATACCAATTAATTTCACGCCTTGTTTCTTCCATTTGTTTTGAAAGATAGAATCAACTTTAGGCACCTCCTCCTGACAATGACCGCAGGTAGGATCCCAGAAACAGAGTACCGTAAAAGGTCCCTGTTGGGCATAAAGTGAAAACTTATTACCTAGCGTATCAATCATGGGTAAATCTGCTGCTTTTTTACCAATTACATTGGCCATCATGGAGTAGCCACGATCGAAAACATATTTTTTATAAGCCTCACTCATCCAAGCATCTGCTGCGCCAGTCAGGTAGTATTTTTCAAACAAATGCACAAATACCGCGTCTTGTCCCATGTACTGTGGATTCACATATTTATCCGTGAGACTCGAAAGAAAATATTTGAACATCTCTTCATTTGGCTTTGATGCTTTTAAAACCTGATCTGCATACACAATAAGAGAGTCGCTCATCTGCGGAAGAATATTGTTGAAGTATCTATCGAATCTTGGTTGCAATACCGGTGTTCTCATCAGTCTTTCATCTGTAAAACTGA
>JBEASE010000072.1:0-7075 GCA_041162625.1 Bacteroidota bacterium | reverse complement strand
AGGCATAAAAATGAATAGTGCTGCACATGCTGTGCTAAGAAATAGCCATAAAGATTGGATCCTTTGAATCATAAGACTAATTTAACCTAATTCAGGGTATAGTGGAAATTGTTGCATGAATGATTTAACATCCTCCTTCACTTGGGCAACAATTTGTTCATTATCTGCATTCATCAATACCTTATCAATCATATCAACAACAGTCTGCATATGATCAGCTTTCAATCCACGTGTTGTAATTGCAGGTACGCCAATGCGAATGCCCGATGTAACAAAAGGACTCTTATCATCGTAAGGTACTGAGTTTTTATTCAGCGTGATATGTGCTCTATCTAGTGTTTCCTGAGCTTTTTTACCCGTAATATCTTTGTTTCTGAGGTCAATCAACATTAAGTGATTTTCGGTTCCTCCACTAATCAAGTGATATCCTTTTGCAACGAATGCTGCTGCCATGGTCTGGGCATTCTTTTGAACATCTTCTTGGTAAACCCTGAATGAAGGATCAAGTATTTCACCAAATGCTACAGCTTTAGCAGCAATAACATGTTCTAATGGACCGCCTTGCATACCAGGGAATACAGCTAGGTCGAGTAGCGCACTCATAGACCTGATATTACCTTTAGGATCTTTAATGCCGAATGGATTGTCAAAATCATTTCTCATCATGATTACACCACCTCTTGGTCCGCGTAAAGTCTTGTGTGTTGTGGATGTAACAATATGGCAATGATCAAAAGGGTCATTCAGAACGCCTGCTGCAATTAAACCAGCTGGATGTGCAATATCAGCTAACACCAAGGCACCAATTTCATCTGCAACAGCTCTAATACGCGCATAGTCCCAGTCTCTACTATATGCTGATGCGCCACAAATAATCATTTTTGGTTTCTCTGCTCTTGCAGTCGCCTCTAATTGCTCATAATTTACCAATCCTGTTTCCTTGTCTACGCCATAGAAAAAAGCTTGATAGGTTTTGCCACTGAAGTTAGCGGGACTACCATGTGTAAGGTGTCCGCCCATGCTTAGGTCTAGTCCTAATATTTTATCACCTGGTTTTAAACAAGCCAAGAATACTGCTGTATTGGCTTGGGCGCCACTATGCGGTTGTACGTTTGTCCAGGAGGCTTTGAATACTTTTTTCAAACGATCTATAGCAAGTGATTCAATCTCATCTACCACTTCACATCCACCATAATATCTTTTCCCAGGATATCCTTCAGCATATTTATTGGTTGCTACAGAGCCCATGGCTTGCATTACCTGTAAAGAGGTGAAGTTTTCAGAAGCAATGAGCTCTATTCCTTCTCTTTGTCTTTTTAGTTCCCTGTTGAGTAAATCGAATACCAATTGATCTTGTGCCATTGCGTGAGGTTTGTGCAAAATTAACCCGAGTAAGATGAATGAAAAAATCTTGTAGAACACCAGTTTTACACACTCATGCTAACGATGGCTGAACAACTCTCATATTCAATTGCATCATTGCTGCAAATTAAGACCAACCTGTTATTACAGAGTGTTTTGATCAGGTGGTGATAGAGTGCTATTCCTTGTTTGTCAAGGTTGGTAGTAGGCTCATCCAACAAAATAACTGGAGTGTCTGAGAAAAAGGCTTGAGCCATTTTTACTCTTTGTTTCATGCCACTACTATAGTTTTTGATTCTCTTGTTTGTGGCTTTTGTTAATCCAATTTCTTCGATGATGTTTTCTGTGTTCCATCCCAACTGAAAAGGCTTAAAAGAGGCATGGTAATTAAGAAATTCTACAACGGTCATGTCTTCAATCACCTCTAGGTATGGGGCACAAATAGATATGTACTTGAATACATGTTCTGGAGCAATCTTTTTATTATCCGATTCAAATTCTATGCTTCCCTCACTGAGATGCAGGGCACCTGCAATGCATTGTACTAAAGTTGATTTACCCGACCCATTGTGTCCAGTTATAGCATAATGATTGGGGGAAGTAAATACTAAGTCACGGTTTCTAAAGATCCACTCTCTGTTGAATCTTTTACCAGCCTTATTCACCAAGATCTTCATCAGTGGTATTTTTATTGAAACGCTTGATGATACCTCTGCTGCTTTCGCGTATGAAGGTCACAATTTCATCTCTTTCATCTGTAACAGGAAATTCTTCTTCAATGAAATCAACTGCTTGAGTTGTATTCATACCCTTGTTATAAATGTGTCTGTATATATCGAGAATTTGATTAATCTTTTCAACGGTAAATCCTTTTCTTTTTAGGCCAACAGAATTTACACCAGCATAACTGAGAGGAGATCTTCCAGCTTTGATATATGGAGGGATATCTTTTCTTACAAGAGAGCCTCCTGCAACAAATACATGTTGTCCAATTTTTACAAACTGGTGAACGGCTGTCATGCCTGCAAGTATAGAAAAGTCACCTAAGACCACATGCCCTGCCAATTGGGTATTGTTACTCATTATGCAGTTATCGCCTATCACACAATCGTGTGCAATATGGCTATAGGCCATCACTAGACAATTTTTCCCTACAACGGTTTTCCACCTGTCTTTGGTTCCTCTGTGAATGGTAACAAACTCACGGATGGTGGTATTATCGCCTATTTCTACAGTGGTCAATTCCCCTTCAAACTTTAAGTCTTGGGGCACAGCAGAAATCACTGCACCAGGAAATATTCTACAGTTTTTTCCAATTCTTGCACCATCCATGATGGTTACATTACTTCCAACCCATGTTCCCTCTCCAATTTCAACATTCTGGTGAATGACAGAAAAGGGGTCAATTTTCACATTCGTGGCAATCTTGGCATTGTGATGGATATACGTGTGAGGATGAATCATTTGAAATGTTTTGGTTAGGCGTCTTCTCTTTTTACCAATTGTGCCATAAGCATGGTTTCTGTAGTAATCTTGTTGCCTACGTACACTGTACCAATCATTTCACAAAGACCTCTGCGAATTGGACCAGTTAGCTCAAGTTTCATAATCAAAGTATCGCCTGGAACTACTTTATGTTTGAATTTACAATTGTCAATTTTTACAAAATACGTATCATACTCGCCAGGTGGAAGTGAGTTTATGGCAAGAATTCCTCCGGTTTGCGCAAGTGCTTCAACCTGCAAGACGCCTGGCATGACTGGATTACCTGGGAAATGTCCACCAAAAAATGGTTCATTAAAGGTAACATTTTTGATACCTACGATATGGGTATCAGAAAGTTCAATGATTTTGTCAACCAATAGGAAAGGGTACCTGTGGGGTAATTTTTTTTCAATCTGTGTTGTATTGTAAACAGGAGCTTGGTTAGGATCATAAACTGGCACATTTTTTACGTGCTTGTTTTTCTTAATGTATTGTTTAATCAATTTTGCAAACTCAACATTAGAAAAGTGTCCTGGTCTGTTCGCAATAATATGTGCTTTTATTGGGTAGCCAACCAAAGCCAAATCACCTACAACATCTAACAGCTTATGTCTCGCTGGTTCGTTGGGAAAGCGAAGTTCAAGGTTATTGAGGTAGCCTTCACTTTTTACCTCAATATTCTCTTTTTTGAATACATTGGCCAATCTAGCCATTTCTTCTTCAGAAACTGTTTTATCTACTACAACAATGGCATTGTTGATGTCTCCTCCCTTGATAAGGTTATGTGCCAATAGTGTTTCTAATTCATGCAGAAAACAAAAAGTTCTGCAAGGTGCAATCTCAGATTTGAAATCGCCTATGCTTTTTAGTCCCGCGTGTTGTGTACCTAAAACGGGGCTGTTAAAATCAATAAGTGTAGTCACTTTGTATTCTACAGAAGGCATTGCTACCATTTCCACTCTTTTCTCTTCGTTGTAAAAAGAGATATTCGTATCTATGGTATACCAATGTTTAGCAGCTTCCTGTTCTTCAATACCTGCTTCTTCTATGATCTCAACGAAGGGTTGAGAACTGCCATCCATGATTGGGATTTCCGGACCATTGATATCAATCAAGCAGTTGTCAACTCCCATTCCTACCAAGGCTGCAAGAATGTGTTCTACTGTACTCACCTTTGCTCCTTTATCCTCTAGGGTGGTACCTCTGGAAGTATCCGTCACCAGGTCACAGTCGGCTTTAATGATAGGCTGACCAGGAAGGTCAATACGCTTAAATTGAATTCCAAAACCAGGATTGGCTGGATGAAGTATCATATCAACCAAAATACCCGTATGTAAACCTGTTCCTGATATACTGATCGATTGCTTGATCGTATGCTGTTTATCAGGATTAAATTGTTTAAGACTCATACAACAAATTGAATGCAAAGATAAACCATTTTTAATAGGTGGAAAACGGTTATAAAGTATTGAATTTCAATTATTAAGAGGAAATGCCGTCTCTTTCTTTTATCAATTTGGCAACCAATGCCTCTAATTCTTTGATTTTTTTATCCAATTCTGGGAGCCTTTTATAGATAGCTTGAGACCTCATGGAGGCACCAAATTCAAATGCAGGTCTGCCATTAAGTGCTGTATTAGGCTCAGAAACAGATTTACTCACACCACTCATACCGTTGATTCTTGTTCCATCAGCAATGGTAATATGACCTACAATGCCAACTTGTCCACCTATCATCACATTTTTACCAAGTTTGGTACTTCCGCTAATACCTGTTAACGCAGCAATAACCCCGTGCTCACCCACTTCAACATTATGGGCTATCTGCAACAGGTTATCCAATTTTGTTCCTTTTCTGATGATTGTTGAACCCATGGTTGCCCTATCAATACAAGTATTTGCTCCAATTTCAACATTGTCTTCTATAACAACATTACCCAATTGGGGTACTTTATTGTAAGTGCCATTTTGTTGTGGTGCAAAGCCAAATCCATCACTTCCCAAAACGGTTCCAGCATGTATGGTTACATCATTTCCAATGCTGCAGTCGTTATAGATCTTAACGCCAGGATGCAAAACCGTCCTTTCACCAATACTGGTATTGGTACCAATATAAACCTGTGCATGTATCTTGGATCCATTGCCAATAACAACATTTTCGCCTATATAAGAAAAAGCTGCTACGTAAACTTGTTGTCCAATTTTAGCAGATGGGTGAATGAATACAGGCTCCTCAATTCCTACCATTTGTTTTTCTTTCAGTTGCTGATAATGCTGCATAAGCTTTGCAAATGATGAATAGGCATCCTTCACTCTTATAAGTGTAGTGCTGACGGGTTGTTTGAGTTCTAATTCTTCACTGATGATGACAACTCCAGCTTTAGTGGTATACAAATACTCTTCATATTTAGGGTTAGCCAAAAAAGCTAAATCCTGTGGTCCTGCCTCTTCAATTTTACCAAAACCAACAACAATAGTATGAGCACTACCAACTATTGTTCCTTGTATGAGCGATGCTATTTGTTCGGCTGAAAATTGCATAAATATGGATTGCATTTTGCAGCTAACAAAAATGTTGACTGCAGGTTCGGTTTTTGTTCTTGTTTATTTAGACGACCTAATTGGATGTTGGTAAAAACAAATGTAAAATTTTTTTACAGGATGTGAGAGGTTTTGGTGAATGAGCGGTGAATCTACCTGAGAAATGTCTCTTACATCCCCGTCTTTGAAAAGAATGTTGATTCTTTCATTATTTGGGTTGTAAAGACTGTTTTCTGCTTCACCCGTAAATACCAGAAAGTTGGCATCCTCCTGACTGATACCAACTCTTCCAGCAATATCTTTTCGTTTCTCTAAAACCTCCTCCAAAGTTATTGGGGTGTTCTGAAGACGAAGTTTTAATAGTCTACGATTGAGCAGTGCATTACACAGTATTGACAAAACTGGGTCAGTATGATTTTTCCACTTTTTGATGCTACTGATCACATCACTATCGTCGAGCATGCAAAACTTTTCCAACTCCACACGATTGATTTGACTAAGGTTGCCAAAAAGTAAATGACTCAATTCATCTTTTTGGTCGATATCCTTGTGTCCGTTTTGATAAAGCCAGTTTGCCCTTTCAAGTATTTTGACCAAAGTCATTTCTGCACTCAGTACTGTTTTGTGTTGGTATACCTGCCAATACATCAATCTTCTAGAAACAAGAAATTCTTCAATACTATAAATTCCTTTTTCCTCTACCATGAGTTCACCATTATGAACCGTAAGCATCTTTAGGATTCTATCACAACCAATCATTCCCTCGATAACACCAGAGAAAAAGCTATCTCTAGCGAGGTAATCCATTCTATCCACATCAAGTTGTCCACTGATGAGTTGGTGTAAAAATTTCTTATGGTAAGTATCTTTAAAAATAGCAATGGCGGTGTTAAGCTGGCCATTCATCTCTTTGTTCAATTCATCCATGATCAACATGGATAAAGTTTCATGTCCGAAGTTTTTAACCAATAATGATTCTAAGGCGTGAGAAAAAGGACCATGACCAACATCGTGCAGCAGAATAGCAATCTTTGCTCCCTGTTCTTCTGCTTCTGTGATTTCAACCCCTTTTTGTTTCAATTCTGATATGGCATTGTGCATCAAATGATAGGCTCCCAATGCGTGGTGTAAGCGCGAATGCACTGCGCCAGGATAAACAAGATATGACATGGCCATTTGGTTGATCCTGCGAAGGCGCTGAAACCAAGGATGAGAGATGATCTCATATATCAGTGGGTCATTGATGGTGACAAACCCATGAATGGGGTCGTTGATGATCTTCCGAAATGGCATATTTTATTTTGTTAAAAATGAAACTATGAGACCACAAAGGTATGAACCCGTTGAGGTATTCGCTAACTTTATTCTAAATACTAAGCAGGTTTCTCAAATTTTTTTGAATGGCATTAGCAAAGGTCATGTGGGTTGATGATGAAATAGAAATCCTGGAGGCGCACAAGCGTTTTCTGGAAATGAAAGGTTATGTCCTGGTTACTTTCACCAATGGTTTTGATGCCGTAGATTACCTAGAAAAATATGATATAGATTTAATGTTAATTGATGAATCGATGCCAGGGATGAGTGGGTTAGAAACTGTTTCAAGGGTTAAAAAAATTCATCCTCATCTTCCCATTGTATTGGTTACAAAAAACGATACTGAGAGCCTGATGGACGAAGCTATTGGTTC
>JBEASE010000025.1:0-44262 GCA_041162625.1 Bacteroidota bacterium | reverse complement strand
CTTTTCACTTCGAAACGAATCCAGTTGTCGTCGCGAATAAATTTGAGATTTTCAATACCCAGGTGTTTCCCATCAAAAGGATCTTTTACAATTCGAGTAAGATTGGCAGCTAATTTATCATTATCGAACATAGGCGTCTTGGTCATTTTGATTGGGTCAACTACAATCCACTTCTTGCCTGCAGTGGTTTCGTACATGTACCAAAACTTATTTCCGGATTTGGTCCAGTGTGGATCAACAGCAGTAGAAAATATCATTTTCTCCAATCGCTTTGGAGAAAAACGTGAAGCCAACTCATAATTTGCTTTTTGGTGAAATGCTTGCTGTGCAGTTGCAAAATCAGCCAATTGAAACATTAGAAAAACCAAGATCAGTTTTTTCATGACAGATAATTTCGGTGATGACTAAAGATAAAGCCAAAATGGCTAAATTGGGGCATGTTGAACGGGTTATATTATTCAATTTTATCATTGCTATTTTTATTTATGAGTACAATAGAATCAAGGGCGCAGCAGGCTCTATCTTATCTAGCCCTAGGAGATTCCTATACCATTGGGGAGAGTCTTCCACTTAAGGATAATTTTCCCTATCAGACAGTCGATTTACTCAAGCAAAAGGGAATACAAATATCTAAGCCAGTCATTGTAGCCAAGACAGGATGGACCACTGATGAATTGATGACTGCAATTGAAATGCAACAACTTAAAGGGCAATTTAATTTTGTAAGTCTATTGATTGGTGTAAATAATCAATACAGAGGAAGAGATATTGAAAACTATCAGAAAGAATTTGAGCAACTATTACAAAAGGCTATAGCATTTGCAGGAGGTACCACAAATCATGTTTTTGTACTCAGTATTCCAGATTGGGGCGCTACCCCATTTGCAGAAGGAAGAGACCGCTTAAAAATTGCCAACGAGATCGATCAGTTTAATAGTGTCAATAAAAAAATAAGCGAAAGGTTTAAAGTCAACTATATAGAAATAACAGCTGGCACACGTGAAGCATCTAAAGATCCTAGCCTAGTAGCAGAAGATAAATTGCATCCCTCGAAAAAAGAATATGCCAGATGGGCGGAGAAGCTAAGTCAAGCTATAGAATTATAGAAAAGTTGACATTTCACTGGCATAAGATTTTGCTTTTGCAGCAGCAACTTCAGCAAAATCTGTACCTCCAGATGCGAAGATGATATCTCGACTGGAGTTGACCAATAATCCAACTTCTTTGTTCATTGCTTTTTGCGATATCTCACGCAAACTACCACCTTGTGCTCCTACACCGGGCACCAAGAAGAAATGATCTGGGACTATGGAACGCAAATTGATGAATTCATCTGCACGGGTGGCGCCCACAACAAACATTAGATTTTCTGGAGTACCCCATGAAGCTACAGTCGTGATTACTTTTTCATATAACTTCTCTCCGCTTTCCAATGTCTTTAATTCAAAATCATGTGCGCCAGGGTTAGAAGTGAGTCCCAGTACAATCGCCCACTTCCCTTCAAACTGCAGAAAAGGCTTTACACTGTCCTCTCCCATATAAGGGGCAATAGTGATAGCATCAAATGGAAGTTGCTTTAAGAAAGCAATGGCATATTGCGAAGAAGTGTTACCAATATCACCTCGCTTGGCATCTGCTATTTTGAAATGTGAAGCAGGTATATAATTGACTGTTTTTTCCAATGCAGACCAACCTTTCAAACCATGTGCTTCATAAAAAGCTGTATTTATTTTATATGCTACGCAATAAGGCAAGGTGGCATCAATAATTGCTTTGTTGAAAGCAAAAATTGGATCTTCTTCTGACAGCAAATGGGTAGGGATTTTTGTAAGATCAGTATCTAAGCCAACACAGAGATAAGATTGCTTAGTTCTAATTTGTTCAACCAATTCATTTCTATTCATAGCAAACGACTATTTTCAATTTAAATAGTGGAAAGTATTTCTTCCATCGATTGATGGAAGTTCCAAATATCATTAAAAGAGTTGTACAAAGGTACAGGTGCCAGCCTAATTACATTAGGCTCTCGCCAATCTACCATGAATCCTTTTTCAAAAAGGCGATCATAAACTTGTCTTCCCTTTGAATGAAAAAGAAGAGAAACTTGACAACCTCTTGATGCTGGGGTAAGGCAAGTAAAGATGGGTGATTGAAGTGATTGAATAGACAAATCAAGAAAGGATTTAATCTTTACTTGCTTTTCCAGTATTGATTTCCAACCTGCTTCTTCAAAAATTTGTAGCGAGGCTTTTAAGCAAGCATACAAAATCATTGAAGGTGTACCCAATTGCCAACTGGTTGCATCAGCAGCAGGTACAAATTGAGGATGCATTTTAAATCTTTCTTCTTTGTGATAACCCCACCAGCCTGCTAATCGCTTAAGATTTGGTTTTTTTAAATGCTGATCATGAACAAATACTGCTCCAACTGCACCCGGACCTCCATTTAAATATTTATAAGAGCACCAACATGCAAAATCAACACCCCATTCATGCAATTTCAATTCTACATTACCTATGGCATGTGCCAAATCAAATCCAACTTTAGCGCCTGCCGATTTTGCGGCCTTTGTAATTTTTTCTAAATTAAATAATTGACCGGTGTAATAATTTACGCCACCAATGAAAACCAATGCAAGCTCATCTGCATGTTGTTCGATAGCTGCTACAATGTCTTCATCATCTATAGAAGCCCCTTCCTTTTTGGGTTGAATTTCAATAAGATGATCAGCTGGATTTAATCCAATATGTTCTAGATATGAAATAACCGCATATTGATCACTTGGAAAAGCTTTAGCCTCAACCAGCATCTTGTTGCGCTTACCCTGTGGATTGAAAAAGCTGACAAACATTAAGTGAATATTGACGGTCAGCTGACTCATTACACTAATCTCATGTTTTTGTGCACCAGCAATTAGCGCAAGTGGGCCAACCAATTGGTCATGCAATTCCATCCAAGGTCGCTCACCTTTAAAAAAGGACTCTACCCCTTCATTTGCCCATTGGTGCAAAATATAATCTATTGCATGTGCAGTAGTCTTTGGTTGCAAACCCAATGAATTACCCAAGAAATAAGTCCGCTGCGCTCCATCTTGCTCTGGGATGATAAATTTTTTTCTAAAGCTGCTAAGTACATCTTCTTTATCGAGTTGATCAGCATATTTTTTTGTCAGTTCCATAATTAGAATTTTATATAGTGCCAGTCCTTCCCCCATCAACTGGTATGGTTATGCCGTTTAAATAAGATGCAGCTGGCGATGCAAGAAAGGCAGCGACTGAAGCAATTTCACCTGGTTCGCCAAACCTTTTAGCGGGCACAGACTCCTTCATTTTTTCAACCATCTGTTCTTTACTCACTCCTTCTCTCGTAGCAAAGCCTTCAGCGACAGCATCTAACCTGGAGGTAGAAATAAAACCAGGCAAAAGGCTATTTACTGTTATGCCGTGCATTGCTAGCTCATTAGATAAGGTCTTTGCCCAAGAAGCTACTGCAGCTCTGATGGTATTTGAAACACCTAAATTGTTAATTGGGATTTTTACTGATGTTGAGATAACATTGATTATCCTACCCCAACCTTTTTTCTTCATAGTAGGAATAACTCCTTGTGCTAAGATATGATTACAAATAAGGTGTTGTCTAAATGCTTGCTCAAAAGCAGTTGAATCTGCAGAAGCTATAAGTCCCCCTGCAGGACCTCCTGTATTGTTAATTAAAATATCTATTGCATGATCAACCGTTAACTGTCCAACCGTTAACCTTAAATCATCTAACTGAGTAAAATCAACTACGCGATACTTATGTGACTGCCCCTCTGCTACACTCAATTCTGCTACAACACCTTTCAAAGCGGTTTCATTTCTTGCAAGCAGTATACAGGTTGCACCAAGGTCTGCCAAAGCAATAGCAATGGCCTTGCCAATTCCCTGTGATGCTCCACAAACCAATGCAGTCTTTGAATGAAGTGAAAGATTCATCATTTTTACTATTCTTCTTCTTGCATTTCACTACGAAGCTTATCTGAAACCTTAACCAAAATTTTGTCGATGCGATGACCATCCATATCAATGATCTCAAAAGTAAACCCTTTCCATTCAAACCGATCACCTGTTGTTGGTATTCTCTCCAATTGATGCAAAATAAACCCAGCAAGTGTATCAAATTCTTGTTCACCTTCGTTCATCCAATCTGCTTTTTCAAATCGGGTAAGAAAATCATAGAATGGAATTTGGGCATCAACAAGAAAACTACCATCCTCTCTTTCTACAATTTCATAATCTTGTAGATCGAGCTGAGGAAGATCACCAACAATTGCTTCTAGAATATCATTAAGTGTTACTAGACCAAGTAAAGTACCATATTCATCAACAACGAAGCTGGTATGAATTTTTGATTGTTTAAATTTTTCAAGCAATTGATAAGGACTTATATTTTCAGGAACAAATAATGGTGTGGACATTACTTCCTTAAATGAAATATCATCTGGGTTGACATACATGTCTTTGATAGAAACAATCCCTTTAATGTGGTCTATCGATTTATTACAAACAGGATAAACAGAATGTGGTTCTTGTAAAATTTTTTCTCTTATGCTGTTTTCACTGTCATTAAGATCAAACCAGATAATATCACTTCGGTGAGTCATTAATGATGTAATATTTCTATCACCTAAATGAAATACCCTTTGAATAATCTCTTGCTCAGTTTCTTCTATTGCACCGTGTTCGGTCCCTTCGTTGATAATTGCCTTAATTTCCTCTTCTGTTACTTGAGTTTCATCAGCTTTTAAACGGAATATTCTCAAGAATAGCGTAGAAGTTTTTGTAAGTAACCAAACAAAGGGATGAGTAAATTTTGAGATAAACAGCATAGGACCAGCAACTGCTTTGGCAATGCCTTCTGGATTGGACAATCCAATTCGCTTAGGTATTAATTCACCAAAAACAAGAGAGAAAAAAGTGACTACAATAACAACTGTTACTGTTGCTAACTCTTCACTGAAGGCAGACATGGGATGGTCAAATTGAAAGTATTTCTCAACATCGCCTACAATCCTTTCACCAGAGAAAATACCTGTGAATATCCCAATGATAGTTATTCCAATTTGGACAGTTGAAAGAAAAGAATCGGGGTGCTGAGCTAGTTCTAACGCCCTTTTTGCACGCATATCTCCTTTGTTTGCCTGTCCCTCCAGCCTCGGTTTTCGTGCAGAAACCAGTGCTATTTCAGCCATGGAAAAAAATCCATTAATCAATATAAGAAGGAACAGGATAATTAAATCATTCATATAGTTGATTCCTGTAAAGATAAGGCCTGGTTAGCTATTCGAGCAGCAATCCAGCCAAAAAGCATCCCCAAGAAACCCCCAACCAATACATCCGAGGGGAAATGGACACCTACATATACCTGAGAATAGGCAATTATAGCGGCCCAAACAAACAGGTATTTAACCCAGGGAGAAATTTTACCCATTGTAAAATAAGCATATGCAGCAAAGGCAAAATGATTTACGGCATGTGAAGATGTAAAACTGCCGTTTGCTCCGCAATATTTTGCCAAAAATCGAATTTGATGGACCATAAAAGGATCTCTACAGGGTCTTGGACGATCGAAATAATCCTTTATCAAATGGCTACTGATTAAATCTGCAAAAGCAATCAAAGAAATAGCTCCCAAAAACCACCAAATTCCCTTTTTCCCATATTGCTGAATGACATAAATCAGAATAAACATATATAGCGGGACATGAAAAATAGATTCACGCATGAAAAGTGTTATCTGATCGAGGATAGGATGTATCATCACCCTATTGATAAACAGCATGACCTGATAATCGATGTGCAAGAGCTGTTGCAACAAACTCATCCCTTCATTCTGCATAAAAGTCATGTTGTAAAAATAAACAGATTATGCGTATTCATAGCTTTTTATATGTTTAACAGATTGTATGTGAACTCTTATATATTAATTGAGAAACAACTTGCAATAGCCATTGATTTTGCGTAAATTTGCACCCACAAAAGCACCAAGTTTGGCACTTATAAAAAGTATATCAGGAATCAGGGGAACCATAGGAGGAAAGCCAGGTGAATCACTTTCACCACTAGACGTTGTAAAGTATACTGCCGCATTCGGACAATGGGCAATAAGCAGAGGCAACAAGAAGATTATCATTGGCCGAGATGGCAGAATCAGTGGTCCGATTGTCTCTCAACTTGTTTCACAAACCCTTGTTGCTTTGGGTGCCGACGTTATTGATCTTGGCCTTTCAACTACCCCTACTGTTGAATTTGAAGTAGTAGCTGAAAAAGCTGCAGGTGGAATCATCATCACAGCAAGTCATAATCCAAGAGAATGGAATGCACTTAAGCTGTTGAACGAAAAAGGAGAATTCATCAGTGCTGAGATAGGCGCACAAATACTAAATAATGCAGATCAGGAAAATTTACAATTTGCAGGAGTAGAACAGAGTGGTCATTATTCATATAGACCTGATCATGCTGAACGTCATCTTGATGCCATCTTAGCCTACCCTCTTGTAGATGCAAGATCTATCAAGAAAAAAAATCTAAAGATTGTTGTTGATGCCATCAATAGCAGTGGGGCTATTTTCGTTCCTGCACTCCTTCAAAAATTGGGGATTTCCAAAGAAAACATCATCGTTCTAAACGAAGCAGTAACTGGTAAATTTGCCCATAATCCAGAACCATTACCACAGAACCTAACCTCACTTTCTGCTGCAGTTGTTGCACATAAAGCAGACTTGGGAATTGCGGTAGATCCGGATGTTGACAGACTGGTTTTGGTTTGTGAAGATGGTTCTATGTTCGGTGAAGAATATACCTTGGTTGCTGTTGCTGACTATGTTTTAAGTAAAAGAAAGGGCGACACTGTTAGTAACCTTTCTTCAACAAGAGCCTTGAAAGATGTGTCTGAGAGATACGGCTGCAAATACTACCCTGCCGCAGTAGGCGAGGTTAATGTGGTTGCAAAAATGAAAGAGGTGAATGCAGTAATTGGCGGGGAAGGCAATGGGGGCATAATTGTACCAGATTTTCATTATGGCAGAGATGCTTTAATTGGAATTGCATTGTTTTTGACCAAGCTATCTGAAAATGGAAAGACTACAAAACAATTACGTAATACTTACCCTGATTATTTTATCAGTAAGAATAAAATAGAATTAGAGGGAAATATTAATCTGCCTTCAATCTTCGAAAAAATTAAAACCAAATACAAATCTAATCCAGTCAATACCATAGATGGATTGAGAATTGAATTTGATAAGGACTGGGTTCACCTTCGCGCTAGCAATACTGAACCCATTATTCGCATCATTGCAGAAAGCAGTTTTGAAACTACAGCGAACAACATTGCCATCAAACTCATTAAAGACATTCAAGAGGCCTTATAGGTGCAAATCCTTAACTTTGATAAAACAGCTCTGATTAATGTCCCCTCGAATTTATTTAGACAATGCAGCAACAACTCCTATTGACCCCTTGGTAGTTGAAGCCATGCTACCCTATTTAACTGAACACTTCGGTAATCCTTCCTCTATATATTCTTATGGAAGAGAAAATCGACTTGCCATTGAAAAAGCAAGAAAATCGGTAGCTGCTATCTTGAATGCTCATCCTTCCGAGATATTTTTTACCAGTGGAGGAACCGAAAGCAGCAATACAGCCATATTTGCTTCAGTGAGGGAGTTGAATTGTAAGAGAATCATTACCTCTCCTATCGAACACCATGCCACACTCCATACCTGCTCTTATCTTGCCGATTTGGGTGAAGCTGAGCTGGAGTTTGTGAATATTTTACCAAATGGCCACATCGACTTATCTGATCTAGAAAATAAATTAGCTAAGTCCGATCAAAAAACATTGGTGACTTTGATGCATGCCAATAATGAGATTGGCAACATCACCGATATTCAAAAAGTTGGAGAGCTGTGTAAAGTACATAATGCTATTTTTCATGCTGACACTGTGCAGACTGTCGGTCATTTTCCAATCGACTTATCTACTCTTCACATAGATTTTATAACGGGGGCGTCACATAAATTCCATGGACCAAAAGGTGTAGGCCTGTTGTATATCAATGGTAAAAACAAAATACATCCACTTATTCATGGGGGCGGACAAGAAAGAAACATGAGGGCTGGAACAGAAAACCTCTATGGAATAATTGGTTTTGCCAAAGCCTTGGAAATTGCAACTCTACACCAAGAAAAGGAAAAAGAACAAATCCTAAGCATAAAAAAATATTTAAAAGAACAACTTACCAGTCAAATACCTGGCGTTGTTTTCAATGGGGATCCGGATGGAGAAAGCCTTTACACTGTATTGAGTGTAGGATTTCCGCTTAATGATAAAACAGAAATGTTGCTGTTTAACTTAGATATTAGAAATATTTGTGCATCGGGTGGAAGTGCTTGCAGCAGTGGCGCTAATCAAGGATCACACGTAATCGCTGCTTTAAATAAAGCACCTCAAGCTACTATTCGTTTCTCCATTAGTAAATACAACAAGAAAGAAGACATCGATGTGCTTATATCAAATTTAATAGACCTGATCTAAGTAAAATTTATACCATCATATTTGGATGGTGTTTTTTTGAAGAAAAAGTTTTAGTTGATTTTCTTTTTGATTTCGCTCAATACTACCAATGCTTCAACAGGAGTGAGACTATTAATATCAATTTCAGTCAGCATTTTTCTAATCTCATCAAACACTTCCGTGTGTGCATCAAAAATTGTTAGTTGCATACCAGGTGCTTCAACATGATTGGGCAATCCATTTTCTGATATTTGCTTCTTTTCAAGGGCTGCCAAAAGTTGACCCGCCCTGTTGACAAGCGAAATTGGCATTCCTGCCATTCTTGCTACATGAATACCAAAACTATGCGTACTTCCACCGGGAGCCAGTTTGCGTAAGAATATAATTCGCTTATCTATTTCTTTATGGGTGATGTGATAATTTTTTACACGAGGCAAACGCTTTTCTAATTCATTCATTTCATGATAATGTGTTGCGAAAAGTGTTTTTGGACGCTGTTTCGCATCATGCAAAAATTCAGCTATACTGCAGGCAATTGAAATACCATCATAAGTAGATGTACCCCTTCCAATTTCATCTAAAATTATCAGACTTCTTGATGAGATATTATTTATTATACTGGCTGTTTCGTTCATCTCAACCATAAAGGTTGATTCTCCCCCACTCAAATTATCTGAAGCGCCTACACGGGTAAAAATTTTATCCGTAATTGGAATTCTTGCCTTTTGTGCTGGTACATAACTTCCCATATGTGCCATCAAAGTTATGATAGCCGTTTGCCTGAGTAGTGCACTCTTACCACTCATGTTTGGTCCGGTTAAAATGATAACCTGACAATTATCCTGATCCAACGATAGATCATTAGAAACATATGATTCCCCTGCAGGCAAAAGTTGTTCAATTACAGGATGTCTGGCAGCTTGCAACTGCAAATCCGCATCATCATGCAAAACTGGTTTACAATAATTGAATTTTATTGCATTAGCAGCAAAAGAACAGAGGCAGTCGAGAATAGCTAGAACCTGAGCATTTTTTTGCATAGGCAAAATATACTCTTGTAATTCATTCAACAATTGGTCATAGATCATCGACTCCAGTTGTGCTATCTTATCTTCTGCACCCATTATCTTCTCTTCGTATTCCTTTAATTCCGGAGTAATATACCGCTCTCCGTTAGTAAGAGTTTGTTTTCTGATCCAATCAGCTGGAACCTTTTGTTTATGTGTATTACTTACTTCCAGATAATATCCAAACACATTATTAAACCCAATCTTGAGGGAAGAAATACCAGTGTTGATAATTTCCCGCTGTTGTATCTCGAGCAAAATATTTTTACCCCCAGTTGCCAATTCTCTGTAATAATCTAAATCTTGATGAACTCCTTTGGCGATATAACCACCTTTTGAAGTTTGCGCAGGTGCATCTTCAGCTATTTGTCTTGTGATTTTTTCTTGGATAAAAGCACAGGTATTGAGGTTATCCACTAACCGAATCAAATATGGATCATCAATTGAAGATGCTTGAGATTTTATTGCGCCAACTAGTTCTAAACCTCTCGCCAATTGCAACATTTCACGCGGACCTAATTTTTTTGAAGGAAGTTTACTCACTAATCTTTCAATATCACCACAGGATTTTATAAACTGAGATATGGTCAATCTCCATTCTTCATTTGCAATAATTTGTTCAGTAAGATCAAGACGTTCATTGATTTTTGTCAAATCTACCAACGGCATCAAGATCCATCTTTTAAGCATTCTTGCTCCCATTGGAGAAACAGTAGCATCTACTGTTTTCAACAAAGAAGCAGCCTGATTAGTAGGACCGCTAACCAATTCAAGATTGCGTATGGTAAACTGATCCATCCATAAGTATTCCTCCCTATTAATACGATGAATACTGGCTATATGATGATTATTCGGATGTGCCGTGTCTTGCAAATAATGTAAAATTGCACCAGCTGCTACAATGCCTTCTTGCATGTCTTCCACTCCAAATCCTTTAAGCGAATGGGTGCCAAAGTGCCTGAGTAATCCTTCTTCTGCATAGCGGAAATCAAAAATCCATGCATCAAGACAATAGAAATAAAATTTCTTGCCAAATCTTTCAGTAAATAAGGCTTGCTTCCCTTTTTGAAAGATGACCTCTGCAGGTTGAAAAGTTTGTAAAAGTTTATCGATATAATCGAAATCACCTTCTGCAACAAAAAACTCTCCTGTTGATATATCGAGAAATGAAATACCATGTTTATTCTCTCCTAACTGAATTCCTGCCAGAAAATTATTACTCGTATGCTCAAGCAGTTTGTCATGCGTAGCAAGTCCGGGTGTAACCATTTCTGTAACACCTCTTTTCACAATACCCTTGGCCAGTTTAGGATCCTCTAACTGGTCGCAAATAGCCACCCTATAACCTGCCTTAACCAATTTATGCAAATAAGTATCAAGGGCATGGTGAGGAAAGCCAGCCAATTCAAGAGAGGAAGCAGCACCATTATTTCTTTTAGTAAGTGTTATACCCAGCACAGTTGATGCACGGATTGCATCTTCACCAAAAGTCTCATAGAAATCCCCCACCCTGAACAAAAGAATGGCATCGGGATATTTCTGTTTAATAGCCCTGTGCTGCTGCATGAGTGGTGTATCTTGAACACTTTTAGCCATGGTACAATGAGTAAAGAAGGATGTCAAAAATACGAAAGCAAATGGACCATTTTCTATATGGGGAAAAATCACCCTAAATCATGTTATTCTCACTGCGAATACCTATTTTTAGAGACGGTGTTGTTGATATGAAAAAATCATTTGCCCTTATCCTTTTGTTGCTTGCTTCATTTTCTGCATTAATTGCACAGACCAATAACATTATTGACACTGATTTACCCTTAATCAAAATTGATACAAAAGGAGAAATCATTCCAAATGATCGAAAAATAACTTCAGACTTAGGCATCATTTACAATGGTGTTGGCAAGCGAAATAAAAGCACTGATTTGTCCAATGAATACAACGGTAAAATAGGTATTGAGCTTAGAGGTCAATCTTCTCAAGGTCAACCAATGAAATCCTATGACATTGAACTTAGGGATGCCGCTGGCCTGGAATTACCTAAGCCACTATTGGGCATGCCCCCAGAAAGCGACTGGGTATTGTATGCCCCCTACATGGATAAAACCATGATGAGAAACTTTCTCGCCTATACACTCACAAGAGAGATGGGAAGATGGGCTTCAAGAGTGCGGTTTGTTGAGCTTATATTGAACAATGAATACCAAGGTGTTTACCTCCTAGCTGAAAAAATCAAACGTGATTCTAGCAGGGTTAACATCAGTAAGCTGTTACCAACTGACAACAGTGGGGTTGAGCTAACAGGCGGATATATTTTCAGTCTCGACAAAGGAGCCAACGGCTGGTTTTCCAGTTACCCCACTCCAGGCGCTACTAATCTTGCACCTCGTCAGTTCTCCTATGTATATCCCAAAATAGCCGACATAACGCAACAGCAAAAAAGCTTTATCAAACAAACTGTTGATGATTTCGAAAATGCTTTAGCTGGACCAAAATTTCAGGATCCATCTTTGGGTGTAAGAAAACATGCCGACTTAAGTAGTTTTATCGACTTCTTGATCATTAACGAAATCAGTAGAAACGTTGACGGGTATCGCTTGAGCACCTATTTTCACAAGAACAAAAACCTTTATGATGGAAGAATCAAAGCCGGACCTGCTTGGGACTTCGATTTAGGTTTCAAGAATGCCGACTATTGTGATGGCAGTTTAATTTCAGGTTGGGCCTATAAATTTAATGCTGTTTGTCCAAATGATGGAGCAGGACTCATCCCCTTTTGGTGGGATAGACTAATGCTTGATACCGCATTTGTTTCATCCTTAAGATGTAGGTGGCTCGATTTAAGAAAAACAGTTTTATCAGAACAGAATATCAACAAACTTATTGATTCTGCCGATCTTGTTACAACCGAAGCAAGGACAAGACATTTTGCAAAGTGGAATTTATCTGGTAACCAATGGTGGCGCGGTGTAAATCCAATACGTTCTTACGAAGAAGAAAGAGATGCAATGAAAGCTTGGATAAAACAAAGAGCAGAATGGATTGACTTAAATCTTCAAAACAAGGGAGCATGTGGAGATTGGCCTGCCGACAATACCGAAGGTATTATTTTAAAAGCTTTCCCTAACCCCTTCCAGAACAATGGTAATATTAACGTACAGGTCAAAGAAGCCCAAGGTCTTCGCATAATGGTGATTGACATGAATGGTAGAATAATGATGGAGACATCAAAAAATGTTTTTAGAGGTGGAAACAATGTTAGCCTAGATGCAGGCAGTTGGCCATCTGGAGTATATCAGGTTTTTGTGACAACTTTCACCGGTCAGGTTTACAAATACCGGATGATTAAACAATAGCAAAGAGACTTACGTTATATTGAAGGCTGACCAAAATCATCTTTCGTCCGAAATGATTATACTAGGTTTATAAAAATCAGGAATGTCTTCAGCTCGAAAAGTTAAATCCAGCTATTCTTTTCATAACAAACCAACCTTAATAAAAGGTGGTGAGCCTTATTTCACAACTCTTTTTCAACTAATTGAAAAAGCTCAATCAAATATTCAACTTCAAGTTTACATTTTTGATGAAGATGAAACTGGTAAAGCAGTTGCTGAGAAATTAATTGAGGCGAGAAAGAGAAAAGTAGAAGTGCAAGTATTGCTTGACGGATATGCTTCTCGATCTTTATCTAATGATTTCAAGGACAAACTCAGAAACGCAGGTATACAATTGAGATTTTTTAACCCAATTTTTAAAAGCGAAAACTTTTATTTTGGACGCCGACTTCATCATAAGATTCTGGTATGTGATGGAATATATGCATTGGTTGGTGGTATTAATATTTCCAACCGTTACAACGATATGCCAGAAGATCCAGCATGGTTAGACTGGGCAATACTTGTAGAAGGTGATATTGCATATGAGCTTCATAAACTATGCAACCTTTTCTATTCAAAATGGAATAAAAAGGTAGTGCACATCGATAAAAAATTGATTCTTTCAAAAATCAATACATCACTGCATTGCCCAATGCGCATCAGAAGAAACGACTGGGTAATGAACATGAACCAAATCTCAGCCAGCTATATGGAGATGATGAAAAACGCACAACAAGAAATCATCATCATGTCAAGCTATTTCATTCCGAGTGATTTTATAAGAGCCAGTATGATTGCAGCTATCAAGCGGGGGGTAAACATTAAACTCATTCTTGCCTCTACATCTGATATTGGTATAGCAAAATATGCAGAGCGGTATCTATATGCTTGGGCGTTACGACAAGGTATTACCATTTACGAATACAAAACGAATGTTTTACATGGTAAAATAGCTGTAAGTGATAACCGCGTTGTAACTATAGGATCTTACAACATCAATGATATAAGCGCGCTGGCCAGTATAGAATTGAATATTGATGTAGAGGAGAATAACTTTGCAGCAAATGTAAAAGAGCAACTCAGTTCAATTATTGATAAAGATTGTGTTAGTGTAAATCCAAAGCAATTTCATGACTCACAAAACTTATTCGAAATGTTTTTGCAATGGTCGTCTTACCGAATCTTTAGAATAGTATTCAAATTATTTACTTTCTATTTCACAAAACAACGCAGATGAAAATGAAGAAGAAAAGGGATTTCCCTGAAAAAGTTTGTCCGGTTTGCAACCGACCATTCCAATGGCGAAAAAAATGGGAGAAAGTATGGGACGAAGTTGTTTACTGCAGCGACAAATGTAGGAAAAACAGAAACAGCTCTCATACTAACCAGTGAGGAGAATCATCTTTCAATCGCTTAAGCAAGTATACATTGGGTAAAATATATACCCATGAATGGTGAACTGAATGAGCAGCAAATCAATAATATTTTAACCAGTCAGCTAGTAGGTAGATTAGCCTGTTGCGAGGATAAATTCCCCTATATCGTTCCAGTTACTTTTGCATATGATGGAAAATATATCTACGGGCATTCATTTGAAGGTAAAAAAATGGAGGTCTTGAGAAAAAATCCAAATGTTTGCTTTGAAGTTGACATTTCAAATGATCTTTCCAATTGGCAAAGTGCTATTATATTCGGACAATTTGAAGAATTAGAAAAAAATGAAGCAGAGGAAGCTAGAAGTTTACTCTTAAACAAAGTAACTCCTCTACAAACAATATCATGCATTCACCAACATGAACACGATGAAGGCAGTGGACATGAAATTTCTGATAAAGGTAGAATAAAGCCTATTATGTTTAGAATCAAAATTCATGAAAAATGTGGAAGATTTGAAAGACAATAAATAAAACAATGGGGTTTGAAAACATAGAAGATCAGGCCAACAATTATCAATATTTTTGATTGAAAAAAATTGCTGATGAAACAATTTCTTGTATAGTTGCACAACAATTTACAGTTATCAGCTCCTTTTATCATGGCTTTGAACAACTCACTGATAATCAAGTCAAAAACCTATTTGATCAATTGCATAGCCAATTAGAGATTTTTAATAAAAACTTATTCTACTGAATAATCGGTATAATAAGTTAATATTTCGTAATATTATTAAGTATTTATACTTAATTTCAAGTACAATTAACACACTTTCTTCCTCTTTCAGTAGGTAGTCAACTTTTTTGAGCATGGAATTCAAAAGATTGAACAGTATGACAGGTAAAGACCCTGTGTTGAACAGGAGGATTGCTTCTATTTTCTTGAATGACCTAGAAAACTTTATCTCAGTTTTTTCTGGATTACCCACACTAACTGAAACAGATACACTTAAATTTTTAATACATAAGCATAGTCCAAGTTTCATTATTTTTGAACTTGAGTCTTTGCTAGCAAGTTATAATTCATTTCTAGATAGAAAGATTAATCATGAAATCATTCTTGCTTCTGATATTGAATTTCAGGAAGTGATTACCAATACTAAATCAAAAATTGATCAATTAAGACAGTTTATTGCTGGACTAGAGAAATAGCTAAGTACCATAAAACTTATGGTATGCTTCTACCCTATTATTTACATGAAGTTTCTTATAGATGTTGTAGACATGTTTCCTGACTGTTTCCTGTGCTATATTTAATAGTGTAGCAATTTCTTTATACAATTTTCCTTTTACCAATAGTTCTAAAATCTCAAATTCTCTATTTGAAAGACATTCAAGATGGTTATCATTTTTTTCAGTTTCTTTTTGTCGAAAGCTAGTGACAACTCTTCTTGCAATTTTACTGCTCATTGGAGCTCCTCCATTCACTAATTCTTCGATAGCAGTTATCAATTCCTGAGGCTTGGTATCTTTTAAAATATAGCCACTTGCCCCTGCTGCTAATGCCTCAAAAATTTTATCATCTTCTTCATGAACAGAACAAATCATGAATTGCACTTTAGGACATTTTTGTTTTAAATATTTTACGGCTTTTATACCAGAAATTTCCCCCAAATCTATATCCATCAACACAACATGGGGAGCAGAAAGACAGATACCTTCAACTGCTGCTTCACCACTTGAAAATTCACCATTCAAAGTACACTTTTCTGAATGCCTAATAACTTCAGCAAGTTGGTTACGAACAAAATGGTTATCCTCAACTATACTAACCCGAATTTTATCGGTGGTATTTTCCATAATTGTTGGGCGATTAGAGGTGGTTGGAGCAAATAGTTAAACAAAAATAAGGCAAAAAGCCTCTGCTCAACTAGATTGGAATGTATAGAACATACTTTTCAGCAAAAAAGGCTTCAGGAAATATAGACTGTATTGGGGTAACATATGGCCTCAATTGAGCGTCTGCAATTTCCTGAGTAAGATCCCCTCCCTTCAAGCAAATCAATCCATTTTTAAAGTCCTCAACTGGTCTTGCATTCCTGATCAATGGTTTTCCCCAAGTCCATAATTCCTTTAATGGAGCAACCGCTCTAGATACTACAAAATCAAACTTTCTTCCCTTGATTTGTTCAGCCCTAGTATGTTCAAAACTAATATTGTCTAAGCCTAACTCATTTTTTACTGCCTCTACCACTTTAAGCTTTTTGGCAATGGAGTCCACCAAGTGGAACTGAACAGTAGGGAAGAAAATAGCCAATGGCACTCCTGGAAAGCCTCCACCTGTTCCGATATCGATAATTTCTAATCCAGGTACAAATGGGTACTGCGCAGCAATGGAAAGTGAATGCAGAACATGTCTTTCATACAATGCCTCTATATCCTTTCTTGAAATAACATTAATTTTTTGGTTCCATTCAGCATAAATGGGACCCAATCGACTAAATTGATCGATTTGTTTTGGGGTAAAATCTGAAAAATAATTGGTAATCAGTTCCAATGGTTCTTTGGTGTTTTCCATAAAGATGACATGAAAATCAAATAATAAAAAAACATCCAGATATCCCATAATGGGAAAAGAACAAACAAATCAGTTTCTCCTAATCTTTTCATCGATTTAAAGAATACCATTCCCTGTACCAATAATTTCAGCACCAATACACCGACAACCCATTTCCAATCAAAAGTAAATATTGCACCAACAAACAATGGATAAAAGAGGAACTGACTTAACATATAAGTACCCAATACCCATTTGTGCTCCAATTTATAATATTTGCCAGTCGCGTTATGCCTCTCTTTCTGTGCTAGCCACTCCGACCATTTTCTGGCTGGTGTAGAATAGGTAAATGCTACAGGATCAATTACCACAGCAGTATTATCATTGCTAGCACAACCATTGATAAATAGATCATCATCTCCGCCCGGTAAATGATGATGTGCTGCAAACCCTTTTTGTCGGTAAAAAAGCTCCTTTTTGTAGGCTAAATTTCTTCCTACCCCCATATAAGGCATGCCACCTAGTGCAAAAGATAAATATTGAAGTGCAGTATGAAAAGTATCAAAACGAATGATCTTGTTTAGTAAACTTTTTTCTTTTTTATAAGCCCCATAACCCAGAACAATTTCAATGCCTGAATGAAATGCTGCTTGCATTTTCTTGATCCAATGCTCTGATGCTGGAATACAGTCGGCATCTGTGAGCAATAACACCTCATGCTTAGCTGATTTTATTCCCATCGACAAGGGGAATTTTTTTCCTGGTATGTGAACAGCCTCCTGCTTGAGTTCAACAATATGCAATTGCTTAAAATCCTTGTACAACCCTTCCAGCAAGAACTTGGTATCATCTTGAGAATTGTCGTTTACAACAACAATTTCATGTGTACTACGGTATTGCTGAGCCAATACCCCTGGTAAATTCTTTTCAATTTCATCTGCTTCGTCTCTGGCACAGATGACCACGCTGACAGCATGTTCGTAGGAGATTTCTTTTTCTTTAGGCCGGAAAAAAGCCAGTAAACGAAAATACCTGAGATAATAAAATAGCAAAATAACCGTAACCAATAAAAAAGCCGACATGGGCAGCCACATGAACATACTCATGGGTTCGAAGATACAATATCTTTGCAGCATGAACTACAAAGCTTCTGTTGAATATCTCTATACTAAACTACCCATGTTCAGCAAAACGGGGGTGGCTGCTTTAAAAATGGATCTTGCCAATACGTTAACCATATGTTCCTATTTAAATAACCCACAGCAAACTTTCAAGTCCATCCATGTTGCTGGCACCAATGGTAAAGGATCTGTAAGCCATATGCTGGCCTCTATCCTCCAAGAACAAGGTTATAAAATTGGTTTATATACTTCTCCACATTTAGAGGATTTCAGAGAAAGAATTAAGGTCAATGGCGAAATGATTTCAGAAGATGCAGTTGTTGATTTCACAAAAAGAATAACCCCTCTCATTGAAGATATTGGGCCTTCATTTTTTGAAGTAACGGTCGGAATGGCCTTTGAATATTTCGCTCAACAGGAAGTAGATTTTGCAGTGATTGAAACAGGACTGGGAGGTCGATTGGACAGCACAAATGTTATCCAGCCAATAATATCAGTGATTACCAATATAAGTTATGACCATGTGCAGATTCTAGGAGATACCCTAGAAAAAATTGCATATGAAAAAGCGGGTATTATTAAGGCCAATACTCCAGTGGTAATTGGAAAAACACAGTATGAAACCCAGCCTGTTTTTGAACAAAAAGCCTTGTCGGAAAACGCATCTATCTACTTTGCAGATCAAATTTGGTCATCTACCATAATTGAAGATCATCCCACAATACTTTCGATTTACTTAAAGAACAAAAACAATAATCAGCAACTTACCTATTCTTCTCCACTTGCCGGCAGTTATCAACAAGAGAACATCATAACAGTTCGTGCAACAATAGATTTACTGCGTCAACAGAATTTGCTGATTGATGAGCAAGCCATTCAATATGGAATTAAAAATGTAATCTTGAATACAGGCTTGCATGGCAGATGGGAAACAATATCCACATCACCTTTGATTATTTTAGATGTTGCTCACAATGCTGATGGTGTTAAAAAAATGCTTGATCAACTGATGCGATTCAATTTTAAAAACCTGTATTTGGTAGTTGGCATTTCAGCAGATAAAGATGTTAATCAAGTTTTGTCGCTTTTACCCAAACATGCTCAATATGCCTTCACCAAAGCGCATTTGCCAAGGGCAATGGATCCTGCTCAATTGAAAGAAATGGCAATTCAATATCAATTAACTGGCGAATGTTTTAAGAACGTTAATGATGCAATTGAGCATTTTAAAGCAAAAGCTAACGATGAAGATTTGATTCTAGTTTGCGGAAGTATTTTTGTTGTTGGGGAAGTAGACAGAAAAAGATTTATTACCAATTGAGCTCTCCCATTTTATTAAGTGCATAAAATAAAGCTGTCACATGCATACTTTGTAGCACTTCCTGTTTTTGTAATAGATCTTTAACCTCTTCTAAGCTTAAATACACTATTTCAATCTCCTCATTCTGGTCCAGTTGCTGATCATCTGTCAATTCACCGCCCGTTGCAAGAAAAAAATGCATCCAGTTGTTATGTGTGGAGGGATTAGCAGATGTCTTACCTAAGTAGGTATAGCTTTCAAATGTATAACCAGTCTCCTCTTTAAGCTCCCTTGCTACAGCTTCTTGAATATTTTTATCCCCTTTATCTACACAACCTCCTGGAATTTCAAGCATGGTCAATCCGGCAGCATGCCTGTATTGACGCTCAAATATAAATTTTCCCTCCTTGGTTATTGCAACTGCTGTTACCCATTCTGGAAACTCATATACATAATAAGGATCTACTACTTGTCCGCCTGAACGCTCACAGGTATCCTTTCTTACAGTAAACCAAAGGTCTTTGAATAAATACTCTGACTTAAGGAGCTTCCACTTCATTAGATATTTTTTGTCGCCCTGATTAATGCTCTTCTAATATAGGGAGCCTTTAATTTTTTATCATAGTGAAATATCATGTATCCCTGAGAAGGCTCAACCTTATAATTCTTTTGCTGCAACCACTGAGTAAATTCCTGCTCATCATCATGTTGATGATAAGTGCAAAGAGCAATTTTCATTGTGCAAGCCTCTTCTATCGTTTGCTTAAATCCCCTCAACAATCCCCTTTCTCCACCATCAACATCAATTTTCAAAAACGTAATCGACTTATCCTTAAAAAAAACATCACCAGAACAATGCTTTTCATCATTTCTATCTGAAACAAATTTAGGTACAATCTCCACCTTGTTCTGCCAAGGCCTAAATGTTAAACGCAATGCTTCAATCCATTCAGGATCGTATTCAAATAAATAGGCTTTCTTGATTCGATCAATTACAGAAAGTGTAAAATTACCCTCAGCAGCTCCAAAATCAGCCAACACATCGTTCTCGTCTAAATCAAAATCATTCGACAAATAACGATGCGGACTCTTTTCGTCTTGCTCTAAGGTTAAATCATGGAAAGATTTTTTAATTCGATTAACCGACCATTTCTTCTTAAAATAAAGACGCTTGCCGCCCTGTAAGACATAATGCATTCCATGTTCAGCATCATGAAACACTTGAATATCTTCTTGCTTATATTTATTTGTAAAATGGTAAGGAAAAATTTGAACACCATGATTACGAACAAAATCAACAACATCCTTTCTCTCTTGATCTTCATTATACCCAGCGGAAGCTTCATGAAACGCGGGTATCTGTTTTTGTAAACTGAATAACAATATTTTTGTACGAATAGGCTTAGGGACTAGTAAGCGATATAACAAAGAGGAGTTATAAGACATATTATACCTTCAAAATAGATTTTACCTGCTGGATGAGTTGATTCTGCAAACGTACATAATAAATTCCAGGAGGCAGGTACTCTCCATTAAAATCAACTCTGTAGGTACCCTCAGCCACTTCTTTATCATACAGTATTTTGACTAATCTCCCAGCGCCATCTAATATTTGAAGTAAAGTATGTCCACCAATTGTCTTGAATTGGATAGCCACTGATTTATAAAAGGGATTAGGATAAAGCACTAATAAATTTTCTGGGTCTCCTACGGGCTTGAGCACTGAACAGGTTCCAAGTTTTGTGAGCGGTAGGTTTTGAAAATTTTTCAACAAAACGGTGTTCAACAATGTATCGTCTACGCATAGCCAATTGGAAAGTATACTGGCATATACACTTCTAAAATCATACTGAAAAGGAATGTTGTCACCAACGCCAACATTGGTAGGAATAATTGGATTACTTCCAGAAATGCCCCCTTGAACACGCGTGCCAAAAACAAACAGTGGAGCAGCTGCACCGTGGTCAGTTCCACGCGAAGCGTTACTCAAAATCCTGCGTCCAAATTCTGAAAAAGTCATGCCAAGCACTCGATCATCAATACCTAAATAAACAAGATCGTCCATAAATGCTTTAATAGCAGCACTAACATTTCCCAATAGCCTTGCATGTGTTCCTGAGCCATTGTTGCCTGATTCAACTTGGTTGGCATGTGTATCAAACCCGCCATAATTAACTATGTAGATCTTGGTCTTCAACCCACCCTTTATTAAGCGTGCTACAATCTTTAGTTGATCTGCTAAAGTATTTCCTGTTGGATATAGATTTTGAACAATCACTTTCGCATTAGCAGCTTTGATAACTTCTGAAAACTTTTGCGCTTGTCTTGATGTCTCTCGAATGTATGAAAGCTCCATCCCCGCCAATGTATTTGGAGCCGCATCTTCTCTGTTGTTGACCAAATTATAAAAACTAGATGGGTTTGAAATACTCATTCCCATTGGTTGTATTGGACCCTGAAGTGTTAATGAAGCAACAGATCCTATCTGTATTGCCAACGGATCAGGCATATTTATATTTGGGTATCCAGCAGGAAAACCTGGATAGGCTTCATCTAAAAAACGACCTAACCATCCTGAAGTCAAAACCTGTTTGCTATCCGAGGCTGACATCCAAATATCCGTTGCACGAAAATGTGAAAAGTTGGGTTGTGCATATCCAACGGATTGAACAATATGTAATTTATCTTCATTAAACAGTTGCTGCATACCTATCATTGATGGATGCAGCCCCACACGATCATGTCCGCGCAACTTCAATACTTTCGACTCATCTATAAAAATATTTTTACGTGCATTAACATACTGACTATAATTATCAATAGGTATTACTGTATTCAAACCATCATTCCCCCCATTCAACTGCACGATTACCAATACACGGTTGTTGTCTCCTGTAGGTAAAAGGACCTGATTTAAAAATGTATGTCCGGTATTAAATGCCTTGAATCCTATCCCTTGTACAAAAGAAGGGACCATAATACCTGCTGGGGCAATACTTTTTATAAACTTTCTCCTTTTCATACTCAGCTTTTAGCAAAGTTGATATTCAGGTAAATCCACTAAATATTTTATCAAACTAGTCACTGCTGTTGAAACGTGTTTTGTATTTGCCATATTGGATGGTGTTGAAATAAACAACTCCCATGCATCGGTCCAATAATAATCCTGAGACTGACCAGCTAGCAAAAAATCTGTTTTTAATTGAGCTTTATGCGCTGCCGAAATATCAATACCCAACAAATGAACACATAATGCTTCCACCAAACTATTTGGATCCTCAGGGTTGGGAAATAGTTTGATCCAGCTTACACCATCAACAACCATCTTGAATCCGCCAAAAGTATAACCAATTGCTACAAGAGAATCTAAATACTGTATCCGCTTAGGTAAAGTATCTGTATTAATCCAAAATTTATAGTACCCTGGTTCTTGATAATAGGCTTTCCAACCGCTTACATCAGGTGGATCACCTATGTTCTGTTGCATGTTCGTCAAGTAGTTAACAAGTTGATTCCACAATCCATATTGAGTGGTATATTGACTATCGGACGGTAACTTAACTTCCATTTCACGCAGCATACCAATGAGCATGTCGACGGGACTTTTTATCTGACATCCTCTATTCATTGGATCAAAAAAATGTTCACTCTCCAACAACAACCTCAGAACTGGCTTTATTTCATAATTATTTTGACGAAAGGCCTGTGCTAGAGGTACAATTATTGCTTCTTCAATTTCAGGAGTTATTTGATAATGAATGAACCAAACATACAACCTTCTGCATAAATACAAAGCAACTTCATTAGTTGCAAACAACATGTCAATCATTTCACCCAATTCAATTGCTCCTCCATCTACCCCTGTTCTACCAACAATTTTTTTGTTTTGGTAAAACTCAGAAAATTGCTTGTCATTAATATCATGTCTATTGGGATCAAATAAGGATTTGATTTCTGCAGCATTATTTCTCCATCCTGTTAAAACCCTAGCAGCAGCCTTTACATCAGACTCATTAAAACCTGAACCTTTTCCTTTTCCTATAACAAAAAGCTCCTGAATTTCTCTTGCATAATTCTCATCAGGAGCAGACTTATTGTTGTTCTGACCATTCAAATACACCAGCATTGCAGGATCAGTAGTAATTTCTCTTACAAGATGTTTAAAATTACCTAATGCATTTTTTCGAAGAAATGAATGATGTTTAAATAAATATTGTGCATTACCAATATCAACACTTTCAGTTGCAAAATGATTGTGCCAAAATAAAGTCATTTTTTCACGTAAGGAGATTTGTTGATTGAGCATTTGTCCAACCCACCACTTCTTGAAAGATGCTCTTCTTAAGGAATTTATGGTACCGTCTGTCACGGGATCATTAACCCATGTTTGTCCCCCTGTGATTAATACATCAGGCACTACTGCACTATTAGGGTTATAATCTTTTACAGGAGGTAAAGGCTGAGGTAGCTGATCATTCAATAAATTATCGAGGGAAGCCGCTAAGCCTATATCTTTTACGTTTTTAAGGTCAGCTAATTTGACACCAAATTGAGTTCGGCGCAATAAATGTCTTGCAGCAGTATCATCCCATTGACCTCTAAAAGGCTGCAAGCTTGGAGCCCAATGTAGAGGCCTTGCATTATCCATGGTTTGGAATTTAATAATTACTTATACCAAACTACAACAAGAGAACGGTTTTCCCCCTCAGTCATACCCAATGCTGATACAGCCGCATTGCTTAATCGCAGCTGCATCCCTTCGCTTTCTTTACCTGGAGGGACAGCTCCTAGCACTTTTGCATGAATTGCATCCCTTCGCTTTCTTTACCTGGAGGGACAGCTCCTAGCACTTTTGCATGAATTGTTTTTCCAGTATCAGTAGCCGTTAATTTGACAATAGTACCAGGAACTACATCATTAATGAGTATATAATATTTTCCATCTTGCCAACCACTAGAACTTTTGAATAAGCCATATGTTGGGTTTTCAAGTTTTTGCTCTTTTCCTTCTTTTGCCTGTTGACCAAATCCAGTTGCAAAATAATTGCTTGTACTAGGAGCAGTTGGTTTCACTTCATTTACAGAAACTTTTGGCTGACTGGGCTTCTCAATAACTTTAGGTGCAGACTTTGGGTTTTCCTCTTTTGTCTTTTCAATTGCAGCGGTTTGCTTTTGTGTTACTGGAGGAGCAACAGGCTGTGCTTTCTGTGGAGTAGAGTTGACTGCAGGTGCAGGTGTTGAAGTCGGTAAAGTAGTTTTAACAGATGCAGCAGGTGCTATTGATGTAGATGAGTTAACATTTGAAGAAGATGGAGTAGGTACTGGTGCGACAGCATTTTGATTTGCTGCGCCAATATAACCAATAATTAATGGGTATCCTACGTTGACTTGATCAGTAGTTAATCCATTTAAGTTTTTTATACCAGCCAAACTCAAACCATAGGTGTTTGCTATTTTTATAAGTCCCTCTTTTGGCTGAACGGCATGATAAACAGGTATTCCTACTGCAGATATGATCTGTATAAAATTATTTGAATTTAAAGGAACATTTAATAGTTGGCCAATCGACAAACCTTTGTCCATGCTCAGCCCATTAAATGATGCAATTTCTTTCGGACTGATAGCATATGCTCTTCCAACACTATACCAATTTTCTTTTGGTTGAACTTTGTGCTCTACGTAAATACCTCGTTCATTTTTTGCAGCATATAACTTTGACTGTTGCGCATATGCTTGCAAGGAAAAAGTAAACAACAAAAAGAAGAGTATTACTTTCATATCAGCTTCTTACATTTAAAAAATGAGATACAGTCAAAGATAACAAAAAGCCATTTCAGCCATTAGAGAAAAATAGAATTTTAACATATAATCAACCCCGCATCAAAATACGCCAATTCAAAGGGTAGTGATTCTTCGCTTTACCTTGAACTTGTTTTACCCAACCTAATGCAATATTCTTGTATCGCACCAACGACCAACCTTTGGTAACATCTCCAAGATCCAAGGTATCTCTCCTTAAATAATGCAAAGCTTGCTTATGGTCAATTTCAATATGCGGTATTTGAGAAGATTGCATTGTAGACATTGCTAATTCATGGTTAGGGATAAAATCATCTCTTATCAACTCTCCTAACCGCAAGCCTGATTTACGCAACTTTAGTACACCAGACACCATGACTAATTCTTGAGCATATTGGGCATCAAATGCAAAAATCTCCTCCGCCTTTTGATAAAAGTGCAAATGTTCAGCACCATTGATCCATGCACTTAAATCAATTTTCAAGGATAAATTTTTAGGCGTCCCAGGGTAATTTATTCCATCATGCGTAGATAAACTTGTTCTTCTCAATACACCACAAAAAAATCCTTCTCCTTTAACTTTATTTGGATAAAAACGGTACCCATGTGCCCCGTTTTTTTCAGAATGCGTATGTACAATATTCCAAGATGAGTCTATTGGAACAGCTACTGACTCAAACAGTCCTGAATCTATTAAATAGTCCAAATTGTCTTCATTCTCTTGAACAGAAAATGAACAAGTGGAATAAAACAAATACCCTCCCTCAGCAATGGTTTCACTAGCAGCATGTAGTATTCTTTTTTGACGTGCTGCGCAGAAATTAACCAAATCAGCACTCCATTCTTCCATCGCCTTTTCATCTTTTCTAAAAAGTCCACTCCCACTGCAAGGCGCATCCACTACTACAAAATCAAAATAACCAGGCAGCCTTTGAAAATCATTCGGATCATTATTGGAGACCAAAACTTTCATCTCCCCCCACTTTATGATATTCTCCTGTAATACAGAAACACGAGATTGAATAATTTCATTTGAAACAACCATTCCAAGTTGCTGCATACCTGCTAATAAAGTAGACTTCCCTCCAGGAGCAGCACACATATCCAAGGCTTTATATCCTGTGCCATTTTGAAACAAACTTTTAACAACATGATGCAAAAACATACTCGATGCTTCTTGCACATAATAGGCTCCAGCATGAAACAAAGGATCAAGTGTAAAAGAAGGACGCTCATTTAATATAAATGCTCCTTCACACCAAGGAACCTTTGAGCCTAAATTTGTGTCATCGATAACATTTTCGATTGAATCAATCTTAGCTCCATTAATTCTAATAGAAACAACAGGCAACTCTTGATGAGAAGCAATAAATGGATCTTTTTCAAATCCTTGACAATGCTCAATACTTTGTAAAAAATCAGTCTTTAATTTCATTAACCTAGGTTAAACATTGCTAAGTAAACAAACCAAATATTTGGTCGGTTATAAAGACTGTGTAATCTATAAATTAATATTTATATGCTCCTGATTTCTGCAAGTAAATCTTGAAGTGCCTTCTTCGCATCACCAAATAACATAGAAGTTTTAGGTTGGAAGAATAATTGATTTTCAATTCCTGCGTATCCGGGCTTCATGCTTCGCTTGTTCACAATAACATGTTTTGCTTCTTCTACTTCAAGAATTGGCATGCCATAGATTGGTGAAGAAGGATCAGATTTTGCAGCTGGATTAACAACGTCGTTTGCACCTAATATTAATACTACATCTGTATTTTTAAACTCTTCATTGGCTTCTTCCATTTCCAATAACTTGTCATAACTCACATCTGCTTCTGCCAACAACACATTCATGTGACCTGGCATTCTTCCTGCAACTGGGTGGATAGCATATTTTACTTCAACCCCTTTTGCTTCTAATGCTTTTTCTAATTCGTGACAAACGTGTTGGGCCTGCGCAACTGCTAAACCATAACCAGGCACAATCATTACCTTGCTCGCATAACTCATGACTACGGCAGCATCACTCAATGTAACCTCTTTATAAGTGCCCCCAGAAGGCCCACTTCCTGTAGCCGCTGTTGTACCACCAAAAGAACCAATTAATACATTCTTAAGCGATCTGTTCATAGCATTACACATCAAGATCGTAAGTAAGGTTCCTGCTGCACCAACCAAAATACCTCCTGTCAACATTACCTTATTGTCATACAAAAACCCGCCACATGCAGCCGCTACACCAGTGAATGAATTCAAGAGTGAAATAACGACTGGCATATCTGCACCTCCAATTGGAAGCACAAAGAAAACACCATACAAGATTGATAATGCTACAACCACATAAAACAACAAATGAAGTTGTTCAGGCGTAAACAAAATAACATAAGCAGCAATAGCAAGATTCAACACAAGAATAACAAGGTTGATGATATGCTGACCGCCAAAAGCAAAATCTTTTATTTTCCCGTTCAATTTTCCCCAAGCAATCATGCTACCAGAGAATGAAACAGCTCCAATGATTAATCCTACTAAAATGATCAATAATTTGGTCGAATCCAATGTTGACAAATCTGTTGTAGTATGGAGCAAATGGTTAAACTCAATAACTGAAATCAAGGCCGCGCAAGCACCACCCATACCATTGAACAAGCTCACCATTTCTGGCATAGCGGTCATCTGTACTTTCTTAGCCATTAATGTCCCTACAATTGTACCAATTATCAAAGCAGCAAAAATCCATGGATAATTACCCAAACGCTCCCCTTCATTTTCATAAAGGAAGATGGTCCCTATAATGGCAAGAAACATACCAGCAGCTGCAACCAAATTTCCTTTCCTTGCAGAAGCTGGGTTAGACAACATTTTCAAACCCACAATAAAGGTTATAGAACCAATCAGATAAATGAGTACAAGCAAGTTAATTTCCATTGCGAGCTATTTTGGAAGATTATTTTTTCTTTTTGAACATTTCTAGCATTCTATCAGTAACCACAAATCCACCCACCACATTCAATGTACCTAGAATGACAGCTACGAAACCAAGTACCAAGGATAGTATATCATCCTCGGCTGCTTGTCCCATTACAATGATAGCACCAATGATTACTACCCCGTGAATTGCATTAGCACCACTCATCAAAGGTGTATGCAACACAGAGGGGACGCGACCAATCACCTCAATACCAACAAAGATCATGAGGAAGACCACATAAATCATTTCCTGGTGTATGCTTATCCAATTCAAGACCTGATTCATATACTAGAAATTTTAAAAATCAATTATTGCACCTGAGCTCTTGCACCTTTTACAAGATCATCTTCCATGTTGATGCTAAGATTACCTTCCTTATCGGTTATGAGCTGTAAGAAATTAATAATATTTTTACCATACAACTTACTGGCATCAGAAGGCATAGTTGCTGGTAAATTACTATCGCCTATAATTTTCACTCCATTATATACCACCGTTTCACGGTCTTTGGTATGGGGCGTATTTCCACCAGTTGAAGCGGCAAGATCTACAATCACACTTCCTTCTCTCATAGTGTTCAACATTTCTTCAGATACCAAAATAGGTGCTTTCTTTCCTGGGATTTGAGCAGTTGTAATAACAATATCTGCTTTGGCTATACTTTCAGCTATTTTCTGTTGTTGATTGCGCTTGTATTCTTCGGACTGTTCAACTGCATAACCTCCAGCAGCAGATGCATCAGCTGCTCCAGGAATTTCAATGAACTTGGCTCCAAGACTTTGTACTTCTTCTTTCACAGCAGGTCTGGTATCAAATACCTCAACAACTGAACCAAGACGTTTTGCTGTTGCAATTGCTTGCAAACCTGCAACACCAGCACCAAGAATCAACACTTTTGCCGGAGCAATACTTCCAGCAGCTGTCATAAACATTGGGAAATACCTACCATATGCGTTGGCTGCAGTCAACACAGCCTTATATCCAGCAATATTTGCCTGACTCGACAAGATATCCATGCTTTGGGCTCTTGTAGTCCTAGGTAGAAGCTCCATACTAAAAACAACTGCACCTTTATCTAACCATTGCTTGATACGTTCAGTTTGAAAACGAGCTTGGTACATACCAATCAACACCAAGCCATTACGAATATCGATGGTTGGTGGATGAATGGAAAGAACAACATCTGCTCCGTTAGCAATTTCTGCAGCTGACTTAATTTCTGCTCCTGCTTTACTGTAATCGGCATCTGAACAAAAGGCTAGCTCGCCTGCTCCAGTTTCCACCCATACAGTAATTTTTTTCTTCGTTAATTGGGAGACGCCATCCGCGATGAGAGATACCCTTGTTTCAGGGGCCACTTCTTTTAAAACACCAATAATCATGGGGTTTGATTGAGATATCAAAGGTAACGAAATTCCCGGTCTATATGCTGCAAATTAATTAGAAACGTATTGTAAAATCTAGCTTTTCCTTGAATTCTTTTCTAAGAAAAACAATTCCAATAAAAAATAAATCTACCGAACAGGAAACTCGTTCATTTTTTTTTATTTCTTCCCATGCATTTTCCATCTCTTTGCTCCAATGAATATCATCAAAAACCAAAACATCCTCTTCACCACAAGATTTGACCACTTCTTCAAAATAGTGTAGAGTAGGTTGATATTGATGGTTGCCATCAAAAAAGAAAAGTTTTTTACCCCTCATATTCAACAATGCTTCTGGTAATTTTGAATCAAAATCCCCAACCAAAATAGAAATATTAGCAAGTCTCTCTTGCTCAAAGGCTTTTCTTGAAAAATCGGCAATTGCTGTTGCACCTTCAATTGTTTGCACTTTCACATCTTCTCTTGCAGTTGCCAAATACCTTGTTGTGAGCCCCAATGAAGTTCCCAATTCCAATACTGAAGCAACTTCATAGTATTCAACCATACGATGCAATAGTCGCGCAAATTTTGGGTGCTTAGAAGCCCCATTCGCTATTTGCGCAATAGTCCTGCTAGACCCTGATTTTGAAAACGAACCAGCCCCTAAGTCCTCTACCTGAACAAACCGATTTTTTTCTGATTGATAAGCACGTCTAATATTTTCTATCTTATTGAAAACAGCTTTGTTCTTATAAGACGGCAATAAAACCTGTTCAACAAACTCAAATACAAATGGAGAGTGAATACCGTGACCTTTCCCATTAGAAGCAGAAAAAAAATACTGCAAATACTTAAACCCAAGTTGAAAGTGGTTGTACATATAAGTAGCTTATTGCTTTCTTTCCCAAATTTGGAAAGTATAAGCAAATGCATGTTTTTCATCTTGCCCCATTGGCGTCTCTTCCACAAGTTCAAAAACAGATGAATCTATTGGTTCAAAAAAAGTATCCGCTTTAGGAAAATTTGTATGCACACGAGTAAGGTAAATTCTGTTGACAAAAGGCATTACTTGCCGGTATATTTCACCACCCCCAATAACAAACACCTCTTTACAATCAGATGATTTAGCCAATTCAATAGCATGTTCCACACTTTTTGCCAGCACCAATCCCTCTTGGGGTTTTACCCAATTTTCTTGACGAGAAATGACAATATTTAATCGACCATTTAATGGTTTTGATGCCATCGACTCAAAAGTTTTTCTACCCATCACCACAGGCATCCCCCATGTTGTGTTCTTGAAAAACTTCATGTCGTTTGGCAATTTCCATAGCAAGGCATTGCCTTCCCCTATGGCATGGTCTTCAGCAGCAGCAACAACAATTGATATGATCATATCTTAATATTAAACTGCAACAGGTGCTTTAATTGCAGGATGACTTTGATACCCTACCAAGGTGAAATCTTCGAATGTAAATCCGAAAATATCTTTTACATCAGGATTGATTGTCATTTTAGGCAATGGGAATGGTGTTCTGGTCAATTGTAATTGAGCTTGCTCAAAATGATTATTATAAAGATGCACATCTCCAAAAGTGTGAACGAAATCTCCTAATTCAAGATCACATACTTGAGCAATCATCATCGTCAATAATGCATAAGATGCAATATTAAAAGGGACTCCTAGAAACACATCTGCAGAACGTTGGTACAACTGACAAGACAACTTTCCATCTGCAACATAAAATTGAAACAAGGTGTGACAAGGCATTAGTGCCATTTTAGGTAGTTCTGCAACATTCCAAGCACTTACAATTAAGCGTCTGCTATCAGGACTTTTCTTGATTTGTTGAATCAGGTCTACAATTTGATCATGTGTTTTTCCATCTGCTCCTGTCCAACTTCTCCATTGTTTGCCATAAACGGGACCAAGTTCTCCATTTTCATCTGCCCATTCATCCCAAATACTAACACCATTTTCTTTCAAATATTTAGTATTTGTTTCCCCTTTCAAAAACCATAATAATTCATGTATGATACTTCTTAAATGAAGTTTTTTGGTAGTGACCATAGGAAAACCTTCGCTCAAATCAAATCTCATCTGGTAACCAAAAACACTTCTTGTTCCAGTACCAGTCCGATCACTTTTATCCGTTCCGTTTTCTAAAATATGTTTTACTAAATCTAAGTAAGCTTGCATAGATGCTTTATTTACTTTATCAATTCGTGTATAACTGTTCCAACATTACCACTGGGCATTTGTATTTTTAACAATGCGGCAATTGTTCCTGCAATATCGCTCATATATACATTACGATAGGATATTCCTTGTTTCACACCCCACCCCATCCACAACAATGGAATATGAGAATCATAAGGATACATTGAACCGTGGGTTGTTCCTGAAGGATTAAAACTAAAAAAATAACCAGGCTTATAAATCAACTGTACGTCACCTGCCAACTTATGGTTGTACCCTTTTAGAAACATCTCTTTATATTCAGCTGGAAGATTAGCAAGCTGGATACTTTCGTTATCAAAAGCCAATAGCATATCTGGATGCTTATTGAGCTGTTGAATATAAAATGATTTTACAGCTTTGTAATCTGCCCCAACAGAATCGATGTATGCTTTATCCAAATAAACTTGATAATTAGCAGAAGCTTCAACCAATCGATTCAAACCAAACTTTTCCATAGTTGCATTTTCTGCTTCCTTTCCCGGTTTCATGCCCTTTGCTGGAATTTGATTGGCTTCTAAAAAAGCAGGAACATGTGCAACACCATGATCAGCTGTCATGAAAAACAAGTACTGCCCCTTCCCTACTTTTTGATCTAGGTAGGCCAAGAATGATGCAAGCTCTTGATCAAGCTTGATATAAGTGTCTTCAATTTCTACTGAATTTGGCCCAAATGAATGTCCTATGTAATCTGGAGATGAAAGGCTGATGGCTAAAAAATCAGTTATTGAATCTCTGCCTAATCCCTCTGCATCTAATGCAGCTTTTGAAAAACTTAATGTTAGTGTGTTACCCCAAGGTGTAGATGAGATCGCGCCAAAGTTTTTACCAATATTGCCCTCCAGCTTTCGAGGAAATGGATTTTTAATATAAGCAGCATTTTCTTTATCACTCTGGAGGTAGGTGTCTAAAGGGCGACTCAAATTCCAATTTAGTTTATACATTGAATCTACAACCCTGCGTTGGTTGTAAGCTTCTGCCCAAGCGGGTAGAGCGTTCATATACCAGGTACTGGAGACAAAATTTCCAGAATTAGGCTCATACCAATAGGCTGCATCACCCGCATGTCCTGCTGGCAAGATACTTCCCCTGTCTTTAATGGCAACTCCAACAACTTTCGACCTAAAATTAGTGGCCAATTCAAGTTCATCTGTGATGGTCGTTGTGATTAGATTTTTAGGCGACATAGGCTCGCCTTTCCCATTTCCTCCAACAATCTTCACCGAATCATCCTCTACACAATAGACATCACGTTTAAGCGACCTATCGTACCATTCATTTCCCATGATGCCATTGATGGCTGGTACAGATCCTGTATAGACCGATGAATGTCCCGCCGCTGTAGCAGTTTGAGCATATGGTATAAAGGCGTTTTCACAACTGAATCCCTCTTTCAAAACCCGCTTGAATCCACCCTCAGTATAGCGATTTTGGTATCGGTATAGAAAATCCCACCTCATTTGATCTACCATTACCCCCACCACCAATTTTGGTCTTGGTTTAGGATTGGTGGCTGATGACTGACCAATAACTGATCCAGTCATGAGCAATGAAAGCAAAAATGAAAACAAATTCTTCATGACCCCTTTTTTGAGTTCATACAAAGTTATGGCAATGAAATCCTTTTCTTAAGAGGAGTTTTAAACACTATGTTATATAAAGTTTATTTCTAAAAAAATTATCTTTGCAGCTATAAACCCCATAACCTTCTCAATATGGCAGACATCTTTGAAAGACTCATCAAGAACTATGGACCGCTTGGACAACATCGTGAAAGAGCCCACGGGTATTTTGCTTTCCCAAAACTAGAAGGCGAAATTGGAAATCGCATGACATTTAGGGGTAAAGAAAAGATTGTTTGGAGTTTAAACAATTACCTAGGCTTAGCCAATCACCCAGAAGTGAGAAAAGCTGATGCTGAGGCTTCTCAAACTTTTGGACTTGCTTACCCCATGGGAGCAAGAATGATGAGTGGAAACAGCAATTACCATGAGCAATTGGAGAGAGAACTTGCTGCGTTTGAACATAAAGAAGATGCAATTCTTTTGAATTTTGGTTACCAAGGAATCATGAGTTTAATTGACCTTCTTTGCAGCAGACATGATGTAATTGTATATGATGCAGAAAGCCACGCCTGTATTATCGATGGTTTGCGTCTACATCCTGGTCAGCGTTTTGTATTTAAGCACAATGATGTAGCCGACTGCGAAAAACAACTACAGCGTGCAACAGCATTAATTGATAAGAACAAAACTGGTGGTATTTTATTGATCACTGAAGGTGTGTTTGGCATGGCAGGCGATCAAGGAAAATTAAAAGAAATAGCCGCACTTCGTCCGAAATACGAATTTAGATTATTGGTAGATGATGCCCATGGATTTGGAACATTAGGAAAGACTGGCGCTGGAGCTGGAGAAGAGCAAGGTGTTCAAGATGATATCGACTTATATTTTTCTACTTTCGCCAAATCTATGGCTTCTATTGGTGCATTTATTGCCGGACCTAAGAGCATCATCGACTATGTTCGCTACAATATTAGAAGCCAGATTTTCGCCAAGTCTCTACCCATGCCAATTGTAATTGGTAACCTGAAAAGACTAGAGTTACTGAGAAGTCAGCCTCAACTCAAAGAAAAACTTTGGGAAAATGCCCTTAAACTGCAAAATGGCTTAAAGGAAAAAGGATTTGATATTGGAAAGACTGATTCTGTAGTTACGCCCGTATACATGAAAGGAGGTGTGGAAGAAGCTACTCACATGGTGACAGACCTAAGAGAGAATTACAATATTTTCTGCTCGATAGTAGTTTACCCTGTTATTCCAAAGGGACATATCATTTATAGGCTAATACCAACCGCAGCACACACTGATGAAGATATTCAATTGACTCTCAAGGCTTTTGAAGAAACGAAGAAGAAGCTTGATGAGGGGGCTTATAAAAGTGAAGCCATTGCTCAAATGGCTGAAGTTTAAAACTTGCTTATAATCCCTGCTTCGGCAGGGATTATTTTTTGCCTTAGGGTAGGCATAAAAAAAAAGGGCCCGGATAGAAATCCAGCCCGTTTTAAATCCAATATCCTATGAAAAACCAAGGTAATAACGTGGTTTTACTTACTCATATTGCGTACAACCCTAAGTATTTTTAAGTTTTTATTAAGAAAATTTCAAGGCCGTTAAAAATCAACGAGTTACTTAACTTTTATGAAACATCTTTGTTAGAGAAATAAAGAAATTATGAGAAAGGTTGTAGTTGCGGTTACTGGGGCAAGTGGTTCTATATATGCAGATTTATTATTGCAAAAACTAAAATCTATTGATAACCAATGGAATGAAATGGCCATTGTGTTTTCTGATAATGCAAAAGATGTTTGGTCTACTGAACTAGGAAATGACAATTACAATAAATTAAATCTCCCTGTCTACAATAAACATGATTTTTCTGCCCCTTTTGCTTCAGGTTCAGGAAGATTTGACACCATGATCATCATTCCCTGTTCGATGGGGACTTTGGGAAGGATTGCTAGCGGTGCATCCAATGACTTAATTACGAGAGCTGCCGATGTAATATTAAAGGAAAAAAGAAAATTGATTTGTGTGGCTAGGGAAACCCCCTATAACCTCATTCATATTCGCAATATGGAGACCATCACACTTGCAGGCGGCATAATTTGTCCCGCTACTCCATCCTTTTACAGTCAGCCTAAAACAATAGAAGAAGTTGCTTCAACAGTAGTTGATCGTGTACTTGATCTAGCAGGCTTTGAAATCAAGAGCTTTCGTTGGGGAAAATAAGTTTAGCGTAAATCGATTACCTCAACGCCAGGATATTTTTTCACATTGAATACAAAACTATCGTCAGGTATAGCAGTTGCTGTTGCGATACTGTTTATGGCATAGAGATAACGATTACCATTCTTTTCAAATACACGTGTTGACATAATAACCTTTGTGGCTTTATCTACCTCTAATACCACTTTAAAAAATGGCTTGGTTTTGTCAATTGGTGTAAGTTCTACCACTTGATAGGTCTTGCCATTGCGCTTAACATCTTCATTCAATAAAAACAAGAAATCCTTGTCGTAGAAATTCGTAAAAAGTTTCTGTGGAGTAATTGACCCACTTGAATTATCAAGGGTTGCTATTTGCACTTCCTTTGCAGCCATGTCATATGTCCAGATAGTTGCACCATCACAAAAAATATCTTGTCCTGTTATAGAAACCCTATACTTTAAACCCTTCATGAGGACAGTCCCGGTTTTAGTACCCTGAACCTTACCAGCAGCATTTTCAATTTTTAGCGTAAAGTTTGCTTTTACACTCTTGAATGTCTTGAATTTCGCACTCACAGCATCCAACACCTTCTTTGCTTCTGGATCACTCTTCCCGCTGTTCTTTGAAGCTTGTGCAAACAGATTGACTGTACAAACAAAAAATATGAGCAAGAAGGTTAAAATTTGTTTTGGCATATAGCGTGTTTAAGTATAGCTGTTATTTATACAAAGAAAGCACTATTCCATTGATTTCAGAAACTGCTCAAGTTCATACTCTGTCTTAAAGAGAACTTCACGTACCTTACTTCCTTTGCTTGGTCCAACAATACCAGCAGCCTCCAATTGATCCATTAAACGACCTGCTCGATTGTAGCCTAATTTTAACCTGCGTTGTATGAGTGATGTAGATCCCATACCACTTTGGACAATCAGCTGAGCTGCTTCATTGAATAGTGGATCTTTACTCAACAAATCAACTTCTCGATCTTCCATATCTTTCTCATCAATTACTTCAGGAAGCTCAAATGCAGATGGATACCCTTGTTGAGCACCAATGAATTCAGCAACTTTTTCTACTTCTGGGGTATCCACAAAAGCACACTGCACCCTTGTTACCTCACCTTGATAAGACACTAACATATCACCTCTACCAATCAACTGTTCAGCGCCGCCAATATCCAGAATAGTTCTGCTATCCACTTTTGACGAAACTTTAAATGCAATTCTTGCAGGGAAGTTGGCTTTAATAGTACCGGTGATAATATTTACAGAAGGACGCTGTGTTGCTACAATCAAATGAATCCCAATTGCACGCGCCAACTGTGCCAAACGAGCAATTGGCGTTTCAATTTCCTTACCGGCTGTCATGATCAAATCAGCAAACTCATCAATGACCAAAACAATAAATGGTAAAAATTTATGTCCTTTTTCAGGATTGAGTCTTCTCGAAACAAACTTTTCATTGTACTCACGGATGTTTCTGCATCCTGCGTCTTTAAGCAAATCATATCGCTCATCCATCTCAATACAAAGCGCATTAAGTGTATTTACCACTTTGCGTGTATCAGTTATGATTGCATCATCTTCTCCTGGAAGTTTTGCAAGGAAATGTTTTTCGATTATTCTGTACAAGCTCAACTCCACTTTTTTGGGATCGACAAGTACAAATTTTAACTGTGAAGGATGTTTTTTATAGAGCAAAGAAACAAGAATGGCATTTAATCCAACCGATTTACCTTGACCAGTTGCACCAGCCATTAAGAGGTGTGGCATAGATGCTAAATCAACAATGAAATTCTCGTTATCAATTTTTTTGCCCAATGCTATAGGAAGAGCATAATCGTTTTTCTGAAACTTATCACTTGCTAAAAGCGACCTCATTCCAACTACACTTTTCTTTACGTTAGGAACTTCAATTCCAATAGTACCCTTTCCAGGAATTGGAGCAATAATTCTAATACCCAAAGCCGATAAACTTAGCGCAATATCATCTTCAAGGTTCTTGATTCGAGAAATACGTACACCTGCTGCAGGAACAATCTCATATAAAGTAACTGTTGGACCAACGGTAGCAAATATTTTCTGAATATCGATATCGTAATTCTCAAGTGTTTTTATGATTTGCGTCTTGTTGGCTTCCAACTCACTTTGGTCCATCACAATTTTCTCTCCGGAATGCTGTGCTAATAAATCTAATGAAGGATACTTATAGCCCTTCAAATCAGCAATGGGATCAAACCTTGGAGATGTTAAAACTGCTGCAGCCTTTGGTGCTATATTTTCATCTACCACTGGTTTGATTTCTAAGTCTGGTTCGGCCTGCAACATTTCTACTTTACGCTCTACTTTTGGAAGAATAACGTCTTCAACAGGAGTTGTCATCAACACTGCAGGTTCAGAATGCAAAGGCTTCTCTTCTTTCAATTTATTTCTTGTATCCTCTACCACTTCTGCATTCAACACAGCATCTTCCGACTTCAAAGAATTACCTTCTGTTAAGTCTAATCTTGGTTGCAGCACTTCAGGCTCTAAATCTACTTCAGGAGAAGTTTTTTCGAATTTTGTGTCTTCAATTGAAGCAGACTTGCCAAATACAGGCAACTTAAATACAGGATTGAACCTCCAAATGAAATATGAGAACAAAGAAAGAGAAATGATGGAGAATGTTCCCCACCAACCTATTACTCCTTTCATCCATGCAGATGAAAATTTTCCTACAGCACCACCCCAATTAAAAGTTGCATTGGGCATGAAAAAAGAGGCACTTACACTAATTACTACCAACCCCATCAAGATGTACCTGATGTTGCGAGCAATAGAAAATACTTTTCTACCAAACAACACATTCACACCAACTACAAAAAACAGAGAACAAAATAGAAAGGATGCAATACCAAATCCATATTCAAAAAAAACATAGGCCGTATAAGCGCCTAAACTTCCTAACTGATTACTGATTTCAAGTTCATTAGGCATCAAAATCTTTGCCCCCATGTTGCGAACTTTGTCTTGATCTTCATTCCAAGTAAAGAGATAAGAAGCAAATGCAACAAATAGGAAAAAACTCAAAAACAACAAGACTGAACCTAATATTTTATGGGTGCGCTCATCTTTAACCAGCGCTTTGATTTCAACAGATTCTTCTTGTTCTGCTATCAATACCTCTTCATCAGTTTTTTGCTTCGGAGGTTTCAATCGATTGGCCATTGTTTGTACTACTAATTAGATAAGCAATCTCCTATTGGAGTTTTTCAAAATTACATTTTTATTTCTGTTGAATTTCAATTAGTTCTGAATAGCAGCATCAATTTTCTGACCTATTTTCGGCTTGCTTATCAGCTGTTTTGCCAGGAATTGAAAACAACAACCACAACCATCCTAAAATAAATAAAACACCACCCAAAGGTGTAACCAAATTAAACAACCCCAAGCTGGTATAGCCTGCAAAACTCAGAACCACTCTTGCATAGATGGATCCAGAAAAACAAAGAATACCAAAGAAAAAGAGTTGCCCTGCTAACCACATTTTTTTATCATGGTACTGCTTGTATAAAAAGCCAGCAATAAAAATGGCAATAGCATGAATCATCTGGTAATAGGTAGCCGTCTGGTATCCTTCCAACAACGTGGGTGTAAGAAGTTTTTTCAGTAAATGAGCACCAAAAGCTCCTAAAGTAACAGCTATAGCCATCAGCAACGCTGCTGTTCTGAACATTCGCCTATGCATTTGTAATTTTTTGGGTTAAGGTTGAAGGATTCATCACGTCATCAATGGTGAGTGTCGACTTACTATAGTATGGATACCTCTCTGCAAGTTTCTTTTCTATAAACAGATGCAATTCATCATCATTTAAATTGGCAATAAGTGGTCTTTTTGATTTCTCCATACTCAAACGCTTTGCTATTACAGCAACAGATGTGTTCAACCATACGGTAATTCCATGAGCATTCATCCAATCCATATTATCATGAAAACATGGCGTTCCACCACCTGTCGATATAATGCCAGCATATTTAGCAGAGACTGCCTGTGAAAGTAAATGTTGAGCTGCTTGTTTTAATGCTGCAGTTTCTATGTTTCTAAATGAATGCTCTCCTTCAGTTCTGAAAATTTCGGAAATAGTCCTGCGCTGTTGCTCCTCAATCCACACATCTAAATCTATGAATGACAAACCCAAATGTGCTGCAAGTAAATCACCTTCGTGTGATTTACCAGAGCCCATAAAGCCAATGAGAAAAATCAATTTTGGAGGTTGATCACTCATGAAAATGCATTAATGCCAGTAATATCCATTCCGGTAATAAGCAGATGAATATCGTGTGTTCCTTCATAAGTAATAACACTCTCTAAATTCATCATATGGCGCATCACTGAATATTCATCTGTAATTCCCATACCACCTAATATTTGTCTAGCATCTCTACATACATCTTGTGCCATTGCACATGAATTTCGCTTGCCCATGCTCACTTGTGCTGGTGTTGCCTTCCCTTCGTCCATTAATACAGCTAACCTCCAATTGAGAAGCTGTGCCTTTGTGATTTCAGTAAGCATCTCTGCCAATTTCTTTTGTTGTAGCTGAAAACCTGCAATCGGTCTTCCAAACTGCGATCGTTCTTTTGCATAACGAAGAGCAGTATCATAACAATCCATTGCTAATCCAACTACACCCCATGCAATACCAAACCTAGCTTTGGTGAGACAAGAAAGCGGTCCTTTCAATCCTTTTACACCAGGTAATATATTTTCTCTAGGAATTTTCACATCCTCAAAAACCAATTCACCTGTTGCAGATGCTCTTAAACTCCATTTACCATGCATTTCAGGCGCTTTAAATCCTGCCATGCCTTTTTCTACAATCACACCAACAACATCTCCATGATCATCTTTTGCCCAAACAACTGCAACATCAGAATATGGTGCATTACTGATCCACATCTTACTACCATTCAATATATAATGATCGCCATTGTTTTTTAAACGTGTTAGCATTCCTGCGGGGTTACTTCCATGATCCGCTTCGGTCAGACCAAAACAACCCAACCACTCTCCTGATGCCAATTTGGGTAAATATTTATTTTTCTGCTCTTCACTTCCATACTTGTATATGGGATACATGACCAATGATCCTTGAACACTTGCAGTCGACCTAACCCCACTATCGCCTCTCTCCAATTCTTGCATCATCAAACCATAACTGATATGATCCAATCCGCCTCCACCATATTGTGTTGCTACGGTAGGTCCGAAACAACCCAAAGCACCCATCTCTTTCACAATATGAAATGGAAATTTAGCTTGCTGAGCTGCATCTTCAATAATTGGTGAAATAGATTGCTTTACGTAATCACGAACTGCTGATCTGATCATCAGATGTTCTTCTGTCAGTAAATCATCTAGGTTAAAATAATCAGGCGACTCAAAAAGATCTTGACGTGGCATAGCATCAATTTCTACAAAATTAATCAAAAATGCTGCTTGTTTATTGGGTATTCCCTTACCTATAAGTTAATATTGAAACGTAGAAAACTATGTTTAATTTAGCAAAAAATTAGTCCATGACACAGGTTGTAAACAACCATAGCATACAAGAGCAATTTGAGCTCATCCTAGAGGATGAGAACAACATGCGTATGCATGAGTTTCTCAACAACCTGAATATCAGTGATGTTGCTTTGCTGATTGAAGAATATGAAGAAAAAGCAACAGAAATCGTAGCTGCTCTTTCCGTACATCGTGCCGCTAGTACCTTTAAAATTCTAGAACTAAGTGCTCAAAAAACAATCATTCAAGACCTGCAGCCGCTCAAAACAGCTGCTTTATTGAATGAACTTCCAGCGGATGACCGTACTTCTTTTTTGGAGGAATTACCAACCAGTGTGGTTAGGGAATTGATCAAATTGCTGAACCCAGAAGAACGCAAAATCACCCTCTCGCTTTTGGGTTATCCAGAGGACAGTGTGGGCCGGTTGATGACACCTGATTATATTGCAGTGCAGGCCGACTGGACCATTGCAGAAGTATTGGAGCATATCAGAGAAGTGGGACAAGAATCTGAGACCATCGACGTGATTTATGTAATCAACGATCAAGGTCAATTGTTAGACGACGTAAGGATTAGAGAATTTTTGTTATCCCCTCCAGATAGGTTGGTAAGTGAACTGACCGATGGCAGATATATCGAATTAAATGTATACGACGATCAGGAAAAAGCCAACCAAGTATTCAAAATGAATAATAGAGTGGCACTCCCAGTTGTTGATAACAACAACTTCCTTTTGGGCATTGTGACCATCGACGACGTACTCTGGGTTGCTAACGAGGAGTTCAGTGAAGACATGCAGAAGATGGGTGGTACCGAAGCTTTGGAAGAACCCTATTTAGAAATCTCCATTTTCAAGCTTTTTAAAAAAAGAGTCGGCTGGCTTATTGTACTTTTCCTTGGAGAAATGTTGACTGCTACCGCCATGGCCAATTATGAACTGGCGCTCGACAAAGCACTTATTCTTTCCCTGTTTATCCCTTTGATTATCTCTAGTGGCGGTAATACAGGATCACAAGCCTCTTCACTGATTATACAAGCGCTAACGGTTGGCGAAGTGACTATAGCAGATTGGTGGAGTGTGATGAGAAGAGAAATTATTTCTGGCTTATTATTGGGTGCTGTATTGGGATTGATCGGATTTTTTAGAGTTGTCCTTTGGTCTCAAATCTTTCCCGAAGTATATGGAGCACACTACTTGTTGATTGCATCGGTAGTTGGTGTATCACTAATCGGTGTTGTATTATTTGGCACGATTTCAGGATCAATGCTACCTATTGCATTAAAAAAATTAGGTGCAGACCCTGCGGTATCATCTGCACCATTTGTAGCAACACTGGTTGACGTAACCGGTGTCATCATTTATTTTAATTGTGCTTATCTCTTCCTGAAAGGCACCATGCTTTAGTTATATCGCCTGATGATTAAATGGTTGCAATACCATCTCACTCACCACACCACTTGCAGGCTGCTGACACAAGAACCAAATTGATCGAGCAGCTTCCTCCTCCCTGATCATTTTATCCTTCTGCACTTTCAAATCAATAGTATCCCAGAACGGTGAATCCACACCTCCCAAAAACAAATTCGTAATTCTGATTTCAGTACGCTTCAATTCTTCACGTATACTTTGCATCATTCCAACTATACCATATTTTGATGCAGAATAAGCAGCAGCACCTGCCATAGGTACCTTTCCCAAAACTCCAGGAACATTTACAATCAACCCTTTTTTATTTTCTTTCATTGGAGCAAGAAAGGTTTTTACAAAAAGAAAAGCACCAACCAAATTGGTTTGCAACGACTGGTTAAATTCTGCCAAGCTGAGGTTGTCCATCGACTTAATAATTCCAATACCAGCTAGATTAACCAAAATATCTGGAGTTCCCATTTCTTGAGCCACTTTTGCCCCAAGTTGTTGCATAGCTGACTCATCAGCTATATCCAAGGCCAATGCATGTGTTGGCCTCAAGCCTAACTCATTTACCAAGGCATCTAATTTAACTTGGTTCCTACCAGTAACGAAAACCTCTGCCCCGCTCTGGTGCAACAATTTTACCAATTGTCTGCCTATACCACCTGTAGCACCTGCAACCACAATTTTCTTTGCTGTCAGTTTTTCCATTTCAATACTTTTTGTCATAAACATTCAAGCAGAAAAATTGTTTTCCAAACATGACCATTAGCTTGATATTTCCCCACCAACTTTTCCACCAACATCCCGCAATAAAGGAAAATGAGCCTGTCTATTTGATTGAAGAAGAGCTTTTTTTCAAACAGTTCAAGTTTCATAAACAAAAGATCATCCTTCACAAAGCAAGCATGTTTGCCTACGCATCAAGTTTAAGAGCTGAAGGATTTGAAGTGAAGTACATAGCAGCACATGAAGGTCAGTCCAACTTAGAAAAGCTATTTAGTCATTTAAAAGCCATTGGTACAAAACAAATCAGGTCTTGCTTCCCTAGCGACGAATGGTTGAAAAAACATGTTGATACTGTTGCTCAAAAAAACAGTATAAAAGTCCAGTGGATAGAAGGTCCAGATTTCTTAACCAGTCGAGATGAAATCAACACCTTTTTCAAAGGGAAAAAACATTACCACCAAACCGACTTCTACATCTACCAAAGAAAGAAATTGGGTATACTTCTTAATGATAATGGATCACCCATTGGAGGAAAATGGACCTATGATGCAGAGAATCGAAAAAAACTTCCCAAGCAAATAAATATACCTCAACCAGTATTTCCTCAAGCTGATGAACACCTTAAAAAAGCATTTAAAGAAGTAGAAGTACATTATGCTGATTTACCAGGAGATGCTTCATTTAAAAACAATATTTTTCCATGGGCATGGACAAGACAACAGGCACTCAATAATCTAGCAGCATTTTTACATCACCGCTTCTCTCAATTTGGCGAATACGAAGATGCAATTGCAAGAGATGAGCATTTTATTTTTCATAGTTTGCTATCTCCTTCAATCAATATAGGGCTTATCACACCAAAAGAAATTATAGACACCGCTTTGGCATTTGCCGAAAAACACAATGTTCCCTTAAATGCGACAGAAGGTTTTATCAGGCAAATCATAGGCTGGAGAGAATATATGCGTGCCACCTACTTGTTAAATGGTGGTTATCAAAGGACAAGAAATTACTGGGGATTTAAAAGAAAAATTCCTAGCACCTTTTATACAGGCACCACAGGAATTGAACCCATAGATCAAACAATA
>JBEASE010000147.1:0-2535 GCA_041162625.1 Bacteroidota bacterium | reverse complement strand
AGATTAAGTATAGGGACTAATAATTTATTCGATATATATCCAGATAAAGTGATAGCATCAAAAGGCGAATATAAAAGACTGGATGTGAATATAGGAAGTCCAACTTATGATCAATTCATAGAAACGCAAACTGCAAAAGAGAGAAACATCGCAAACAATAACCAAGTCACTTCAAATAACCAATTCAACTATTCACGAAGAGTAACTCAAATTGGTATGAACGGTAGATATTTATTTGCTCGTATTCAGCTGGATTTCTAACTAATTCTGGATTTAAATTGATCTAGCTGCAAGAAACTAATACTTCTTTCTGTTGATTATTTTTTCAACTGTTCTCCCTTTTGCTAGCTCATCGACTATCTTATCTAAATAACGCACTTTTTGAGTGAGTGGATTTTCAATTTCCTCAACACGATAACCACAGATCAGACCTGTTATCAGTTTAGCATTTACATTCAATGTTGCCTTACTAAAGAACTCTTCGAAATTGACTTTATTTAAGACCAGTTCATCAATCGTCTTTTCATCAAAACCTGTCAGCCATTCAATCACTTGATTGAGCTCTGACTTCGATCTTCCCTTTCTCTCAACCTTAGTGACATAAAGTGGATATACTAAAGCAAAAGTCATTTTCGCTATGCGTTCATCTTGGCTTTTTTTCATTACTGAAAATATTTAGTGTATAGCTATATAGTAAGACTTACTCCCCAACATACGGATCCTTGATTTTCTTTGCTGTGTAGGATAGGTTACTGAATTGAACCTTGCACTCCTTTCCAGTTGGTGATTGCGCTAAGAAGCCAACTTTTAATTTCTTGGTTGCATCAAATGTAAAGTGTCTAACCAAAAACCAATTTGTACCGGTTGATGAATAATACAGTGTAATTACATTATCTGCTTTAGCAATCTTGAAAAATATTTTATCGCTATTGAGTTCAACTGAATTGCAGTCGTCTGAAATACCTTTTGTCACAACACTCACCACCCTCCTTGCACCTGTATAATCTTTTTCAAAGCAAAGTTTTACCCAGTTTAGACTATCCTGCTTTATAACAAGTGCACCACCATCCCATTTGCTGTCAAATTTATGTTGCACTGAAGCAATCAAAACAAAATTTGAATCCGCTTCAAAAAGTAGTTTTGGGGCATTATCTGTGTTATAGGTAACATTGGGATCCCTAAACATATCCGTCTTCTCACCAGCAGTAATGGTTAAAGAAGTATTATCAAAGTAGAAATCTTTAGGACGATTATCCCATTTTAAAATTTTTGGGATTGATGTAATTTTCACTGAATCGGCTATTTGCCCAAAGCATTGTTCATTTGACACCAAACTATAGAAGCAAATAGAAATTATAAAAATCAGTCTTTTCATATATTAAATTATTTGTCGGATAGTTTAAAAATATAACTTTATTATAGAATTTAATAACTCAATTAATACCATCTATGAGAAAACAGATTCTATTTGTTTTACCAATAATTATTACGGTTACTGCACTCTATACTAGCTGTAATAATTCTACAGATGATCAATCACCTAAACAACAAAAGGAAATTGTTTATTTAAATCAAGGTTGGACTGCCAACGATAGAGCTGAATTCTATTGGGCCCCGCAAGGATCAGCATTGCTTTCTTATGATATTTATATGGCATTGAAAGACCCAGCAACGAATATTGCTATCAATGCAGCGGCAACCACGGACCAATTTGGCTTCTTACGTGAATATAATAACCATCCAAAAAATCCTGATGGACTTCCAATAGGCATAGCTAGATCAGAAGTAAAAGAGGGACCATTCAAAGGGGACTATATCGGTTTAACTTGTGCAGCCTGCCATACCAATGAAATTGAATACAACGGAAAATTTATCCGAATTGATGGTGGTAACTCCACAGCCATCCAACTGACTCCTTGGTTGAAACTTGTATCGGCTTCATTAGATCATGCACAAAGCAACAAAGAAGCGTTTCAAGAATTACTCGCTACAATTTCAAAGACTAAAAAGGTTGATGAAAAAGATCTTCGCAAACGATTAGATGAAGATGCTGAATTTGTAAAAAAGGAAGAGCGGATGCTTTTGGTGGAATAAACAATGCTTTCCTAGGCATTCATACGGAAATATGGGAGAATATTAAAGCAACTAATGCCCCAGTGAAACCACCTTTTTTATGGAACTCTTCTCATTCTGCTTGGGTGGAGTGGAGTGGTGTATCCAATAACCCACTACAAAGAAATTACAGCGAAGCTTTAGGAGTTTTTGCTAGATATGATCTAACACCAAAAGCTGATCCAAAAAATTTAGATATCACAACTGTGGATGCAAGGTGGCTTTTTAAGATTGAGCAAATGATTAGAAAATTAGCACCGCCCCAATGGCCAGAAGATATATTTGGAAAGATAGATCAGGCAAAGGCGGCGAGAGGAGCAATACTGTTTCAACAAAATTGTGCGAAATGTCATAGCACTTACCCACATCGTTGGAGTGATGAATTAGCTATGGGAAAAAGAATGATTGAGAATACAATTGTTC
>JBEASE010000071.1:0-7577 GCA_041162625.1 Bacteroidota bacterium | reverse complement strand
TTATCTGGTGATAAAGAAAGAGAACTATAGATAGCAGGTGATGATACTTTCGACTCCACACCATTGGTGTTCTTTACCAATTGTGTTGTTGCCAAAAATTCAAATACATATTCATCATAAGGTGATTTAATCAAATCTTGATAAGTAACGCTTGGTGCAACCTTGCCAAGGTTCTCTTGAATAGTTGGACCTTTTGGTGTGATGGGTCGGGCTTTTAGTGCAGCAGCATTATTCACATTCGACTTATACATCACTGTTGCATCATCCATCCAAATCAGACTGCTTCCCAAAACAAGGTTGGCTTTTGAAGTATTGATTTTCTTGGCTTGTGCTTTTGCCACATCAATCACGTGAACATCAACCCCTGTTGCAGTAACATTAAAAAAAGCAATTTTTGATTCTGCTGGATTCCAAGTCGGATTAAGCGCATTCAAATTGGCAGGGAGACCAATGATCTTGATTTCCTTTCCAGATTTCACCTCTTTTAATTTCAAAGACTTGATGTAATTCTGTCGCGTTGGTGAAAAATTATTGGGGTTCAACCTCAATCCCGCTAGCTTTACTTCGGCCTGTCCTAATTCTTCAACTACTGGATAAGAACTTCTTCCCATCAACAGCATCATTTTGGCCTTGCCATCCACACTAATGGTTGGTGCAGGATCAGCCAAGACCAAATCCATGATTTCTTTTGGGGGCAATTGATAAGTGCCAGTTTCTTGTGCAATAACAGAAAAAGTCACCAAAATTAGGTAGATCAATCCTATAGCTTTTTTCATCTTCAATAGTTTGTTTGAAGATAAAGAATTAAAAAAACAAAGGAGAAAACTTCAGGCAATTGAACAAAAGGAGTTGTACAACGTTGACACAAAAGAAAAAGCCACCATAATGTGGTGACTTTGTGGGAGTTGACGGGATCGAACCGCCGACCCTCTGCTTGTAAGGCAGATGCTCTAAACCAGCTGAGCTAAACTCCCAAACGGGGTGCAAATATAAGAAAATATTGAAAAGAAATTTAGAGTTTTCAATTTATTTATTTAACTTTGATGTTTAAACATTGATTATGAGTTCAAGAAATTTATTAGAAGCATTAAAGTGGCGTTATGCTACCAAGAGAATGAATGGAAATGCTATTGCAGATGAAAAATTACATACCATCTTAGAAGCAATTAAACTGGCTCCAAGTTCATTGGGTTTTACACCCTACTCTATTTTGGTAATCAAAGACAAAGCAACAAGAGAAAAAATGTTACCTCATTGTTACAACCAACCACAAATTCTTGAAGGAGATGCTGTTGTTGTTTTTGCAGCATGGACCAACTTTAATGATGGTCAGGTTGATAAATACATGGCAGAAATTGCAGCCAAAAGAAATGTATCCGTTGAATCCTTGAGTGGATTTGCAGCAAACATTAAAGGCAAAATAAACAACAGCTCGAATGAAGAACTTTTGATTTGGGCAGAGAAGCAGGTTTATATTGCATTAGGGTTCGGACTAGCAGCAGCAGCAGTTGAAGGCGTTGACTCAACCCCTATGGAAGGTTTTGTTCCAGCAGGTGTTGATGAAGTGTTGGGGCTAAAAGAAAAGGGATTGACCTCTGTTTGTTTGCTCACGTTAGGCTATCGTGATGAAGAAAAAGACTTCTTATCGAAAGCTGCTAAAGTGAGAAGAGCTAACGAAGAACTTTTCATTCACATTTAAAATAACATTTATTACTCCGCTCAATTTGGCAACAAATTGAGCGGTAGTATAAACTCCCATACGTTTGGATTCAAACTCGGGTTCACTAACTTGCTATCCAACAAGCGACTATAGCGAATACCAAAACTGACTGGCTGCTGGTTCCACCATTTTGTATCAAAATAAATTTCTGTTCCTGCGCTTCTCAAATTCGTTACCCTACCCGTTCTTAAACTTTTCAAGTAAGTATCGTCAAAAAATACATTCGCTCTTATCCTTTGAAAATAGACGATATGTGCAAATCCAAAATCAGGATACACAATTGGAAAATGATAATTCACATTCCATTTCCACATACGCGGAAAATCAAATGCGGAATATCCTCTAGACATTGCAAATCCATTATTGAAAATATATTGCCTCAAGGTATCTCTCCTCTGGTATGAAGCTCCTAACACCAATGAATGCGTTTTCATTGCACCCGGTAAATACAATTGTCCGGTGAAGAATAATTGATTAGCCTTTGTATTGCCAATGGCCATTTTATTTTGCGCTCTAACAACAAAAGCAAATCTTGGGAAGATCTGTTGAATTGCCTGCTGACTTTGCATAGACCAAGTAATTTGCTGTTGAACAAAACCAAGGAACCTATCTTGTGGCTGAGGAATTGATTTCGCTTGGTAATCTATCATTTGTCCGTTCAAGGTTGCAGAGATATCCAATCGTTTATAAAATTTACCATAAGTAAAATTCAACGGCAAGCGTAACCCAATATTACCATTCCATTCATTCCATTGAAATGTTCTAGTTTGATCGTTGAATGTTCTATTAAAGGTATAACTCGTTGCACCAGTCACCCATGGATACCATCCACCATAAGCTAGATTAGCACCCACTTTATGTGAACCTTCATTTTCATTGTAGGTATAATCATAAGACGATTGAAGCGTGTTCAATACATTTTCGCCGTACAATGTAAAACTCCACTCTGGCTGCTCATAAAAAGGACGCCAACTGTGAATATTCAAAAACTTATTCCCCTTCTTGAATTTTTCAATAGAAAAAGATGTTTCAGCTTTAAGTGAATCAATAATTGGAAAGCTGTATCGAACAGGATAAACCAATGCAGCATCAGTTAGCCCATCTCTTGGAGATATATCAGGTTGCGACAATTGAAAGACTTGCTCACCTTCAGCAGTCGGCTTGCTATAAACAATATGATTCCCTGCTTCACTCAAATCACCAGTATATGCACCAGTTGAAGAAGAAACAACACGATTCAATGCCCTTGTTTTCAGATTGTATCTCCACAACTCATTTCTATTTTGTTGCGACACTGTAAACAACAACCAATCTCCCTTGGTTCTTAACATGGAAATAGGTGTATTTACAAAAGGTACCAAAGTAGCTGTTTCGTTTGTAGAGCGATTATATGACTGCACTGCTGATTCACCGCCATCTCTTCGAGAAATAAAATAGACATGCTTATCATCAGCAGAAAATACTGGATAACTCATATACAAGCCATCTGGATGCACGTACTGATGTTCTAATTTTTTTGATGCTACATCAATAAGTGCAAGACTAGATTTATTATCAACTGTATAATGCAGCGCGACAACCTTCTCACCGTCATTGGATAAATCAGGAGAAAGATACCTTCCTCCCTTTGTTAATCTAGTTCTTGAACCATCAAAGATGTTGTATAAGCTGATATCACTATACTCCTTCCACGACCATCTTGGATCAAATGCATTAGCTGTATAGACTACAAACCCTCTTTTATAAGTGTAATAATCTTCAATCCCAATTTCTTTGATTCCCAAACGCTTCTCCTTTTGCTTATGGATGATCACCCAATAAGGAACTTCATTTGCAGGTTTTTTCAAGACCAACAAAGAATCACCATCCAATAAAACAGGAAAATAATAATTGATCAATCTTTTTTCGTTGGGCAATGTGATTGCTTCCTCTTTTCCAATTGTTATCGAAGTTGGCTGCTGTAACCTGAAAGAACCAATTGCATCAGCTGTAAACTGTTTATAATTTTGTCCACTGTATTTTTTTATGGCTTTTTGAAAGGGATAGAACAATCCTTTGTATCGAGCAGCATCTGTTGTAACCTTTCCCCAAAAATCATCTCCATATTTGGTATAACCATAAGATACGAGCATATAGCCCAATGGATAATGACTAGGAACCAGATCCTTTAAGGATCTGTTTCTCAACTTTTGAAAACTATACTTTTTATTGGCTAACCAAAGTGACTGATAAGAATCAAAGAAATAAGGTAAACGACCTCTACCTTGACTCAACCATTTAGTTTCTTCATAGACCGCATCGCCCTCAAAAAACCAATCCGGTATTGCTGCAGAATTGGCTAACGCTTGCCCCTGTTCCCCTGCTACGATATAGGCAAATTTGGATAGTCCCTTGCGAAAATTACTAAACTGATGAGCATGCCTATATTCATGCACAATTAAATTGTCCATCCAATTGGTAGTCCCTAACTCTAATCCGTTTTGTGGCGGGAAGGTGTAAAATTCACTTCTCCATGGTCCCAACCCAACATAAGCATTTGAAATAACCGGATAGGGTTGCAATACAATTGGAATTTGCCTTTGTAATCCACCCAACTTACCTTGACTATCCTTATCGAGTAGGGTCGTCCATTTTGCTATCCTTTCTGCAGATGGGGTTTGTCCCTCAGGAAAAATTACCCTGGCTCCACCACTGCTAATTGATTTCCATTTCAAGGAGGAAGGATTACCCCCAAACCTTTGTGCCTTTACCCCAACTAAGAAAAAAAGACTAATGAATGCTACTAAAGTAAAACGCATGAACTTATTTTTTTAATGCAAAAGCAATATAACTATCTCCCTTATTTGTTCCCAATTTTGAACCGCCACAAACAAAAACAATAAATTGATTTCCATTTATTTGATATATACTTGGTGAAGCGAAACTAGAGGCACTTAATTGCGTTTCCCATAACTGCTTTCCCGTCAATTTATTATACGCCCTGGCCTTATTGTCCCGTGTTGCCCCAATGAAAAACAGTCCGCCTTTGGTCACCACACCACCTCCATAATTTTCGCTGCCAGTATTCTTAATACCTCTGGCCTCAAGCTCTGGATAGGACCCAAATGGCACCATCCAAGCATGTTCACCTGTATTTAAATTGATGGCAGTCAGCGTACCCCAAGGTGGCTTGATCCCCGGATACCCTTTATTGTCCAAAAATTTATTGTAACCATCAAATTCATAGGGCAAGTCCGATTCCTTTTCCTTACTTGCCACCCCCACTTTATCCTTTTGCTCCCTATCGAGTAAGTAATCCAATACCGCGTTTTTCTCTGCAGGTTTCAAGGAGGGAAAACCGGGCATCATGCCTTTACCGCCTGATATGATTGCCGCTATATAAGACTCTGATTTTCGATCCTTAATTCCTTCTAAAGAAGGATATCCACTTGCTGGTTTACCCTTTTTATCAGCAGCATGACAACTAGTGCAATTGTTTATATAAATACTATAACCTAATGATAATGTATTATTTACATTATAATTTTTAGAATTTAATTTCAAAACCCATGGCATTTGATTGGCATTGACGTATAAGTAGCCTGTTTCTACATCGAATGCTGCTCCTCCCCATTCAGCGCCTCCATCAAAGCCTGGGAAAATGAGTGTCCCTTCAGTTGAGGGAGGTGCGTACCATCCCTTTTTAAATTGTCTGTATTGCTGAATCAAAGCATCGCGATTTTCAGCATAGGGACTGATTTCTTCTTCGGTAAATGACTGGCGAGCGAAGGGTGCAGGTTTAACAGGACGAGGCTGGGTGGTTGACAATACTTCTCCAGGTACACCATCGGTAGGCACAGGGATTTCCTCAATTTCATAGACTGGCTTACCGGTTGTTCGATCAAATACAAAAACAAACCCTTGTTTGGTGACTTGGGCGACAGCATCGATGGTTTTCCCATCTTTGTGTAGCGTAACCAAGTTGGGAGGTGCTGGCAAATCTCTGTCCCAAACATCATGATGGGTAAACTGGTAATGCCAAATCAATTCTCCTGATTTAGCATTGAGTGCAAGCAGGCAATTAGCATAAAGGTTATCCCCTTTTCTATTTCCTCCATAAAAGTCAAAAGCAGCTGAGCCAGTCGGTACAAAAAGAATACCCCTTTTACGATCGATGCTCATGCCTGCCCAAGAATTGGCACCGCCAATGCCTTGGTTTAAGTGATTGTTTTGCTCCCAGGTTTCGTAACCGGCTTCACCCGGACCAGGTATGGTTTTGAATACCCATTTCAGCTTACCCGTGATTACATCAAACGACTGAATAAATCCTGGAGCAGCATCACTTCCCTCAGATAACCTAAGAGGCATAATAATTGAATTTCGATATATCGTTCCTGGGGTACTTGCGATAACAAATTTATCTTTTGCTGTTTCACCTAATCCCGCTTTGAGACTAACGCGACCACTATCACCAAAACTGATGATGAGTTTACCCGTCTTTGCGTTCAGCGCATACAACCAACTTCCTGCACTGAATAAAATTCTGCTATCCCCTCCTAATTCCCAATAAGCGACACCGCGATTTGTGCTGTACCACTGCTCATCACGCACATCACGGAATCTCCAGATTTCTTTACCTGTGGCTGCATTCAAGGCAAAAATTTCAATTGAAGCAGTAGAACCATACAACATTCCATTTGCTATAATTGGATTGCATTGCATTTGTCCGGATGTATCCCCAGTATGAAACTCCCAAATCTTTTCTAATCCTCCAACATTATTCGTATCAATTTGCTTCAACGATGAAAAGTGATTTCGATCTGCACCACCCAAGTATTCTTTCCATTCAACTTCTTGGGTTTCCAACAAACAACCATTCATTAGAAAAGCTAACGTCAATAATATTGACGAGTATAATAATGATTCAAAGTTTGTCTTTGTCATACTTAAATTTAAAGAACTCCTAGTTCTTCAGCATAATTTTGTTTTACCTTCATCTAAACCAATTATATGAACTGGCTCATATTGGCTATTGCTCCTGGAGTAGCCATTTCTTCTTATATCATTTTAAAAGATGAATACAACAAAGAGCCCAGGAAACATTTATTGATCAGTTTTTTTCTTGGGGTGTTGAGTATTGTGCCCGCTATCTTGCTTGAGACTCCTTTACTAATGACAAGTTCAAATTCTTTCTTCAATAGCACATTGGGCAATGCTGTAAAAGCATTTTTGTTAGTCGCATTACCTGAAGAAATAGCCAAGTTCATCATGTTGAAAACATATGCCTATAGACAACCTGAGTTTGATGAACCCTTTGATGGCATAGTTTATGCTGTTATGGTAGGTATGGGGTTTGCAACTGCAGAGAATATCATGTATGTGTATGAATATGGTGTTGCTACTGGAGTAGTACGGATGTTTTTGGCTGTCCCTGCTCACGCTATATCATCATGGGATATTTTATGGGTAAGGCCAGGTTTTCTAATAAACGCGAACCCTATCTCCTTTTAGCAGGTTTATTTTGGGCTGTTGTTTTTCATGGCAGCTATGATTTCTTTCTCTTTATCAAGGAAGCACAACATTCAACTTCTGAATTTAGCCTTTTGATGCTTCTTGGTGCAGTTGTATCTTTGCTGACGGGAATTATTTTATCAAAAAAAGCAATTAGCGCTCATCTGCAACAATCTGCAGAAACGCATACAGCAAATTCAGATGATTAATATTTATAAAGTTGGCTTAGAAGCCATTCCAACAATTGAACGACTCAGCGGAGAAATTTGGAGAAAGGTTTATCCTGCTATCGTCCCACTCGGACAAATAGAATACCTGTTAAATGAATGGCATAGTCCGCAGGCCCTCACTGATCAAATGACCAAAC
>JBEASE010000001.1:0-77616 GCA_041162625.1 Bacteroidota bacterium | reverse complement strand
TTGATATCGATAACGGAGTGATAGCAGTGAAGATGCTTAGTAAAATACAGGAAAATTCACCTTTCCCTCAAGCAAGGGGGTTTATAGGCTTGGCTTACCGGATTGATGAAAATAACGCCAATTTTGAAAACATATATTTGCGTCCCAGTAACGGAAGGGCAGATGACCAACTCAGGCGAAACCATACAGTTCAGTATTTTGCTTACCCTGGTTATACATTCAGTAGCTTAAGGAAAGAAGCAAATGGTTTATATGAAACCTATGCTGATATTGGTCTAAATGAATGGATAGATGTTCGTATCGAATTTTATGGCGAAAAGGCACAACTATATATAAACAATCAGAAGTCGCCTAATTTCATTGTTAATAAAATGTTGGGCAAGTCTAAAAACGGAAGTATCGGCCTATGGGTAGAAGTGGGTACTATAGGATACTTCAAGGATTTAGAAATTAAAAAGAAAGGTTATTAAAATTAGCGAGAGAAATATCTTGTTACAATTGTATTAAATTCCTCAGGATTTCTTTTCTTGTTCTCGGAAGGATGAGCTTAAAAAATTTAAAATTTCTAAAGCAGTTTATCTCACAAACGATGGTGCTATTCCTCCATCTACATTAATTACGTTTCCAGTTGATTTATTCAATAGTCCACTTACGTAAGCAAAGCAGGCATTGGCTATATCTTCTGGTAGGATGATTTCATTGAGTAATGTTCTGCTTGCATAATAAGCAGGTAGTTCCTCTACTTTAATACCATAGGCTTTTGCTCTTCCTTCGGCCCAACCGCCACTCCAAATATTACTTCCTGCAATCACTGCATCTGGATTTACTACGTTAACCCTAATCTTATCTTTCCCCAGCTCTGCAGCATTTAATCTGCTTAGATGCAATTGAGCAGCTTTGGCTGATCCATATCCAGCATTGTTTGGTCCGCTTACCAATGCATTCTTGCTTACGATATTGATAATATCACCGCCCATGTTTTGTTTACGCATGATGCCAATGGCTTGTTGGGTGACCAACATTTGTCCCTTTACCAATACATCATACAATAGATCCCAATCTTGCTCGGTATGGTCTTCAATGGTTTTTGAGATGGATAAACCTGCATTGTTGACAATCAAATCCAATCCGCCAAAGCAAAGCGCAGCATCTTTGGCAGTCGATTGGATAGTGAAAGCATTTGTAACATCTAAAATACTTGCTGCGACCACATCTTTTCCAAACAGTTGAATAAACTCTTGTTTGGCTTCTGCTAATCTTTCTGCATTGTTATCGGATAGCACCACACAGGCACCTTCGCTGGCAAATTTTTTGGCGATGGCTTTTCCGATTCCTCCGCCACTACCCGTAACCAAGGCTATTCTTCCGCTCAATGGTTTTGGCTTGGGCATCCTTTGCAGTTTCGCCTCTTCCAATAACCAATATTCAATATTAAACGCTTCTTGTCGAGGTAGTGATGTATATGATGAAATGGCCTCAGCGCCTTTCATCACATTGATGGCATTGATGTAGAATTCTGCAGCGACTCTTGCTGTTTGTTTGTCTTTCGCAAAACTGAACATGCCAACGCCTGGGTAGAGAATGATGACTGGGTTGGTATCGCGGATACCCGGACTATCAACATGTTTGCAAGTGTTGTAATAGTCGGTGTACATTTTTCTATACTCAACAAACAACGGCTCTAATTTTTGTCTGACAGCCTCTGCATCAGATAAGTCTTCTGTTGCAGTTAAAGTCAAGACTAGCGGAGAAATTTTGGTCCTTAAGAAATGATCCGGACAACTTGTACCTAATGGAGCTAATCTTTCTAAGTCGTTTGAATTAATAAAAGCTAAAACGCGTTCATCATCAGTAAAATGCCCAATCATTTTTGTTTGCGAAGAACAAAATCCTCTTAGTATTGGAGCCTAATGCTTCATTTTTTTGTCCACCAAAAACATTCGGTTGTGCTTCAATTTTTGAAGCAATATATTCTGCACATTTTTCAATCACCTCCAATGAATTCAAATAGCATTCATACGCAGTATCACCCCAGGTAAACAATCCGTGTGAACCCAACATGATACCATTGATAGCTGGATTTTCATCCAAGCATTGTTTGAGTTGCAATCCTAAATCGAAACCTGGTTTTTGCCAAGGCACCCAACCAATTTTTCCGTCGAATAATTCCTTAGTGATTTTTTCTCCATCCTTACTTGCAGCAATAGCAATGGCTGCATCAGGATGCAAGTGGTCGATATGTTTAAAAGGTAAAAATCCATGTAGTGGCGTATCAATGCTTGGCGCTTTTGAATTCAAATCATAAATACAGTGGTTGAATAAAGCCACCATTTCATCTTCATGTGCTAATCCGCGGTAGACTTTTTTCAAACTCCTCAATTTATCAACGTATAGCGCTGCTAGTCCCTCTCTTTTCATGGTACCCAAATCTCCACCGCTACCTTTTACCCACATAACTTCTACGTCTTCACCTGTCAGCGGATCTTTAGCCATTGCTTTACAAGAGGTATTTCCTCCACCATAATTGGTTAACCGCAAATCAGCACCAAGTAAATTAGAACGATATACCAATAGCGCGACTTCATCTCCTGAAAGTGTTGATGCTGTTTGCTCATCCCACAAATAGCTTACGTGTTTGAATGATTTCATCTAGGCTTGTTATTTTACATGATCCTTATTAAAAGTATCATTAATTTTTTATTTACTCGAATCTTTCAAGCATTCATTTAAGCAGTATAAATTTTTTAATGACTGTTAAATTAAACTACTAATAATCCTGCTTTGCGAAGGGTATTCATGGGCTTATTGTCCCAGAACAATTCAAAGTCTTCCAATCCCGCTGCTTCATAATCTGCTTTCACCGCTTGAAGTGAAAGATGTTGATGCTGATGAATGGAAAGTTTAGGCAAGATGTTGAAGAACCATTCACCTTTAGTTGGTTCTACATTGATAGAAAAAGGACCTTGTAAGGTTTGAAAATTGAAATTCATTACTTCCCACTTGCTTCCTTTCTTCGACTTTTGTATAATCTCTGTTTTTGGAAGATTGCCTAACCAAATTACTTTGCTATGAGGTTGATGTTGTAGTGTTGTTTCATTAATAGCATTTAGGATTACATTATTGGCAACGGATGGTTTAGAGATTTTAAAGTCAAACCATTTTTGCAAGGGATGATCCAAGCAGATGCCGTGCATGTAATTGAACAAAGCTTTCTTCAATCCTTCTCCAAACTTTTCATGGTCGGCTCCAGTTGGATCGATGTGTTCGATGTCGTTGTTGGCAAAGGTGCCTATGGCTTCGGTTTGCTTTTTGACTTTGTATTTGTCGGGGTTCAAACCAACGGGACTATGAGCGGTCATGGTAAACAAATGCCAAAAAGCTGATTGCAATACACCTGTTTCAAACAATTGCCTTACCATCTCTAAAGAATCGATGGTCTCCTGTTCTGTCTGTGTTGGAAATCCATACATCAAATATGCATGCACCATGACACCTGACGCAGTAAAGTTTCTGCAAACCTGTGCCACTTGGTTTACAGTGATTCCTTTATCAATCAATTCTAATAATCTGTCTGAAGCTACTTCTAATCCGCCACTTACTGCAATACATCCAGATGCTTTTAGCAGGATGCATAAATCCTGTGTAAAGCTTTTTTCAAATCGCACATTCGTCCACCAGCTCACTACTAATTTTCTTCTGATGATTTCAATGGCCAATGATTTCATCAAAGAAGGTGGTGCTGCTTCATCCACAAAATGAAAACCTGTCTCACCTGTCTGTGCAATCATTTCCTCCATCCTGTCCACCAATAACGATGCAGCAACGGGTTCATAATTTTTGATGTAGTCGAGAGTGATATCACAAAAAGTACATTTACCCCAATAGCATCCATGTGCCATGGTAAGCTTGTTCCAACGACCATCGCTCCAGAGGCTGTGCATGGGGTTGGCGACTTCTATAACAGAGATGTATTGATCGAGTAGGAGATTTGAATAATCAGGTGTGCCGACTTGTCCTTGTTTATAGTCCTTACAGTTGGCATTATTGATGTAAACAACTGTGCCATTTTCCAAAGTAAAAGTTCTTTTCAGTTCGTGCTTTTCTTTTCTGCCATGGATATGTTCCCAGAGCATTTCCAATGGGGCTTCGCCATCATCTAGTGTGATGAAGTCGTAAAATTCAAAAACCCTTACATCGGAAAGTGAACGCAGCTCGGTATTAGGAAAACCTCCACCCATAGCCACTTTAATGTTAGGCTGATGTTGTTTCAACCATTGTGCACACCTGAATGAAGTATAAAGATTACCAGGGAAGGGAACGGAAACAGCTACCAATGCAGGTTGTATAGCATTTATTTTTTCTTCGAAAATTTCTAATAAAATTTTATCAATGAATGTGGGAGGTGCTTGGAGTGCTTGGTACAATTCATCAAAGCTGTTGGCTGATCTTCCAAGTTTTTCAGCATACCTGCTGAAACCAAAATGTTCATCAATAGTTGCTTTGATCAAATCACTCAGATCTTCTAAAAACATAGTAGCGAGGTACTTTGCTTTATCCTGCATACCCATGTTGCCAAAAGCCCATTTTAAATCATCTGATTGTGCAAAGCGACTAGCCTCAGGAAGAAAATTTCTGCTGCAGATGGCATGCGCCAGTGTATCACGTTTTCCTTGAAGGAATAAAACTACATCATCAATTACTCGGATATAGTCGTCTTTTAATGCAAGTATTCTTGCTGTGTTGTCATCCAGTTCGGCATTGCTCAATTCAATCTCTTCAAAAAGTTGGGTGAGTCCCTTTTTTGAAAACAGTTTCAAGACTACTTCAATTCCCAAATCAGCCTGAACTGCCGGAATTTTCTTGGTATTGAAAAATCCCTTCAAATAAGCCGTAGCGGGGTAAGGCGTATTCAGTTGCGTGAAAGGAGGAGTAAGCAGAAAAATAGGTGACGACAATGCTGTTTATTTTCTATTACAAAAATACTACTTGAATAGTAGAACACACTAAAAATAAAGCCAGGTAAAAATTACCTGGCTTTATTAGTAAGCTAAATTTACTTCTAGAGAATAATTATTCGTTTTAAGTATTGATTCAAGCCATGTGTAATTTTAATGAGATACACACCAGGTTTTGTATTCTGTAAACGAATACTTCCTTTATAGTTGCCTGTGAAATTGGCTTGTGTTTGTCGGTATACTTCCCTTCCTTCAGCATTCAATACTGCAATACCTAAATCTTCTTTGCCTGTTACACTGAATGTCAAATTAAAGTTTCCATTACTTGGGTTGGGGGCAACTGTAAATCCAATTCTTTCAGGTGCTATATTAATAACAGAAGTAACTGTTACATCTTGTTCTGCGGATAGGCTTTCGCATTTGAAATCATCAACTACTACAGTTCTGTATTTACCTGACTGAGTCACTTTCAGTTTTTGTCCCTTTTCACCTTGAAGATCAAATCCATTCAATTGCCATTGATTGCCAGTTGCAATAGAACTGGTTAGTGTATCAGCATTTCTGGTAATGGTAGGAATCACGTTGTTGATTGCTGTTATTGGAAGTTTAGGAGACGGACAAGTTTGTGCTAGTATTTCTACTCTCATGTCGTAGAAGAAATAATAAAATTGAGTTGGGTCTGCAGTAGCTGAAGACACTACACTGTTTCCAGTAATAGTTAATCCACTATTCAATCCGTTAATCTTTTGTGGATATGGGTTAGCTGAGATATTGTTATTTCTATAAACAGTTGCACCTTCAGTACATTGCATGATAAGTACATGGTTGCCAGGGTTAACTACTGCAAAGTTTAGGTTGAATACCATCCCTTTGTCGTTTGGATCATTTTCGGTCACTGCACCACCTTGTGCAACAGGTCTGGTATTCGAAACGATGAAGTCGCGTTGGTCTAAATTAAAATAACTGTAACCACCTTGACCGTTTTCACTTGCTAGGTCTGCTAAAATAATTCTGACTTTACCAGGGTTGCCTACAAACATCTTCACCGACTCAATGACCATTGGAACAGTGTTAGTAAAACGAACAAAGTTTCCGTTAAATTCATTGTATCCGCCTGATGCAAATGCTGTCTTGTCTTTTGGACCTACAGAACCAATTAAATCATTAAATGCTCCAAAGTATTTTTTATCAGCTGTGATGTTTGTTGTATTAGCAACTGTATTTACTGTTGATAGTGCGAATGGAACTTTTGCAGTATCTGATGCAAACCAGCTGATGTAATTTCCTGCAGTAACAGTACCTTTCAATAATGCAGCTGAGTTATTACAAATCATTGCTTGTAGTGCTGTAGGTGCAACACCTGCTGCTAATGCACTTGCTTCTGAAACAACCTGGTTGTTTTCTGCATTTTGATCGGTCACCAAACTTGATTTTGCTGTGAAGGTATATTTTGCATTTGCCTTCATTACAAATGGTGTTTGGAAAGTATATTCCGATTCGGCACCTGCAACCAATGGGCCGTTGAACACGCCTGATATTGTTGAAAGCGGATTTCCGTTTTCGAGGATATCAACTGACAATGGAATATTTCTTTGTTCCTTGCTTCCAGAGTTTCTAAGCTTGATGGTTACATACTGTGAACCATCAGCACATTCACCATCAAATGGGTATACAACTGAGCTCATTGCAAGATCATTTGAAGGTCTAATAATTATCAGTGTGTAATCTTGTGCTTCCCCTCTTGTATAATTTCCGGAAGGTTGTATGGTGTTTGGATCGTTTGTTTCTGAAACAATCAGACGCATCAACATCTTATCACCAATAGCAAAACCTGTTGGTAGTGCTATTGTTGGTTTAAATGTACTGTCATTTAAAAGTGCACCACTTGTTGCAAATATTTCTCCTGCATCTGCAAAGTCACCATCATTATTGGTATCAATGAATACTCTTGCATAGCGAGTATTGTTGGTGTTATCGCAACTTTTAACACGGAGGAATAACGTATTTGATCCACCAGATTCAATAGTACCAGTCAATAATCTGCTATCTGTATTTGACTTGCATGTGTCTTTGTACTTGGTATTAATGCCGCCAAACGAAACAGTATCAATGTACGATCCACTTTGATCGCTAAAGTTTACCCCAGCATATGGTGTGCCTCCAATTCCAGATACAATCAACGAGAAATTCTGTGTTGCATTGCCTCTTGTGAGTTGTCCTTTGTGACGTACTTCAATAGTATAAGTTTCCCCTAACAATACTGAGTCGATTTCTACTTTTTCAACATTGTCAACACTATTATCACCTCGTGTTGCTGGATTAGCAGGAGCAGCACCATCTAATTTCCATGGGAAGAAAGTTTTGCTTCCTTGTTTGATTCGAATGTCGAGGTCATTTACCAATTTCTTTTCACGTGAATTCAAAGTGCCATTATTGGTAAGTGCACCTGCAGGGTCTGTCCATACAATAGTTGCACTTAATTTTCCTTTACCCGATGCAACCACTGAAACAGTATATACTGAATCATTTTTCAGGTTCTGCTCAACTACTAAATTGTTTTGTGTATTGTTCAAGACACCTGCTGCTCTTGCTATGTTTGCTAAACCCCAGCCGTGCTTGTAGTCCGGACCAGGAACAGTTGTAGCTTGATCAGTGGTGTGTAAAATCAATCCTTTTATTGTTGATGACCAAGCTGATTTATCACCATTTTTTCTTTGAAACAATTCTTGTAGTAAGATGGCTGAACCAGCAATGGTAGGAGAGGACATCGATGTTCCTGATAAAGTTGAATAAGTTGTATTGCTTCCTGCTCCTGTAGAAGTCAGTCCAACACCATTAGCAACAACGTCAGGTTTGATTCTTCCATCATCAGTCGGACCAAAACTACTGCTGCTGCTCAATACAACATCTGCCGCACTGGTATATCCACCTGAAATAGGAAATGCATTTCCTACAATCAAGGCATTTTTTGCATTCGAATAGGTAGGTAACAAATCGAAACCTGTCTGATCGCTAATACCTGATGGTCTTCCACCTGCATCTACCATTTGATTGGATTCATCATATCTCCAATAATTTGTTCCAATAGCAGGACCACTTTCGTTTCTGTTGTTACCTGCAGATTTTACAATCAAATAATTAGGTGCTAGCCAAGCTATTGAATCCCACAATTGTGTTTCACTGCTGTAGATACCAAATTTCCAATCCTCTGTTGTGCCAGCAGCTCCCCAAAATTCCCATCTGTTTTGTCCACTATTGAATCTCCATCCTGCAATTGAGCCATATGAGTGATTCGAAACCAAGAGGCTTGCAGCTTCTGATGACATTTCTGTAATATGGTTATTGAAATCATAAGCAATGATTCCCTTTATACCATGCGCCATTCCCTTTGCAATTGCATTTACACCAGATGCAACCAATGTGCCAGTAACATGTGAAGCATGGTTGTCTACTGTAGTAGGATTATCTTTTTGATTGATCCTACCAATTAATTCCACATGCGATTTATTGATTAAACCACCATCCCATAGCGCAAGTTTATTAGTAACTAATGCACTTGAACCATCTAGGTTTAGTCCTGAACTTCCGCCGGTCCACAATTTATTGGTACCAATTGTTGAAGCTGCAACCACATTGCTTTCTGTACCCATATACATGGGAATGCCTTTTTCATCAACACCAACTAAACGAGCTATATTGCCTTTGTTATCAGTGATGGTCAACTTCCAACCTTTTTGAGCAGCAAGATTCATTGCCTTTTCAAAACGCAGCGTTTCTATGATGCGTTGATCACTGCTTATTTTTTCCAGCTCGCGAACTTGAGTAGCTGTCTGCTTTTGTGCCTGTAAAAAACCGTTGCTAAGCAGTAAAAAAGCAACAAGAATAAAAAGTTTATTTTTTTGCGTTTTCATAACGTTGAAGATAAAAATTATTGGACTGAAAAAGCTAACTTGTTCAGTGGAATGGTCAATTTAAACAATATTTTAATCGGAGGTGCCTAATGTTGATTAACGGTAAAATTACAGGTGTTATTTTGTTGATGACAACTATTTTGGGTTGCGGCGCAGCAAAGGTGACCGTGAATGGGAAAGTGCAAAGAATCATGGGAAACCAGATGCCTTCACCTGATGTGAAAAATGAAGAGCCTGCGGGTTTTGCGGCGACTGTCTATTTCTTTGAACCAACCCTGATGAACATGGGCGTACCCACAGGAGAGCAAGGCTTGTTTTTAATGACCGATAAAAAATTGGTTGCCAAAGTCTTATGTGCAAAAGATGGTAGCTTCAACCTCAAAATAAAGCCGGGCAAATATTCTGTTTTGCTTGGTAAAGATGGCCAATTCTACAGCAATATCTCCAGTCTAGAGGGGTTCATTAATCCAATTGATATCAATAAAAAGGAAAACAAAGCGCTTGTTTTGAGAGCCGATTGGGGGGCTATTTATTAGCCGTCATGCTGCTGAAAAGGTAGTTTAATCTTTCAGCATCTTCCATTGGGGCGACTTTACTTTTTGCATCAAAATACAGCGTTGGTTTTTCTTTGCTGTTAAACAAAGGCCATTTTAGCGCTTTGCTATGATTCGGATTTCCTGTTTTTACAAAGCTGACCCAATAATCAGACATATTTGTAGCGAGTTCATGATCTACAGACTCCCATGGACGTTTTACAAATCTTAAGTTATCAAATGCGTATGGTACTTCTCCAGTATGAAATGCTTTGTATTGTTTGTATTGTCCTTCAGCGGGCACTATTCTGGTAAAGCGGTAAACATATACTGGTAGAGATTGCGCTTCTTGAAAATTGGCCCAGATTAATCCCGGCATACCAAAAATTTGATCTCTTGAAAGATCAAGTTGTGTCTGTTTGGCTTCCTCATCATTTGAAGAAGGGTAGAACTTTAAGAATGCATCTGCATTGGAGCCATATTGTTGTTGAAAATCTTTTCTCAAATTCTCGGCTGATTTTGCAGGGCTCATCATTAATCCTTCATCTTGGTTCCATCCAACAAGTAAAGCGACTTTATTCTGATTCTCTTTTTGAAAAATGTCAAGAATGTGTTCGGGTAGTACATGTCCATCAATATAAGGACCGCGAATTCCGATGAATTTTTTCATTAATAATTCAGCATCAACTTTTTTTAATTCTGCAACAGTTTTGGCGCTAAATAAAGCTGCATATTTTAAACCCTCCGCTTCTGCATTTGATTTGCTTGAATTACCTCTGCTGAAGTTGCCGCCACTTTGTGCGATCGCTTTGTTGAATAGTCCGGTTGCTAATGGTGAGGCGACTAAAGTATTTACACTCATTGATCCCGCTGATTGTCCCGCTATGGTTACTTGATCAGGATCTCCACCAAACGCAGCAATATTTTTCTTTACCCACTTTAATGCAGCAATTTGATCCAGCATACCAAAATTTCCAGATGGCTCATTTAAGTCGGGATGTGCAAAGAATCCGAAAACTCCAACACGGTAATTGATGCTAACAACAACTATTCCTTTTTTGGCAAGTGCTTCGCCATCATAAATGGGACAAGCAGTTCCGCCGCTGCCAAACCCTCCACCATAAATCCAAACCAATACGGGTTGCTTGCTCTTTTTATTTTTATTGGCAGTCCATACATTCAAGTACAAACAATCCTCGCTAATGGGTTCTGCTGGTATGAGAAATTCTTCAGACCACATGCTAAACGGTACTGGCTTTGCTTGCATAGGACTTGCACTAAACTTTGTGCAAGCCAAGACACCTTTCCAAGGTTGAACAGGTTGTGGTGCTCTCCATCTTAAATCACCTATAGGTGGTGCAGCAAAGGGAATGCCTTTGAAACTTTCAACCGTTTTGTCGTTGTTCATCACGCCGCTAATCTTGCCTCCTTCTATTTCAATGATATTTTGTTGTGCATTGGTTGTACTCAAAAAGCAAATGCATGTCCAGAGCAAGAATAGTCGATTTAGTTTTTTCATGATCTTCTTAGTTAGATTTTGACATCATTAAATGTGTCTCGTAGCGTGCTTCAGTAGTTGAAACTTCATTTCTGGTATTTACACCAATATGCATCACTGCTGGTGTTTTTCCTTTTTGCATTTTTTCCCATTTAGGAAGTCCCTTCCCATTAGGATTACCTGTCTTAATGAAATTTGCAAAATATCCTTGCATCATACTTGATACTTTTCTGTCGTTTTCTGTCCAGCTGTAAACTTTATTCCCATCAAGATTCCCCATGGCATATTCAATTTCAGCAGAGTGGGCAGCACCTTCACTACCCGGTCTTGGATGTTCATAGTAATAACGATAAACCGGTTGTCCCGTTTGTTTCTGCTGCTCCAGCCATTTCCAAGTACTGAATGAAATAAACATATCTCCTGCAAGGTCATTGCCAGCCTGCTTTACACCATCGTCATTTACAGGTGTATAAACTTTCAATAAGGCTTCTGCATTTTTGCCAAATCTTTTGGTGACTGCATTTTTGAAATTCTCAATAGTCGGGGTAGCATTACCTAAAATACTTCTGTAGTTTGATTCTTCACTGTTCCATCCTGCTAACAAAGGAACATTGGCTTGTTCTCCGTTACTAAAAATGGTCTCTGGGTCTTTTGGAAAAAATACACCATCAATACTTCTGTTGAAATTGAATAGTCCGAATTTGCTTGCGTATGCAAGTATGGTATCTGCAGGAAGGGCTCTTAATGCTTCAATTGATGTAGTATTGGTCAACTGCATAAATTTTGATCCATTTTCTTCTACAGCGGATAAAGGCAATGCAGGCAATGCGCCAAGAATAGATCCGCTTTCGCCAATAGCACCTGCAATTAAATTTTTAGAAAGAGGAGAAGCCATTAGCGCACTGACAGAAACGGATCCTGCAGATTCACCTGCAATGGTGATTTTTTTCGGATCGCCTCCAAATGCTGAAATGTTATCATAGACCCATTGTAAAGCAAGTGCCTGATCCATTAAGCCATAATTACCTGAAGCATTTTTTCCTGATTCTTTTGTTAGTTCAGGATGTGCTAAAAATCCAAATACACCTAATCTATAGTTGACTGTAACACTTACAATTCCTTGCTCTGCCATGCTTCTGCCATCATATCGAGGTTCAGATCCATCACCTGCTACAAATCCTCCACCATAATAATAGACCAATACAGGTAGCAACTTCTTGCTAGTACTAACCGGTTTCCAAATATTTAAATAAAGACAATCTTCTGAGGTGCCATTAGATCTGAAAATCATATCACCAAAGATGTTGGTCTGCATGGCTTTTGGTCCGAATTGCTTGGCTGGGCGAATACCATCCCATTTGCCAAATGGTTGAGGTGCTTTCCATCTGCGTTCACCAACTGGAGCCTTTGCATAAGGAATGCCTTTAAAGGATACTACAGCTTCATTTTCTTGAACACCATCTAGTGTACCTAATAGTGTTGAAACTGTTGTAGTGATACCATTCATTTTATTATCCTGTGCGTTGATTTGAAAAAATACAAATGCAAGTAAAATCGTAAGAGAAGCTTTCATGATGATTGTTGGTGTTGAATTGCTGATTATATTGTTATAAATCTAAGTTTTTAAATGATGAATGTTATGCTGATGAGCAGAAAATTCTTTTTCATCTTCTTGTTATTAGTTGCTTTTCCTTGCTTAAATCTTGCACAGGAGTTGAAGATGCTTACGAATGGGATCAATACTTCACTTAGGGGGTTGTCTGTTGTAGATGAAAATATTGTTTGGTGTAGTGGGAGTAATGGTAAAGTGGCAAAGACGACTGATGGGGGTAACTCTTTTCAATGGTTTACCGTGCAAGGGTATGAGCAACGCGACTTCCGTGATATTCATGCATTTGATAGTACAACTGCAGTAATCATTGCAATTGATACACCAGCTATAATCTTGAAAACTTTAGATGGTGGTCGATCCTGGTATAAAGTATTTGAAGACAAACGACCAGGTATGTTTCTAGATGCAATGCATTTTGAAGGTAAGCAAGGTGTGGTGATTGGAGATCCAATTGATGGCAAGCCATTTGTGGCGCAATCAACTGATAAAGGAGAAAGCTGGCAGGTCATTGGGTTGATGTTTGATTGTCAGCTTACCATCAATGGAGAAGCATTCTTCGCTGCCAGTGGAAGCAATATTCAGTTAGTGAAAACAAAATCTGGTAATTTACCTCTTTATGTCTCTGGCGGAATGCAATCAAGGTTGTTTTTCCAAGATCAATGCATTTCGCTCCCAATGCAATCTGGGAAAAGCTATACCGGAGCAAACGGACTCATTTATGCTGAGCAATACAAAAAAGGTGTTGTAGTTGGAGGTGATTTTTCAGATGCAAAAAGAGGCGACAGTGCCATGGTATTTTTTGAAATTGGTGAAAAGGTGAAAGTGGGTAAACCAATTTCTATTCCATCTGGATATAAAAGCGGTGCATCATTTATGCGTAATGGAAACCTATTGGTTTGCGGCACAACCGGGGTGGCAAAATGGGAGTCCGCCACAGGAAATTGGGTACAAATAAGCGGACAATCGGCTCATGCCATCCAATCCGACAAAAATTATAGAAATTATTATTTATGTGGAAGTAAGGGATATATAGCTAAAATTATTAATTAATAATATATAGTTATTAATATAAAATAAAAAGTATATCATAAAAAATTCTAATTTCATGCTTTTTATCAAATAATTTCTCTTTTTTACTTCCAAGGCTAGAGATGTAAAAGTAATTTTGCTGCAAAATAATTTCTATCCTATGTGTGGAATTGTAGCATATGTGGGGCACCGAGAGGCCTATCCAGTGATTTTAAAAGGTTTAAAGCGTTTAGAGTACCGCGGTTATGATAGTGCAGGTATTGCTTTAAATGAAAACGGTATCAATGTTTATAAAAAGCAAGGTAAAGTAGCCAAGCTTGAAGAGTCATTAGAAGGTTCTAATCTTACTGCAACTATCGGTATTGGTCATACCAGATGGGCTACACATGGAGAGCCAAGTGATAGAAATGCGCACCCGCATTTATCTGCTTCAGGCAGATTGGCCATGATTCACAATGGTATTATTGAAAATTATGCATCACTCAAACAAGAGTTGGTGAACAAAGGTTATCAATTCAAGAGTGATACGGACACTGAGGTGTTGCTCAATTTTATTGATGATATCTTGGCTTGTAACGATTGTTCATTGGAAGAGGCTGTAAGAGTAGCTTTGAAACGTGTAGTAGGTGCATATGTAATTGTATTATTGGATAATGAAGATCCAACTACCTTGATCGCTGCAAGAAAGGGGAGTCCTTTGGTAATTGGTGTTGGTGAGAACGAACATTTTTTGGCATCAGATGCATCACCGATAATAGAATACACCAATCAAGTGGTATATGTAAATGATTTCGAACTAGCAATCATCAAGGGTGATGAGCTTATCTTAAAAAACTTGGGTAATGAAATCATCACGCCTTATGTGCAGCAACTTGATTTAGAGTTAGCAGCAATTGAGAAAGGTGGATATGATCATTTTATGTTGAAGGAGATTCATGAGCAACCCAAAACAATTTTTGATTGTTTGAGAGGAAGATTAGATATGGCCAATCATGAAATCATCATGAGTGGTGTGCAGCAATACATGGAGGAATTGAAAAATGCCAACCGTATCATCATCATTGCGTGTGGAACCAGTTGGCATGCAGGTTTGGTGGCTGAATATATTATTGAAGAATTGTGTCGCATTCCAGTGGAGGTAGAATATGCTTCAGAGTTCAGGTATCGAAATCCCATCATCAACAAAGGCGATGTGATTTTTGCCATTTCTCAGAGTGGTGAAACTGCAGATACGTTGGTAGCCATAGAACGAGCAAAAGAACAAGGTGCAATAATCTTTGGTATTTTAAATGTGGTAGGTTCTTCAATTGCGCGTATCTCACATGCAGGAGCGTATACACATGCTGGTCCGGAAATTGGTGTTGCCAGTACAAAAGCATTCACTGCACAATTGGTGGTATTGGCCATGATGGCATTGAAAATAGCAAAGGAAAAGAGCACCATTACACCTCAACGTTTTGTGCAATTGATGGAAGAGTTGAATGCAGTACCTGATAAAGTGGCAACTATTCTCGAATCAGCTGATGCAGTTAAGGCTGTCGCTTTGAAACATGCTGCTGCTTCAAGTTTTCTCTTCTTGGGTAGAGGATATAATTTCCCAGTTGCCTTAGAAGGTGCATTAAAGTTGAAAGAGATTTCCTATATCCATGCAGAAGGCTATCCTGCTGCTGAAATGAAGCACGGTCCCATTGCTTTGGTAGATGAAAACTTGCCAGTGTTGTTTGTGGCCACCAAAGATGCTTATCATGAGAAGGTGATCAGCAACATGCAAGAGATCAATGCAAGGAAAGGTAAACTTATAGCAGTGGTAACACAAGGTGATAAAAGCGTAGATAGTCTCACTGGCGATTTGATTTACGTGCCAGAAGCAGATGAAGTGATTGCTCCTATATTAAATGTTGTTCCTCTACAATTGCTCTCTTATTATATAGGAGTAGGTAGGGGATTGGATGTTGATCGTCCGAGAAATTTAGCAAAAAGCGTAACCGTTGAATAATTTATATACTCACCTATGAACAAGATCAGTAAAAAGCCCATATCATCTATTGGGTATGAATTTATCTCAGAAAATTATTTACCTGCTGGTAAAGATGAATACCATTTAAGGAATAGACACAACAACAGTGGTATTGCCTACAGAAGTTTAACTGCATCAGAGATTGAGACCTTGGTGAGAAATAGTAATACTTCTGACAATTGGAATAATATTTTAGTATCTGCTCAGTTTGATCCTCAGCTGGTTAAGCATTGTAGCTTTTTTGGTTTGGTGAGAATCGGAAAACTTGAGCCGCTATCTTTGGGATTTCATAGTCTGAGTTTATCAGTTGGTTTGTATAATTCAACTATTATCAGTTGCGATTTTGGAGATAACGTTTGTGTGCACAATGTCAATTATTTCTCTCATTTTGTTGTAGGAAGTGAGGTGATGATTGCCAATGTAAATGAATTGGCTACAACCAGTACCGCAAAATTTGGTAATGGGATCATTAAAGAAGGTGAGACCGAAGCGCAACGTATTTGGTTAGAGATTTGTAATGAAAATGGTGGTAGAAAGGTGTTGCCATTTGATGGTATGCTCACGGCAGATGCTTTTATTTGGTCGAAATACAGGAATGATGAAAAGTTGATGAATGCATTTCATTCTTTTACGGAAAAAAAGTTTGATAGTGCAAGGGGTCATTATGGAATCATAGGAGACAGAACTGTAATCAAGAATTGTAAAATGATCAAGGATGTATTGATTGGTTCTGATGCTTATATCAAAGGCGCAAATAAAATAAAGAATGTTACCATCAATAGTAATGACCAGGCTTCTACGCAAATTGGAGAAGGTTGTGAATTGGTAAATGGCATCATTGGTGTAGGATGTAGAATTTTCTATGGTGTTAAGGCCGTGCGTTTTTTCATGGCATCTCATTCACAATTGAAATATGGTGCTCGTTTGATCAATTCTTATTTGGGTAATAATGCAACCATCTCTTGCTGTGAGGTTTTGAATTCATTGATTTATCCATTTCATGAACAACATCATAATAATTCATTTTTGTGTGCATCATTGATGATGGGACAATCAAATGTTGCTGCAGGTGCTACAATTGGCTCTAATCATAATTCAAGAGGTGCTGATGGTGAGCTAGTAGCAGGAAGGGGTTTTTGGCCTGGACTCTGTGTGAGTTTGAAGCACAATTCCAAGTTTGCTTCCTTCTCCTTGTTGGCCAAAGGTGATTTTCCTTATGAGTTGAATATACCAATACCATTTTCTTTGGTAATCAACGATCCAAGTACAAATGAATTGAGAATTATTCCTGCTTATTGGTTCAGGTATAATTTTTATGCATTGCAGCGGAATGAATGGAAGTACAAAGACCGTGATGCTAGGATTGCAAAAGAACTTCTGTTGGAACACAGAAGTTTGGCGCCAGACAGTGTGAATGAAATTTTTGATGCAATTGCTTTAATGGCCTTGTACACAGGTAAAGCATATTATAGATCAAAAGAACAGAAAATTCCTGCAGATGATGCTTGTATTAAGACTGGTTACAAATTATTAGAGAAACAAGATGTGCTGGTTGATGACTTAGAAATAATTGCGGATGGTTTTGAGAACAGTAACCGAAAAGTGGTGTTGTTGAAAGTGCGTCAAGCTTATGCTGCCTATGTTGAAATGGTTAGGTATTATGCAGTAGGAGAGTTGGTTACAGCATTTAAACAACAAACAGAATTTGATCCTGTTTCATTTGTGAATCAGCTTTCAGTTAACGCTAAGCGAGAGAGTTGGGTGAATGTAGGTGGTCAATTAATGCCTTCATCAACATTTTCAAATTTGTTAGACAAAATTCGTACTGGTAAGGTGAAGTCTTGGGATGGGGTGCATGCTTCTTATTTGGATGCTGCATCAACGTATCATGAGCAAGTGCTGTTGCATGCTTTGGCATCATTGATGGAAATAGATGGATTGAAAAAAAGATCCTTTAATGAAGAAAAGATTGAGCAATTATTGGTAGAATATTTACAAACTACTGAGAAGGTATATGATGGAATAGTAGCTTCTAGAGAGAAAGACATGTCGAATCCGTTCCGCACCATGGTTTTTGAAGATAAAGAGGAGCAAGAGGCAGTGATTGGAAAATTAGAAGATAACAGTTTTATCAAGCAAAAGGATATTGAACGTAAGGAGGTAAGAAGATCTATTGAGATGATCACAAAAAGAATGGGAGTTGTAGTTCAATAGTCAACAATTTCTTCGTACAGTCATCAGCGTAAGATTTGATATCTTTATTGAGTGATTTACCTCAAGTTAGTTTTAGTCGCCATCATGTGGGGCGGTACCTTCATTGCTACCAAAATGGCATCGCATGTATTTGGGTCATTTACAGGAGCTTCTTTTCGTTACTTGGTTGCATTGTTGTTCATGGTGCCCATGATGTTGTTCAAAGATTCAAAAGCATTTAAACTAACGCGTAAACAATTTATTCAACTTGCTTTATTGGGTTTCACTGGCATTTTTGCTTACAGTTTTTTCTTTTTTACTGGGTTAAGACTAGTAAAGGCTAGTCACGGTGCTTTAATTGTTGCTCTCAATCCAGTCCTGGTTATGCTGATTTCTTCACTGATTGGAAAAGAAAGAATTGCTGGGATTAAAATTTTGGGATTGCTCATATCTCTTATCGGCACTGCCATTGTTATTGCAAGAGGAGATATCATGGAGTTGTTTACCATGTTTACTTGGGGTGATGCTTTAATGTTGGGATGCCCTGTTTCATGGGCTTTCTATACTTATTTTGCAAAAGATGCATTGAAGTTTGCATCACCTTTACAGGCATCAACATGGGCAATAATTACAGGTATGATGTTCATTGTATTTTTTGTGCCATTTGAAACTTTCCCTGTGTATGTAGATTGGACAGTTTGGCTGGCAATTGTTTATTTAGGTATTTGTGGTTCTGTTCTTGGTTTTGTTTGGTATTACGAAGGTATCAAGGCAATTGGTCCGCTAAGGACTTCGGCCTTTAACAACCTCATACCCATTTTTGCCATGCTGCTATCAGTTCTACTTTTAGGCGAAACCATACATGGTTATATGATTTATGGATCAGCAATGGTAATTGGAGGCGTGTACCTGATCAATAAATTCTAATTTATTTTTCCTGGATAAACTTTTAGTGCTTCTTGCAAACAATCCATTGCTGCATTTATATCGTCGTTATTGATAACATAAGCCAATCGCACTTCATTTTTGCCTAGGTCTTTGGTTTCGTAGAAACCGCTTGCAGGTGCAAGCATCACCGTTTGTCCCTGGTAGGAGAAAGACTCCAATAACCATTGGCAAAAACGATCACCATTGTCGATAGGCAATTTTGCAATAACATAAAATGCACCCCCAGGGGTTGGGCAAAATACACCTTCCATTTGGTTGAGACGTTTAACCAGCAGATCGCGTCTTGATAAGTAGGCCGCTTTTGGCTCATTGAAATAATCATCAGGAAGATCAACAGCAGCTTCACCCAAGATTTGAGCGAGTCCGGGTGGACTTAACCTGGCTTGTGCCAGTTTAATGGCTGCTTGGTAGACCTCTTTATTCTTGGTTACAAAAGCGCCAATTCTTGCGCCACAAGCCGAGTAACGTTTTGAAATGGTATCCATTAAAATGACTTGTTCTTGAATTTTTTCAAGGTGCAACGCACTTGTGTATATTCCATCGTAACAGAATTCACGATAGGCTTCGTCAGAAAACAAAAATAATTTGTTCCGCAAGCATATATCTTCTAATTGTAACATCTCTTCCTTGCTGTATAAATAACCTGTAGGGTTATTGGGGTTACAAATTAGAATGGCTTTTGTTTTAGCTGTAATGAGTTTTTCAAATGCAGAAATTGGAGGTAGTGCAAATCCATTTTCGATGGAAGAGGTGACAGGTATGATCTTCACTCCTGCCATTACGGCGAATCCATTGTAGTTGGCATAAAATGGCTCAGGAATGATGATTTCATCACCAGCATCTAGACAGGCCATCATGCCAAACACAATTGCTTCACTTCCGCCTGCTGTGATGATTATTTCATCAGCAGTTACACTGATGTCATTTTTTTTGTAGTACTCTACCAGTTTTTTTCTGTACGATTCATTGCCTGCACTATGGCTGTACGCTAATACTTTTATATCAGCATTTTTTACTGCATTCATGATCTCAACGGGTGTTTCAATGTCGGGTTGCCCAATATTGAGATGATGCACTTTAATTCCTCTCGATTTTGCTTTTTCTGCAAAAGGCACCAATTTTCTAATAGGCGAAGGGGGCATCAATTCCCCTCTTTGTGAAGGTTTTAACATGATACAAATTTAGGCAAATTGGATGCTTCAACAACAATGTGTAATTTTGAATTATTGATGAAGCAGTATATTAATAACATATCACTAATTGTTTTATTCTTTTTGCTCAGCAATTATGCAATTGGACAACAAACAGTTGTATCAACTGGGTTTGTATTAAAGGAGTCTTTATTTGATTTTGGAAAAATCCCACAAGGAAAGCCCGTCTTTCATGTATTTGATATCAAGAACACTGGTAAATCAATTTTACAGATAACAGATGTGCAGGCTTCATGTGGGTGTACCACACCTGTTTGGCAAAGAGAAGCTGTTCAGCCCGGAGGAACAACACAAATTAAAGTAGGTTACAACGCTGCAGAGGCTGGCAATTTTGAGAAGACTATTACTGTGTTTTATGGCCAAGGAGAAACGATGTTGATTACTATAAAAGGGGATGTCTGGAGAACACCTGACCAGCCTGCGCCATCGAACAAGAGCATCAGTTTTTTAAAAAAGTTGAAAATTAGTCAAGAATAAAAATCAAAAAAATAGCATTATGAAGAAGATCATGTTAACAGTTTTTGTTGCTCTTTTTGCAGTTGTGGGTTTTGCTCAAAATGCAAGCAATAATGCAGCTGCTGTAGTTAAATTCAAAGAAATGAGGCATAACTTTGGAAAAATCAAACAAGGGGTACCTGTAACCTATGATTTTGAGTTTACCAATGTTTCAAGTGGTGCGGTCATTATTGAGACTGCAACAGCATCTTGCGGTTGTACAACGCCAACATGGCCTCAAGCACCAGTGATGAAGGCTAAGACTGAAAAAATCAAGGCTGGATTTAACGCTGCTGCTCCTGGTCCCTTTGAAAAAACAGTATTCGTAAAAATCAAAGGTGTAGATGCTCCTGTAGAATTAAAAATTGCTGGGGAAGTACTTTCTGCAGCCGATTTTGACAAGTTGAATAAGAAGTAGTAGGTATACCCTAAGGTACGGGACGAACAGTTGACGGAACAAGTTTTTAACACTTTGTTCCATTAGCCGTTTGTCCCTTTTTTTTTTATAAAAAGGGGTTAGTTTTGTCGCATGGATCCTAATTTGATCACAGAGTTGCAATCCGCTGAAGCATTGTCATTTGAAGCCTTCAAAACGGCAGTGATCAATGATTATAAAATTGCTTTTGAAAGTAGACAAGCAAGTTTATTGGGAAGGAAAGAAGTACTAACTGGTAAAGCCAAGTTTGGCATATTCGGTGATGGTAAAGAAGTTCCTCAAGTTGCCATGGCGAAATTTTTTAAACCAGGTGATTTTTGTGCAGGATATTACCGTGATCAAACTTTTGCCTTTGCAACAGGTATAGCAACCATTAGTGAATTTTTTTCACAGCTATATGCAGATCCAAATCCTGATCATGATCCACATAGTGCAGGGCGACAAATGAATTCTCATTTTTGCTCTCCTTTTATAAATGATAAAGGTGATTTTTTGGATTTAGTCAATCGTAAAAATCTAGCTGCTGGTATAGCGCCAACAGCAGGTCATATGCCTAAGGCATTCGGGTTGGCTTATGCTTCAAAAGTTTATCGTAATGTGCCTGTGCTTAAAAATGAAAATACACACTCTAATGGAGGCAATGAAGTTTGTTTTGCTACCATAGGCGATGCATCAACAAGTGAAGGGCATTTTTGGGAAACCATGAATGCTGCTGCTGTTAGTCAGGTTCCACTAGCAGTATTTGTTTGGGATGATGGATATGGCATTTCAGTTCCTAAAGAGGTACAGACAGTAAAAGCTTCTATATCTGAAGCATTATCTGGTTTTGTAAAATCAAGAACTTCCAACGGAATTTATATTTATCGTGTAAAGGGTTGGGACTATGCACAAATGTGCGAAGCATTTGAAGAGGGAATAGCACTTACTAGAAATGAACATGTTCCTGTGTTATTTCATGTTGAAGAATTAACACAGCCACAAGGACATTCTACTTCAGGTAGTCATGAACGTTACAAAACACCAGAACGATTGCAGTGGGAAAGGGAATGGGATTGTCTCCCTAAAATGCGTACATGGATTCTTGAAAATGCTTTGGCTAGTGATGAAGAAATAACAACACTTGAAGAAAAATCAAGAGCTTTTGTATTGCAGTGTCGTCAGGATACCTGGAAATTATATGATGGACCAATTCAAGAGCAAAAATCAAAAGTGCTTCGTTTGATAGCTGAAGTTATTGCTCATGATACTACAGGGTCGGTTGAAAAACTTCACCAAGAACTATTAAGCAATACCGTTCCCTTCAGAAGAGACGTAATGGCTGCTTTGAGAAAAACAATTTCTCTACTCAGAGATAAAGGTGTGATCAGTGAATTAGAGAATTATTATAACCAGTTGTTGGCTGAAAGTAAATCACTCTTCAATTCCTATTTGTATTTTGATGAAGGCAATCAGCAGATTTCATTAGAATTACCAGAGGGATTAATACAGGAAGATAGCCCGCTTCAAAATGGTTATGAAATTCTTAATAAATATTTTGATGAATTATTTGCTTCAAACAACAAGGTTGTTGCTTTTGGTGAAGATTTAGGAAAGATTGGTGATGTGAACCAAGGGTTTGCAGGGTTGCAACAAAAACATGGTGCGCACCGCATTTTTGATACTGGTATTCGTGAGTTGACCATCATGGGTAAGGGTGTTGGCATGGCTATGAGAGGTTTGAGACCAATTGCAGAAATTCAGTACTTGGATTATTTACTATTTGGTTTGCAAATATTGAGTGATGATGCCGCAACACTTCATTTTAGATCTACTGGTAAGCAGATTGCTCCCATTATTGTAAGAACCAGAGGCCATCGCTTAGAAGGTATTTGGCATAGCGGCTCTCCAATGGGCTTGATGATAAATGCTTTAAATGGTTTTCGAATTTGTGTGCCAAGGAATATGGTGCAGGCCATTGGTTTTTACAACTCTTTGTTAGAAGAAAAAAATCCCGGAATAGTAGTTGAATGTTTGAATGGGTACCGATTAAAAGAAAAAACTCCGACTAATCTACTTTCCTATAAGTTGCCATTTGGGGTACCAGAAATAGTTCGCGAAGGCACTGATATAACAATAGTCTCTTATGGCTCAACATTGAGAATTGCTGAAGAGGCTGCTGCATTCTTAGCGGATCAGGGTATTGATTGTGAAGTAATTGATGTGCAGACCTTATTGCCATTTGATATCAATCATAAGATTGTGGTATCATTGAAAAAAACCAATCGCATTTTGTTTGTGGATGAAGACGTACCAGGAGGGGCTACTTCATTTATGTTCTCTGAGGTTATGGATAAACAAGGTGGTTATCGTTGGTTGGATGCTGCTCCTAAAATACTTTGTGCACAATCACACCGACCAACATATGGTAGTGATGGGGATTATTTCTCAAAGCCCAACGCAGAAGATATCATCAATAAGGTGGAAGAGATAATGGCCGAATAAGTTAATCTAAAAACCTATCCTCAAAGTTAGGATGCAGTACAAAACAGTATTCGTTTTTTCCAAACCATTTGTATCTGTTTCTGCCAATAAGGCCATAGACGTAATCTCTAATGAACGCAGGGATCAATAAAAAAATACTAAATAAAGACCAAGGGAAGGGTAAAAGTTTAGCGATTTTAAGAACTGCTGTTGATTGATAAAAAAGGATTCCGCTTTTATAAAATACTACAGTAGATTCCTGTTGTTCGGCTTTAGCTATTGAAAGAGATTTACTAGTGGAACCCGACAGAGGTGCAAATTTTAGTCGATTTTTTTTATCTACTTTAAGCAAGAAAATTACTGTCTTAGAACACAGTACACAATCTCCATCGTAAAAAACAATACAATCACTATCTGGTGCTTGTTGTAGCAGACTTATTTATTTAAGGTTGTGGAATACTTTTTGAACATCTTCATCTTGCTCCAGTTTATCCACAAGCTTGAGCACTTCTTGTGCTTTTTCTTCATCAAGTTCAACAGTGGTTGAAGGAATCCATTCAACCTCTGCACTTAGTGGGTTGAGGTTTTTTTCTTCTAATGCTTTTTGCATGTTACCGAAATCCCCAAATCCGCAACGTATAACTAAAACTTCTTCACCGTCATCGTTGGTGCTCTCTCCTAATTCTTCTAGTCCAAAATCAATAAGCTCAAGTTCAAGGTCTTCTTGGTTTAGACCTTCATTTTTTAATTTGAATACACCCATTTTCTTGAACTGAAAGCTAACGCTGCCACTGTTGCCAAGTGCGCCATTTCCTTTATTAAAGTGTGCTTTGATATTGGCGACTGTTCTTACGTGATTATCTGTTGCTGTTTCCACTAGCACAGCAACACCATGAGGGGCATAGCCTTCATATAGGATTTCTTCAAAATTCTCCATTTCCTTACCCATCGCCCTTTTGATGGCGGCTTCAACTCTGTCTTTAGGCATGTTTACGCTCTTGGCGTTTTGCATGCAACGGCGAAGAGCTGGATTGGTATTAGGATCTGGTCCGCCTGCTTTTACTGCAATGGCAATTTCTTTTCCAATTCTTGAGAACTGTTTTGCCATTTTGTCCCAACGTGCGAACATAGTAGACTTCCTAACTTCAAATATCCTTCCCATAATTTCAATTAATGAAAGGCAAAGTTAAGGATTGCTAGCAGAATTGGAAATCTTGGGCATACGCTTATATTTCTCTATAGAGGTGCTTCCATTGGTATCTGATACGATAGTTTGTGTAAAGCTATCTTCACTGTCGCGGGACAGATTAATTCTTATGGGGACTCCTCTAACAGATGGATAACTAGAGAATACGTTGGTCTCAATTATTTCAGTATTTTCTAATTTGAAATCACCAAAGCCAAATCCTTTTTTAGGAGTATTGGTTGCGGGGTCAATGAAATACTGTACAAACATGAAATACCCACTTTGGAAAATTTTATATTGATCTCTTTTAAATCTTGTAGTATCGCCGTTGGTTACTGAGATGTATTCTTCAAGTTTCCAAACGCCATCCATATCAGAACTACCTTTAAAATTAATTCTATAATAATCTTCTACAAGTCGGTTGGGTACACCACCAATCATGATTTCAGGAATGACTTGTTTATAGCCAGCTTCATGAGGTTCAATTAATAAATCGAATGAACGAGAGCTGTCAAGAAGACCAGTGCTAAATATATTATGTTCTACAAGTTTTTTCCCATCGAAGGTATAGTAGCCAAAACCAAATGAAGAGGTCGTGTCCTCCCTCATATTAGTAAAAGCGTAGTATTGATCAGTGTAAACTTTTCTTTGCTCAGCATGATCTATCACACTTTCTACACCATTTGCAGTAAATATTTGAGATTGCATGGTATACCAACCAGCAATTCCATTTTCTGTATTTTTTGATCCTCCACAACCCATTATTAATGTGCACGTTGCTGATAGTATTAATACCCAGACTTTCGAATTCTTCATTATAACTTATTATTAAATTCTGCCAAAAATAGTATTTGTATTCAAAATACAATTTATTACGTTTTCTATTGCTTCTTGTCTAATTTATCTACCATTTCAATAAAAAAGGCCCCAAAAAGAGGCCTTTTTTATGCTGTATTTTAAAGATTATCAACTGTTAAGTTTACTGTTCTTTTTACTGTAAAGGAAATAAACTACTAATCCTACTGCCATCCAGCCAAATGCAACTTTCAACGTTTGTTGGTCGAGGCCAACTATCATCAATGTACAAATAATCGCACCCAAGGTGCTAACTACAGGAGCAATAGGAGCTTTAAATGGACGTTCCATGTTTGGTGCCTTAACGCGTAAAATCCAAACACCAATACTTACTAGTACAAAGGCAAATAAAGTTCCAAAACTGGTCAGGTCGCCAGCAACGTGTCCGGGTACAAATGCAGCAAATGCACCTACAAACAAAAATAAGATCATGTTTGATTTGTAAGGTGTTTTGAATTTAGGGTGAAGATCACCAAATGCTTTTGGAATCAAACCATCATTACTCATGGTATAGAAAATTCTACTTTGTCCCATTAACATTACTAGTATTACTGATGAGAAACCAGCAAGAATGGCAACAGTGACAGCAGTAGCCAACCAGCCATATCCTTTCATGTATGTTGATATGGTGTAGGCCACTGAAGCTTCACGTCCTTTTTCAGGATCAACAAACTCTTTCCAGTTCGCAACTCCAGTCAATACGTGTCCAAATAAGATATAGAGAATGGTACAAACTACTAGTGAACCTAAAATACCTATTGGCATATCACGTTTTGGGTTTTTTGCTTCTTGTGCAGCAGTTGAAACTGCGTCAAAGCCTATGAATGCAAAAAACACAATCGCAGCGCCACCGAGAACACCACCCCAACCATGCTTGTTCCAGCCGCTGTAATCAGCGATAACTTTTCCCGCTTGGTCTACAACAGGGGCTTCAGTAGCTGGGATCATATAAGGCTCATAGTTGGCACTATTTATGAACTGCCATCCAATGGCGATGAAGATCAAAACAACAGCTACTTTTACAAATACAATAATTGCATTCACCATCGCTGACTCTTGTGTTCCTTTTATCAACAGTAAGGTGAGTAATAATAATATGATTAAAGCAGGCGCATTGATCATCCCTTGGTGAAGCACACCTGCTGAGTCAGTAAAACTTTCAAATGGCGAGTGACACCATTCATAGGGGATAGCACCTCCTAAAAGCTTGTTTAAATATTCACTCCATGCAATGGATACTGTTGCTGCGCCCAGCGCATATTCCATAATGAGCGCCCATCCAATGATCCAGGCAATTAATTCACCCATTGTTACATATGAGTAGGCATAGGCGCTACCTGCAATTGGAATCATGGATGCAAATTCAGCATAACAAAGTCCAGCAAACGCACAGCCAATTGCTGCTACTATGAATGATAGTGTAACTGCAGGCCCCGCTGCTTGTCCAGCTGCAGCTGCAGTTCTAACAAACAAACCAGCGCCAATGATGGCGCCAATTCCTAATGCAATAAGGTTTCCTGCGCCAAGTGTTCGCTTCAATCCCTTTTCAGAGTCTGCCGCCTGAGACAACATGTCTGTAAGCGATTTTCTTCTAAATAAATTCATAGCAATTCTTTGGTTATTTGGTATATGAAAGTTCTAAAATAGCCAATTATTCCATATCCTAAATTTTTATTTTATGCCTTTAGATAAAGTACTAAAATCCAAGTAAATCATTTATTTTGAGTACTTAAAGTATAAACTGTTTGCCAATGAAAGGTTCTTCAGGAAGACTTACGCTATATATTATCATTGCAATGGTCTTGGGTATAGGAGTAGGATATATTATTCATTTACAGTCCTCTCCCGAAACCATTAAGTCTTTTTCTTCTAATATAAAATTGCTGACTACCATCTTTTTAAGATTAGTACAAATGGTTATTGCTCCACTTGTATTTACCACCTTGGTGGTTGGAATTGCAAAATTGGGCGATCTAAAGGCAGTTGGAAGGGTAGGCGGAAAGGCTATGTTGTGGTTTATTTCAGCCTCCCTAACAAGCTTGTTACTGGGCATGTTATTAGTGAATTTTTTTAAACCAGGAGCTGCAATTGAATTGGGGAATGCGGATGTAGAAAGTGCCAAAGATTTGATTGGAAAAACACAACAGTTTTCAGTCGTTACTTTTATTGAGCATGTATTTCCAAAAAGTTTGATTGAAGCAATGGCGCACAATGAGATATTGCAACTTGTGGTATTCAGTATATTTTTTGGTGTAGCAACTGCTGCTTTGGGGGATAAAGGGAAAGTGATTGTAAAGGCATTAGATGCTGTTGCCCATATCATCTTAAAAATGGTGGGGTATGTAATGAATTTTGCGCCTTTGGGTGTGTTTGGGGCAATATCAGCTGTAATTGCAACAAAAGGGTTAAAGGTGTTTTTATTTTACGGGCAATACCTACTTGCATTTTTGGCAGGAATAGTGGTGTTGTGGATTGTCTTGTTGTTGGTAGGTTATTTGATTTTAGGGAACAGACTTTTTGTTTTGCTGCGAGGCATATCACAACCATTACTCATTGCATTTAGTACAACAAGCAGTGAGGCAGTATTTCCAAAACTAACAAGTGAGCTTGAGCGATTTGGTTGTAAAGACAAGATTGTATCCTTCATTTTGCCTTTGGGATATAGTTTTAATCTTGATGGAAGTATGATGTACATGACTTTTGCAAGTTTAGCTATCGCACAGGCTTATGGCATTCAACTTGATTTAGGAACACAGTTAACCATGCTGTTGGTATTGATGCTTACCAGTAAAGGGATAGCAGGTGTGCCAAGAGCATCGCTTGTTGTAGTTACTGCCACTTGTGCGATGTTTAATATACCGGCAGAAGGAATTGCATTAATTTTGCCTATCGATCATTTTTGCGATATGTTTAGGTCAATGACCAATGTAGTTGGAAATGCTTTAGCAACAACTGCAGTCAGCAAATGGGAAGGAGAGTTGTCACCTGGGACTGTTTCAGAGGAAGTGTAATTGAAAAAGTAAAGATTATGGTTGAGTTGGTTATTCAGTGGAAGGATTTTTTAAATCCTGAGTTCTATATACAGCATGGGGGATTGTGGCTGTTCTTATTTATTGTATTTGCAGAAACTGGACTATTTGCAGGGTTCTTTTTGCCAGGTGACTCATTATTATTCGTTGCGGGAATTTACAGTAATGAATTAGCCGGTGAAATTTTACTGATGAACAATGATGTGTTGAACTTGGTATTGGTCTGTCTGCTGGTTATTGTAGCCGGTATCATTGGTAATAGTGTAGGATATTGGTTTGGGGCAGCAAGCGGACCTTATTTATTTAGTCGTAAAGACACTTTCTTCTTTAAAAAGAAACACCTGTTTACTGCTAAAGAGTTTTACGACAAGCATGGTGGTGGCGCAATTGTATTTGCAAGATTTTTACCCATTATTAGGACTTTCGCGCCTATAATTGCAGGAATTGTAAGAATGGATAAACCCAAATTCACTTTTTATAATATTGTTGGTTGTGTTGCCTGGGTTTTTAGCATGATGTTTGCCGGACATTATCTCTATAAATTTTTTCTTAGTCAATATGGATTTGACCTAAAGGAAAGATTAGAGTTTATTGTGCTCGGAATAGTCTTGGTTACAACTGCGCCTGTCATCATAAAACTAGTGAAAAGAAAGTCGATATAGGCTTTACATTTCAATATAGTTCAGGTCCTTTTTAAATGTATCTTCTGTAAAGATTGCTGCAACAATAGCAATGATCATAACGATGCTACCTGTTGCAATTCCACTCTGTATAAGCGAAAAGTGTAGTTTTTCTTGAAAGACTTGTATAAACATTAAATTCATTAATGGTAATGCTCCTCTAACCATATTGGGAATTGTAGTTGCTGCAGTAGCTCTAAGATTGGTACCAAATTGCTCTGCACCCATCGTTACAAATATGGCCCAAAATCCACTGCTAAAACCCAGCAAACCACAAATTAAATACATATTACTGTCGCTGTTGTTGAAGCTGCTAAAATATAAAACACTAAATACGATAGTTAGGGCATAGAAAATATAGAGTGCTTTTTTTCTACTCTTTAAATATTGACTGACTAAACCTATTGTTATATCTCCAATGGATATACCTATATACCCATACATGGTAGACTCCCCTGAATCAATTAAACTTCCTGGGTATAAGTCAAGTGCAAAGCGATTACTAAAATTCATCAAAATACCTATGACATACCAAGTGGGTAATCCAATCAGAATAGCCAACATGTATTTTTTGAATCTTTGGGCATTGGTAAAGAACATGAAAAAGTTACCGCGACTAATATTTTCGGCTTTCACTTTTGTATACATCATACTTTCGGCAACACTAACGCGTAGCAGCAACAAAATAATTCCCATCACACCACCTATTTTGTAGCACAACCTCCAATCTTTGGTGAGCTTGAAAATAAAGAAAGCAAAAACTGCCCCCAGTAATCCAATACCTGCAACCAGTGAAGTACCTAAGCCCCTGTTTTTCTTTGGCATAATCTCTGAAACAAGTGTAATGCCTGCGCCTAATTCACCTGCAAGTCCAATTCCTCCTATAAATCTTGCCCAAGCATATTGATCAACAGTTTGCACATAGCCTGTTGCAAAATTTGCAACGGAATACATAAGAATCGAACCAAATAGAACACTAAGTCTTCCCTTCTTGTCTCCCAAAACACCCCATAAAATACCACCAATAAGTAATCCAATCATTTGCCAGTTAATCACTTTAGCACTGGCTTCTAACATAGCGATATTATCATCTGGTACTCCAATGCCAAGCAAAGAGGGTTTTCTCACTATTGAAAATAAAAGAAGTTCATATATGTCAACGAAATAACCAAGTGCTGCGATAATGATGGTGAGGTATAATTTCCTATCGCTAATAGTTGTTGGCTTATGTTGGTCTATTGTCATGATTAAATGTAATGATTTCTAAAGAAATTTGAAGTCACAAGTATTAGAAAAAGCTTTGGTAGGTCTTTAAATAAAATTATATTGTACTTCAAAACTAACTGTTCATGATTGCAAAAGCATTTTCACCTGAACACAGGTCAAGGACTTTTTTGATTCTTGTTGCCTCTCTCGGCTATTTTGTAGATATCTATGATTTATTGATTTTTTCAATTGTAAGAGAGCCCAGTTTAAAGTCTTTGATGGTGCCTGATGCTGAAATTGTTAATGCGAGTGCTAAGATCATCAATTGGCAGATGTTTGGTTTGTTGCTGGGTGGAATTTTATGGGGTATTATGGGTGATAAAAGAGGGAGGTTAAGTGTTTTGTTTGGTTCTATCCTCTTGTATTCAATTGCTAATTTTATTAATGGGTTCGTGCAGACAGTCGACCAATACGCACATCTGCGCTTTATAACAGGAATTGGTTTGGCTGGCGAGTTGGGTGCAGGTATAACGCTGGTTTCTGAAATTATGCCAAAAAGTAAACGTGGCATTATGACGAGTTTCATTACGGGTGTTGGTGTGTTTGGGGCAGTACTCGCTTATTTGATTTTTGATTTTACAAAAGATTGGAGATTGTGTTACATGATTGGTGGCGGTTTAGGTATTTTGTTGTTATTGTTGAGAGTAAGTGTTGCAGAGAGTACTTTGTTTAAAAAGGTGGCTGCACATGTTGAAAAAGGAAATCTGTTGAAATTGTTTACGACTCCTGCATTATTGAAAAAATATTTGCTCGCAATTTTAGTAGGTGTGCCTTCTTGGTTTATTGTAGGTATTTTAATTACACTCAGTAATCGTTTTGCGATGGAATTGTATGAGGGTAGTGCAGTAATTGCTGGAGCATGTGTGATGTATGGGTATATAGGAAATGCATTAGGTGATATCACAGTTGGGTTTATTAGTCAGTATTACCAAAGCAGAAAGAAAGCTTTATATTTTATGTATGTAGTCTGCGTTATCGCGGTATCCTTCTATTTTAGCCCACTTAATAATTCAGATACCACCATGTATTGGTGTTGTTTCTTCTTGGGTTATGCTTCAGGATTTTGGGCAATTATTGTTACAATGGGTGCAGAGCATTTCGGGACAAACATAAGAGCAACTGCGGCAACCACCATACCCAATATGGTTAGAGGCTCATTGCCATTGATGAATATGTTGTTCAATGGTTATTTTATTCACTCATTACATTGGTCAATGGTGAAGAGCGGTATTGTTACTGGAATTATTGTTATTGGAATTGCCTTAATTGCCTTGTATAAGACGGAAGAGACATTCCACAAGGATTTGGATTATGTAGAGGAATAATTACCCGTTAACAGTTAACCGTTAACTATTAACGGGTAACTGTAATTATCCTAACACTTCATTCATTGAACGAACTGCAACTGCACTTTTTTCAAATGCTTCTTGTTCTGCTGCATTGAGTTCAAGAGGTAGAATTTTTTCCCAACCATTTTTTCCGATTACTACAGGAACGCCAAGGCAAATATCTTTTTGTCCGTATTCACCATCCAAGGCAACGCAACAAGTGAATAGTTTCTTTTCATCTCTTAGGATGCTGCTTACAAGTGCTGCTCCGGCTGCACCTGGTGCGTACCAAGCAGAAGTACCAATGAGCTTAGTAAGTGTTGCACCACCTACCATTGTATCAGCAACAATTTTATCTTGTTGTTCTTGGCTGAGGAATTGTGAAACAGGAATGCTGTTCCAGGTTGCTTTGCTGATCAAAGGAATCATAGTGGTATCTCCATGTCCGCCTATAACAATAGCATTCAAATCACCAGCACTGCAACCAAGGTGTTGTGCTAGTTGGTATTTAAAGCGACTGCTATCGAGTGTTCCACCCATGCCAATAATTCTGTGCTTTGGTAAACCAGTAGATTTCAAAGCGAGATAGGTCATGGTATCCATTGGGTTACTGATTACAATGATGATGGTATTGGGAGAATACTTCAATACGTTTTCACAAACCGTCTTTACAATGCCTGCATTGGTGCCGATTAACTCTTCGCGTGTCATTCCCGGTTTACGGGGAATACCAGATGTAATAACTACAACATTGCTGTCAGCTGTTTTTGAATAATCATTAGTTGAACCAGTAATCTTGGTATCAAATCCGAGTAATGCAGAAGTCTGCTGCATGTCTTGTGCTTTACCTTCTGCAAATCCTTCTTTGATATCGAGTAAAACCAATTCGGTACAAACGCCTGCGCGTGCTATATTATCGGCGCAAGTTGCACCAACTGCACCAGCTCCAATTACAGTTACTTTCATTTTTTTTAATTTATAGGTAAGATAGATTGTTTGCGCCGCAAAGGTATGGTGTTATTTGCCAAATTGGATTACCTTTGCCCCCTCAAATCACAGTTATGGCAAACACGTCAGATATCTCAAGGGGGCTTATTATCAAATTAGATGGAAGCCTTTACACGGTAATTGAATTCGGTGAAAACAAGACGGCTAGAGCAGCTGCTAAGGTATGGGCAAAGCTCAAAGGTGTTGACAATAATCGATCAATAGAAAAAACATGGAACAGTGGGGATACCATCTTCCCTGTAAGGGTTGAAAGAAAGAGTTACCAATATCTCTATAAAGATGAGACTGGATTTAATTTCATGGACAACGAAACATTTGAACAGGTAGCAGTTGCAGAAAACTTAGTTGATGCGCCTCAATTCCTTACCGATGGCCAGGAAGTTTCTGTATTGTTCAATACTGAAACTGAATTGCCAATGAGTGTAGAACTACCTGATAAGGTGGTTTCAAAAGTTACCTATTCTGAACCTGGTTTAAGAGGTGATACAGCAACCCGTACGTTGAAGCCGGCTACAGTGGAGACTGGTGCAACAGTAATGGTCCCTTTATTTGTAAATGAGGGAGATGTGATCAGAATCAATACCAAAACAGGAGAATATATCGAAAGAGTGAAAGACTAGTTTTTATTGATTTTTCGATAAAATCGACCAAAAAAGCCCCTTTTTTTCACAAAATAGGGGCTTTTTACATAAAAAATGGACCAAATTTAATTTGGAGGGTAATTGTTTTTCTCTCACCTTTACCTCCCGATTTCAACCCCAAAATTTATTAAAATGGATTTGAAGCAAATTCAGGATCTCGTTAAAATGGTCAATAAATCAAATATCAGTGAACTGACCATTGAGGAAAAAGACATCAAAATTACCATCAAGCAAAAAGAGGATAAATATGTGACTGCTGCTCCTATGCAATCTCTTCCTCAAATGCAAGCTATGCCAGTTGCAGCAGCACCTGTTGCTTCAGCTCCTGCAGCAGCTGCTCCAGCTGCCGCTCCAAAAGCTGCAGATAATCTAATTACCATCAAGAGTCCAATGATTGGTACTTTTTACCGTAAGCCGGCGCCTGATAAGCCAAATTTTATAGAAGAAGGGGATGAGGTAAGAAATGGCAAGGTAGTTTGTGTTATCGAAGCCATGAAGCTTTTCAATGAAATTGAAAGTGAAGTGAGCGGTAAGATTGTAAAAATATTGGTGGATGACTCATCACCAGTTGAATATGATCAGCCTCTATTCCTTGTTGAGCCTGCATAGTCCAATTTGGAAATCAGGTTTATTTTTTCATCTAAAAATGTGGCATGACCAAAGATTCTAAGAAAAGTTTCAAAAAGATATTGATCGCCAATAGAGGAGAAATTGCTTTAAGGGTGATCAGGACTTGTAGAGAAATGGGTATCAAGACTGTCGCGGTTTATTCAACAGCAGATAAAGACAGTTTACATGTGAGATTTGCTGATGAGGCGGTATGTATAGGTAAGCCTTCAAGTGCAGACTCTTATTTAAATATTCCTCACCTGATGTCGGCAATGGAAATTACCAATGCGGATGCAGTGCATCCCGGATATGGTTTTCTTGCCGAGAATGCAAAATTTGCTGAAATCTGTGGTGAACATGGCATCAAGTTTATTGGCCCAACACCCGACCAAATTCGTTCAATGGGAGATAAGATAACAGCGAAAGAAACCATGATAAAAGCTGGTGTTCCCGTTGTTCCAGGTAGTGGAGGTTTATTAGAGAGCGTTGATCAAGCTAAAAGTATAGCTAAAGAAATTGGCTATCCAGTCATTCTAAAAGCTACTGCAGGTGGCGGTGGTAAAGGTATGCGAGTGGTTTGGGAAGAAGCTGAAATTGAAAAAGCATATAATACAGCCAAGGCGGAAGCTCTTGCTTCTTTCAAGAATGATGGCGTGTACATGGAAAAATTTGTAGAGGAGCCAAGACATATTGAAATTCAAGTAGCAGGAGATCGTTACGGTAAAGTTTGTCACATGAGTGAGCGAGATTGCTCTATTCAAAGACGTCACCAAAAGTTGGTAGAAGAATCACCTTCTCCATTCATGACGGATGATTTACGTGAACGCATGGGTGCTGCTGCAGTGAAAGCTGCAGAAGCCATTGGGTATGAAAGTGTGGGTACGATTGAGTTTCTGGTTGATAAGCACAGGAATTTCTATTTCATGGAAATGAATACCCGTATTCAGGTTGAGCATTGTGTTACTGAGGAAGTAACCAATTTCGATTTGATCAAGGAGCAGATCAAAATTGCTGCGGGTGAGCCTATTTCAGGTAAGCATTATTTTCCTGAAATGCATGCAATAGAATGCAGGATCAATGCAGAGGATCCTTACAATGATTTCAGACCTAGTCCCGGTAAAATTACTGTACTTCATCAACCAGGTGGACATGGTATTCGTGTAGACTCTCATGTGTATGCCGGGTATGTTATTCCTCCTTATTATGATTCAATGATTGCAAAAATTATTGCAGTAGCTAGAACCAGAAAAGAAGCAATTGATACCATGAGCAGGGCATTAAGTGAGTATGTAATTGAGGGTATTAAAACAACGATACCTTTCCATCAACAGTTGATGAAGAACGAAGATTTCATTAGTGGTAATTTCACCACAAAGTTTTTGGATACTTTTAAAATGCAGTAATTGCTTTTTCATGCTGAATAACGAACCAAAACTACCTACAATAAAAAACCCCGCATTTGCGGGGTTTTTTCATTATCCAATTTTCCATTGTCCCAATTATCTTAAGAACAACATTTCTCTGTATTTAGGAAGTTCCCACTCAGAATCATCAACCAGTAATTCAAGTTTGTCAACTGAATAACGGATATCGTCGAAATAAGGCTTCACTTTATCGCAATATGCAATTGCTTTATCTCTTGAAGAAGAGATTGCATTGGCTGCTTTTCTTGCTTCAGTCATTTGCCCTGTTAGTATCTGAACTTTATTAATATGTTCTGAAATTTCATTCAATACATTCAATTGTGCTTTGTATGCATCTTCCTTCATGCCAAGATCTTTTAGACCTTTGATGTTGTTGATCAACACATTTTGGTAGCGGATAGCTGCTGGTAAAATGTGGTTACCAGCAAGGTCTCCAATTACGCGACCTTCAATCTGAACATACTTGATGTATTTTTCAAGTTCAATTTCATGACGTGCTTCAAGTTCTTTATGTGAAAGAACTTTGTGCTTTTGGAACAATAACATTGCTTTATCAGTTACCAAAGAATCAAGCGCAAGCGGAGTAGTCTTCAAGTTAGGCAAACCACGTCTTGCTGCCTCTTGCTGCCACTCTTCACTGTAACCATCACCTTCAAACAATACATTCTTAGATGCTTTGATGTAAGACTTGATCACTTGCATGATTGCAACTTCTTTCTTGTCGCCTTTCTCAATTAAGCTGTCCACTTCTGATTTGAAACTGCTCAAAGTTTCTGCCATGATAGTATTCAATACAGTCATGTTGTATCCGCAGTTTGCAGAAGATCCAACTGCACGGAATTCAAATTTGTTTCCAGTGAAAGCAAATGGAGAAGTCCTGTTTCTATCTGTGTTATCTAATAACAATTCAGGAATATTCTTGTGGATGTCTAATTTCAACATCACTTCATCTTGCTCATCAAATTTATCTCCAACTCTGCTTTCGATTTCGTTCAACACCTTTGCAAGGTACCCGCCGATGTAAGCAGAAATGATAGCTGGTGGTGCTTCGTTTGCACCAAGACGGTGATCATTACCCGCAGATGCAATAGCAGCACGTAGTAAATCAGCATGATCATGTACTGCTTTAATGGTATTCACAAAGAAGGCAAGGAACATCAAATTTGTTTTTGGTGTTTTACCAGGAGCCAACAAATTCACTCCGGTATCAGTTGCCATACTCCAGTTGTTGTGCTTACCACTACCATTGATTCCGGCAAATGGTTTTTCATGCAACAACACGCGAAGTTTGTGACGCTTTGCTACGCGCGTCATGATATCCATTAATAATGTGTTATGATCTACTGCTATATTAAGTTCTTCGAAAATTGGAGCACACTCAAACTGTGCAGGAGCTACCTCGTTGTGACGTGTACGTAATGGAATTCCCAATTTGTAAGATTCATTTTCGAAATCTCTCATGAAAGCATATACGCGCTCGGGAATTGCACCAAAATAATGGTCTTCTAATTGTTGACCCTTTGCAGGTATATGTCCGAATACAGTTCTTCCAGTCATGATCAAATCAGGACGAGCATTTGCCAATCCTTCATCAATTACAAAATATTCTTGCTCCCATCCTAATGTAGCGGTAACCTTTCCTACGTTTTTATCGAAGTAGTGACAAACATCAACTGCAGCTTTGTTCAAAGCTTCGATTGATTTGAGCAATGGTGCTTTATAGTCGAGGCACTCACCAGTATAGGAAACGAAAATGGTTGGAATGCAAAGTGTTTGACCATTTCCAATATTCATGATAAATGCAGGAGAGGTTGGATCCCATGCCGTATAACCGCGTGCTTCGAAAGTTGCACGAATACCACCACTTGGGAAAGATGACGCATCGGGTTCTTGTTGCGCCAATGCATTACCATCAAACTCTTCAATTGGTGTGCCATCTGATTTTAAAGTGAAAAATGAATCATGCTTTTCAGCAGATGAACCTGTTAACGGCTGGAACCAGTGGGTGTAGTGTGTAACACCCTTGCTCTGTGCCCAATGCCTCATTCCTGCTGCAATCTGATTGGCTACGTTGCGGTCAATTTTTTGTGCACTTTTAATTGAATTTAATAAACTTTTATAAGCGTCATCGCTGAGGTATTCGCGGGCGACTTTCAATGTGAATACATTTTCGCCGAAAGCTGCAGTTACTTTAGCGGGACTTACTACCTCAATCTCTTCTTTTGCAGAAGTGAGGTTGTCGATTGCTTTGAAACGTAGTGATTGCATATAGTTGAATTTTGAAGGCACAAAATTCCATAAAAATGGTGGAACCTGCAATTATTTTTGTGTTTTTGGGCCAAAAAAAACAACATATGTGGAGAAAATATTGATAAATCTTATGTCTTGACTTATAATTTACTAAAAAACAGCATAGTGTAAATATATATAAATAAATATAATATGTATGTTTTCAACAGTCGCTGCTTATTTGTCAACCTTTGTTCTTGGCAACAGTGGTCAACAAATGTTTTGATTAACTTCGCGCTACTTAAAAATCTCATGGAAACAACTGTAGAAACCGCTAAGCAGCTTGGACTGCTTCCTGAAGAATTTGAACTCATAAAACAACTATTGGGCAGAACACCCAACTTCAATGAAGTTGCTGCTTACTCTGTTATGTGGAGTGAGCATTGCAGCTATAAAAACTCTATCAAATGGTTGAAAACCCTTCCTCGTGATGGCAGTAAACTTCTGGTAAAAGCGGGAGAAGAAAATGCAGGTTTAGCGGATATCGGAGATGGCTATGGTGTTGTTTTCAAAATTGAATCACACAATCACCCATCTGCAATTGAACCGTTTCAAGGTGCTGCTACTGGTGTAGGAGGTATTCATCGCGATATATTTACCATGGGTGCCAGACCCATTGCAGCCTTAAATTCACTTCGTTTTGGCAATATCAAGGAAGCTAAGACACAGCATTTATTAAAAGGTGTTGTATCGGGTATAGGACATTATGGCAACTGTTTTGGAGTGCCAACAGTTGGTGGTGAAGTTTATTTTGAGGACTGTTACCATACCAACCCGCTGGTCAATGCTATGAGTGTGGGTATAGTGAAAGTGGGACAAACAGTGAGTGCGACTGCTGAAGGAATTGGTAATCCAGTTTTCATTGTTGGATCTGCAACAGGTAAAGATGGTATTGGTGGTGCATCATTTGCTTCTGCTGATATTACAGAAGATAGTGCTCAGGACTTACCTGCAGTTCAAGTTGGTGATCCTTTTCAAGAAAAAAAATTATTGGAAGCATGTCTTGAAGTAATTCCTACTGGTGCATTGGTGGGAATGCAAGATATGGGTGCTGCTGGTATCATTTGTTCAACTGCAGAAACAAGTGCAAAAGGTGGCGTTGGTATGATTATCCATTTGGATAAAGTACCGATGCGTCAACAAAACATGAAAGCATGGGAATTGCTTTTAAGTGAAAGCCAAGAGCGCATGTTGATGGTGGTGCATAAAGGAAGAGAAAAAGAAGTATTGGATATTTTTGAGAAGTGGGATTTGCCATGCTCTGAAATTGGTGAAGTTACAGGCGATGGCCTGCTTAAGTTTTATATGCATGGAGAGCTCGAAGCTGAGTTACCTGCTGAAAGTCTTGTGCTTGGTGGGGGAGCGCCTGTCTATAACCGTGCATATGAGCGTCCAGCCTATTTTGATAAGATAGAAGCTTTTGATGCAGCTTCGGTTCCGGTTCCAACAGATTTGAAAAAAGTGGCAGAAGCAATTGCAGTTATTCCAAACATTGCCAGTAAGAAATGGATTTATACGCAATATGATAGTATGGTAGGCACTGGTAATTCATCAACGAATCAACCAAGTGATGCCGCTGTTGTATTGGTTAAAGAAACGGGTAAAGCATTGGCAGTTACTACGGATTGTAATAGTCGCTATGTGTATGCAGATCCTTATAAAGGAGCGATGATTGCTGTGAGTGAAGCAGCTAGAAATATTGTTTGCAGTGGTGGAGTTCCGTTGGGTGTTACCAATTGTTTGAATTTTGGAAACCCATATGATCCTCAAGTGTATTATCAATTTGTACATGCCATCAAAGGGATGGGAGAAGCGTGTAAAAAGTTTGATGCTCCAGTAACTGGAGGTAACGTGAGTTTCTATAACCAACACCCTGAAGGTGCTGTATATCCTACACCAACAATTGGTATGGTGGGAGTGCTTAATTCGGTTGAAGATAAAATGACACTTGGCTTTAAGCAAGAAGGTGATTTGGTTTATTTAATTGGACAATCAAGAGCCGATATCAATTCTTCTGAATATTTGCATAAATATATTGGGGTTGAGTTTTCTCCAGCACCACATTTTGATCTTGGTGAGGAGCATGCATTTCAACAAGTCATATTACAGATGATTTCAGCAAAGCAAGTGAATTCAGTTCATGATATAAGTGAAGGCGGATTATTCATAACCTTACTTGAAAGTGGTTTTGTTGGTTCATTGGGTTTTGAAGTTGCTCAACAAAATAAAGAGGTTAGAGCTGATGCTTATTGGTTTGGTGAGGCACAGAGTAGAGCTGTTGTTTCTGTATCCAAAGAGAAACAAGCTGACTTTGAACAACACTTGGCTTCTGTTGGTATTGCTCATGAGTTGTTGGGTGCCACAAAAGGAAAAGAGGTTGTTGTAAATGGAGAAAACTGGGGAAGTCTTGAAAAATGGAAATTTGCTTATGATGAAGCCATTACAGCTATCATGACAAATTAAAATTTTTTGCTCAATTGAAGATTGATTATCTAACCTCAAAGATGATTACTTCAATAGGGTTGTCTCCATCTATTTTTAATACGTGCTTCTTGTTTTCTGATAAGTAAGCGTAGTCGGTTTCTTTGAGTTGAACTTGTTTTTTGTCAGCACTAGCTATAGATAGTCTTTCACCTGATAATAAAATAGCCACAACAGGTCCTCTTTCTTTGATTTCAAAAGACGGGTTTTGTTTAGACAACTGAATCCTATAACCAGCGGCTTTATCTGAAATAAAGATGGTGTCTTTGGTCAAAGGGTTCCACTTTGCTGAACTGTTTCCAAGGTAATTGCTCAGCAATTCAACATCGTATGCAAAAATTTCATCGTTGGGATGAGCTGCTACCCTATGTATTGAAGGTGATCCAGCAAATGAAGAATACCAAGCGTATCCTTTAGGATAATTTGGAGTAGTCCAATTTTCGCCTAATACCTGGTTTTCATAGTGAGCGGTCTTTACAAAAACAAAGGCTGAAGGGGTGGCATGGATGTGAAAGAGACTGGTGTCTTTATCTATTATTCGGGCTTGGATAATTCGCACATATTCGTTTGTAAAAACAGGTTTATGACGGGGTTCTTCATATACTGGAACAGGATTTTGTCCACATACTTTTGTGAGTAGCGCACATATGCTCAAAAAAACAAATATTGACTTTTTCATGTATCAAAATTATGGTAAGTTTGTACGACCTCCGGAAGTTTTTCAATTACTAAAGTAGGTCCATTTTTTTATTGTACTGCGGGACCGTAATCAGCCTGTTAGACAGCTCTAAAAAGCAAATCGTATGACTAAGTACATTTTCGTGACCGGTGGGGTTACTTCATCGTTGGGTAAGGGTATTGTTTCAGCGTCTCTTGCCAAACTTTTGCAAGCACGTGGGTTCAAAGTCACCATTCAAAAGTTTGATCCTTACATCAACGTTGATCCTGGTACGCTAAATCCATACGAACATGGTGAATGTTATGTTACAGAAGATGGTGCTGAAACAGATCTTGATTTGGGTCACTATGAGCGGTTCTTAAATATTTATACTACACAAGCAAACAACGTAACAACTGGCAGAATCTATCAGTCAGTTATTAATAAAGAAAGAGAAGGTGCTTATTTAGGAAAAACTGTGCAAGTTATTCCACACATCACTGATGAAATAAAACGCAGAATGCAATTGCTCTCTGCATCTGGATATGATATTATCATCACTGAAATTGGTGGTACGGTTGGTGATATTGAAAGTTTACCTTTTATTGAAGCAGTTCGTCAATTGCAATGGGAATTACCAGAAGGCGACTGTCTAGTTGTGCATCTTACTTTGGTTCCATATCTTAAAGCAGCAAAAGAATTAAAAACAAAACCTACTCAGCACTCCGTAAAAATGATGAGTGAAAACGGGGTACATCCAGACATCATTGTCTGCAGAACAGAGCAGCCTCTTTCAAGAGAATTGAAAAATAAAATTGCATTGTTCTGTAATGTGAAACCAGATTCTGTTATTGAAGCTGCAGATGCAAGAAGTATTTATGAAGTTCCTCTATTGATGCAACAAGAGCAATTAGATATAATTGTACTTAAGAAGTTGAACATAACTTGGTATCCAGAACCAGATATGACTGTTTGGAAAGGGTTTCTTGAAAAATTGACTAATCCTAAAACTAAAGTCACTGTTGGTTTGATAGGTAAATACATCGAACTACAAGATGCATACAAATCCATCTTGGAAGCATTTATTCATGCTGGAGCGATGAATGAATGTAAAGTAGAAGTTGTTGATTTACACAGTGAATTCATTACAGATGAAAATGTGCATGAGAAACTTCAGGGTTTGAATGGGCTACTAGTTGCACCTGGATTTGGTCATCGTGGCATAGAAGGAAAAATTCTAGCAGTTAAATACGCAAGAGAAAATGGTTTGCCCTTCTTTGGGATTTGTTTGGGTATGCAAATGAGTGTAATAGAGTTTGCTAGAAATGTACTTGGATTAAAGGGAGCGCACTCTACAGAAATGGATCCACAAGCTGCTGATCCAGTGATTGATTTAATGGAGGGACAAAAGACCATTACAAGTAAAGGTGGTACAATGCGCTTAGGAGCCTATCCTTGCAAAATAGATCCAGGAACATTAGCGCATAAGATTTATGGTGCAGAAATGATTTCTGAGAGGCATAGGCATCGCTGGGAGTTCAATAACAAGTATTTAGATGCTATGCAGGCAGCTGGACTCAAAGCGAGTGGAATTAATCCAGAAACCAATTTGGTGGAAATTGTTGAAATACCTAGTCATCCTTTTTTCATTGGAGTACAATACCATCCCGAATTGAAAAGTACGGTAGAGAATCCGCATCCAATATTTGTGCATTTTGTTAAGGCAGCATTGGATTACCAGAACAACAAGGTCAGCGGTGGTAAGTCTCTTGCTCCTGAAATGGTTTAATGAGCAGTATACATCTTCAATCATTCACAGACTTCATCGGTAATACTTACCTTTGACCCTCAATTGCATTAAAATGAAATTTGAAAAGAATTCAGTGATTGGCTTTGTCTTGTTGGCAGGTTTGTTTATGGGGTACTTTTATTTTACCCGCGTGGGTCAATTAGAATTAGAAGCAAAGCAAAAGCAGATCAGAGATTCTCTCGCAGCACTACAACCTGTTATAAAAGATACAGCAACTTCTGTTGCTTCAACTGATACAGCTGTGATTGTCCCTATGGGTACCCCTGGTTCATTTGTGCAGCAAGGCAGCATACAAGAACAAATTACTGTTGTTGAAAACGAGTTGGTTCGCATTAGTTTTTCTAACAAAGGTGCAAGACCTGTTGCTGTTGAATTAAAGAACTATGTTTCTGCTGATAGTCAACAAGTAAAATTAATCAGTGGTAACTTCAATCAGTTTTCTTACTTAGTCAACACGGGCATTAACCAAACTACATCTACCGAAGATTTATATTTTAGTCCCTCTGAAGTGGTTACCACCAAAGATGAATCTACCTTGATTTATTCTTTAAAAGATTCTTCTGGCAAAATGCTTGAGCATAGATATACTTTGAAAGCCAATGATTATATGTTTGGTTTGAATATCGTTAGTGAGGGAGCAGATAAATTATTCACCAACAATACGGTTAATTTCCTCTGGCAGTTGCAAGCAGATCAGCAAGAGCTAGATATTCAAACCGAGAAAAGAGAAACTCAGTTGGGACTATACGGTGCTGAAGGTTTTGATTATTTCACTATGAGTGATGGTCTGAATGAGCAGTGGAATGAGGGAGTGAAATGGCTGGGTGTAAAACAGAAGTTTTTCAATACAACTGTTATCGCTGAAAACGGATTCAAATTTGCAGAGATCAGTTGTAAGGTACCAGACGACTCTTTGAAAGTAGTGGCACAAACAACAGCCAACTTAAAAGCTGTTTTTCCTGCATCAAATAAAGCAAACATTGGCTTAAATTTTTATGTTGGCCCGAATGACTATGCTCGATTAAAAAAATACAAATTAGACATGGAAGACATGGTCAATCTTGGCCAGGGATTTTATGCCTTTGTAAAGTATATCAACAGATGGATTGTTTTGCCTGCATTTAGTTTCTTGGAAAAAAATGTAGCAAGTCTTGGATTGGCAATTGCCTTGCTAACCATCTTTATCAGATTGCTCACATCGCCTCTAGTATACACCTCTTATGTAAGTGGTGCAAAGATGAAAGCACTTCGTCCAGAGTTAGATATATTAAAAGAGAAATTCAAAGACGATCAACAAGCGTTTAGCATGGAACAAATGAAATTGTTCCGTAGTGCAGGTGTAAATCCTTTAGGTGGATGTATTCCTGCTTTGCTTCAAATTCCTATCTTCTTTGCGTTATACAGTTTCTTTAACTCAAATATTGTGTTAAGGGGAGAAGCTTTCTGGTGGTCAAAGGATCTATCATCATATGATGCAGTCCTTACCTGGGGTTTCAATATTCCAGGGCTAGGTGCACACTTGTCCTTATTTACTATTTTGGCTGTGGTAACCAGCTTGTTGATTTCATTATACAGCATGAGCATGACACCCGACCAGGGCAATCCGGTATTAAAGTACATGCCTTATATCTTCCCTATTTTCATGTTGGGTATATTCAATAGTCTTCCTTCTGCGCTTACCTGGTACTATACAGTTTCAAACGTCATTACTTTGTTGTTACAGTTTGTGATTCAGAATTATATTATTGATCACAATAAAATTCTTGCACAACTTGAAGCCAATAAAAAGAAGCCTAGAGAAAAATCCAAATGGCAAGAACGTTTAGAGCAAATGCAGGAAACACAAAAGAAAGTGAAGTCCATGCAAGATAAGGTCAAGAAAAAATAATTGACATGCGAATATCTTTAGTCATTCTTTTATGGTCTATTGCTTTGGCAGTAGTTGGACAAAAAAGATTGTCTGAGGGTAGTCTTAGTTTCTCTGTACTTACGTATCAAGACAATCAGCGCATTGGTGATAGCTTAACTGCACAACATTTCTTCAAAGGAGCCCATACACGTTCAGATCTAATAGGAATAATGGGTAGGTCCATCACTTTATATGATAGTAGAGAAGCACTAGGGGCAATTGTTCGTGACTTTGGGTCACAAAAAATTTTAATTCCTCTTGACGCATACTCATGGGCAGATAAAAATGCTTGGTACAATACTGATAGTATCGTTTATATAAATGAGCAACAAACTCTTTTAAATTACCCCTGTAGTAAAGCACGCATTAATTTGAGTAATGGTGATTTTATACTTGTTTGGTACACAACATCAGTTGTCTTAGACAACAAGGATACCGAGTTTCAGATGGGAGATCTACCTGGATTGGTTTTATCCTATGAGTACCAAAAAGGAACTACTAAAGTGGTTTATACTGGCATTAATCTCAATTTTGATCCAGTACCCATTCAACGATTCGATATACCCTCTTCAGGTTATCGTATTCTCAGTTATTCGGAAAGTAAAAAGCAGTTGTAATTATTGTTGAGGCTTCTCAGGTGTTTTGAACCTGTGTAATGCAGACTTATTCTTATAAGGTAGAATGTAAGTGATATTACCTTTTTGATAAGTTATGATAGAATTGAAAACGTTGTCTTTACCACCTTTTTTGAATCCAAATGAACGGTTTTCTCTGTAAGTGTAACCAGAACTCAAGCTCAGGCTGAGGTTCTTTTTCATGTTGGAATAGGCAGATTTCGAGGATTTAGACTTTGAAACGATGCCGTCGACTGCAAAAACCGTGACAGAAACGAACAACAAAGCAGTCAGTGCAAGGGCAGCGTTGCTAATTGTGTTAAAGAATCTTTTTTGGGTTTTCATTAGGACAAAATTAACATTTTTTATCAAATTACCAACATTTGTCCGGTTTTTTACTAAAATGTAACGTTTGGCAAAAGAAATTATTGTTAACGGCTATCATATTAATACCTTATTTGTTAAATTACAATAACCCTCAATACATGGCTGAAAATCAACGTTTCTCCGAAAATGAAGACTTACAAGAATTGCTAACTGTCTTTGAACGGATGCGTTCTGGCAAGGGAACAGGGTTTTTATCGGAAGAGTCATTTGAACGTATCATTGACCATTTTGACGACCAAGATGCGCTACCAAAAGCCATGGAAGCTGCAGAAATGGGCATACTTCAATTTCCTTTTTCCTCATCGTTATTGGTTAAAAAGGCCGATTTACTGATTGCATCAAGACAATACAAAAAGGCTTTGTCTCTTTTGGAAAAAGCTGAAATTCTCGACAAAAACGATATTGATATTTATATTCTTAGGACAGATGCCTATTTGGCATTGGATATGCAAGAGAAAGCAGTTGCCTTATTAGAAGAGGCCATCCAACAGTTTGAAGGGGATGATAGAATTGATTTGCTGTTTGAGTTAGCAGATGTCTATGATGATTATGAAGCTTTTGAGAAAATTTTTGATTGCTTGAAGTTGATATTGGAGTATGATCCAAACAATGAAGAGGCATTGTATAAAGTTTGTTTCTGGACCGACTTCACCGGTCGCAACGAAGAAAGCATTCGACTACATTTAAAAATCATAGAAGAATATCCTTATAATGATTTGGCATGGTTCAATTTAGCTGCTGCATACCAAGGCTTGAAATTATTTGAAAAAGCAATTGATGCATATCAATATGCCATTGCCATTAATGAGAAGTTTGATTATGCCTATAGGAATATGGCAGATGCACAGATGAGGTTGCATCGGTATAAAGAAGCAATTGAAAGCCTTGAAAAGGTAATTGAGTTGGCCAGACCAGAAGACTTGATATACCAAGCCATTGGCTATTGCTATGAGAAGATTAGAAATTTTGCACAAGCTAGATTTTATTACCGCAAGGCATCTCATTTGAATCCCGATAATGCCCGATTATATATAAAGGTGGCTTCCACCTACATGAAGGAAAATAAATATCAGCAGGCAATAAAGTACCTCGATATGGCCCTTCGCATCAAACGGCTAGATCCAGAGTTTAATTTGATCATGGGTGAGTGCAACATGAAGTTAGGTAAGTATAAAGATGCTGTTCATTATTTTCTAACAGTAGTTCAATCGAAACCTCGTAATCTTAAAGGGTGGGAAGCATTGGTTCGATCTTTGTTTGATTCAGGACAATTTGCTGAGGCAGAAAAACAAATTCAACAGGCACGTTTGCGTGTAGGGGTGAAACCTGTTTTCGATTTTTATGAGAGTGCTGTTTTACTTTCAGAAGGGAAAACAAGTCTTGGTTTTGCTTTGCTTGAAAAAACTATTGAGGCATATCCCAAACAGTTAAAGCTTTTCTTGAAACTTTATCCATCTGCTGTTAAATTTCCACAAGTTGTAGAAATGCTCTTAAAATCTAAGCGCAGAAGGCATTTCTAATCATTACATCTTCAATTGTGTAGTTTATACTTGGTTTCGTATTTTTGGACCAAATATTTCTCTAAAGCATGAATTTCAATTTATCTCAAATGCCCGATCGTCTTGTTAAACCAAGAATAGAGGGTATAACTATGGTGATGGATAAGGGACTTACACTTGAAGAAGCTAAAAACTTTATAGAGAATGCAGTTCCTCATGTTGATCTTGTAAAGCTTGGTTTTGGAACCGCTTATGTAACACCCAAGTTAAGAGAGAAAATTGATTTGTATCAGTCGGCAGGCATACCTGTCTATTTTGGTGGAACCTTGATGGAAGCCTTCCTCATACGCAATCAATTCAACGAATATATTTCACTTTGCAAGGATTATAATATTTCCTATATGGAAGTTAGTGATGGTTCTATTACTATTCCCCATGCGGAAAAATGCGGGTATATTGAAAAATTAAGTGGTATCGGCACTGTTTTAAGTGAGGTTGGTAGTAAAGATGCAGCACATATCATACCTCCTTACAAGTGGATTGAACTAATGCGTGCTGAATTGAGCGCTGGCGCTTCATATGTAATTGCGGAAGCAAGAGAAGCTGGAAATGTTGGTATATACAGAGGGAGTGGTGAAGTAAGAGAAGGATTGGTTCAGGAAATTCTTACACAGATTCCAGGTGAGAAAATATTGTGGGAAGCTCCACAAAAAGCGCAGCAATTGTATTTCATTGAATTACTAGGTGCTAATGTCAATCTAGGAAATATTGCCCCTAGTGAAATCATAGCTTTGGAGGCCATGAGAATAGGTTTAAGAGGGGATACGTTTAGCCTATTCCTCAATAAGTAAAATTTGATCATGACTAAATATGGATTAATTGGATATCCGCTTAGTCACTCATTTTCTAAAAAATATTTCACGGAAAAATTTGAACGTGAATCTATTCAAGATCATGAGTATGCGTTATTTCCTATTGATGAAATCTCCCAACTCTCGTCATTACTGCAAACTGAACCAACTTTAAAAGGGTTGAATGTTACCATACCTTACAAAGAACAGGTAATTCCTTATTTAGATGAACAGACTGAAGTAGTGAGAGAAATTCAAGCATGCAATTGTATTCGTATTCTTGATGGAAAATTAATTGGTTTCAATACCGACGTAATTGGTTTTGAAAAAACGCTTGAGAGAAAACTATCCAAACATCATCAATATGCTCTTGTTTTAGGAACCGGAGGTGCTGCTAAAGCAGTTCATTTTGTACTTAAGAAAAAAGGAATAAATTTTTTAGAGGTAAGTAGAACAAAGGGTGAAGGGAGAATAACTTATCAGGAAATAGATGAGCAGGTTATTGCATCGCATACGCTCATTGTCAATACAACCCCATTGGGAATGTATCCAAATGTTGAACAAGCACCAGATCTTCCTTATCACTTATTATCCGCTCAGCATTATTTATACGACTTGGTATACAATCCAGCAAAGACAAAATTTTTATTAGAGGGCGAAAGCAGAGGCGCAGTTATTGAGAATGGTGCTGATATGTTGATCATTCAAGCGGAAGCATCTTGGGATATCTGGAATCAATAAGCTATCCTAGTGATTTTGCTGCTAGTAGTTTTTTAATATCCTCAGGAATTGATTTTACTTTTCTTTCTGTATAGTCAAAGCAAACCATATTGGTTCTGATGTTTGCCGCCTTGATTGTTTTTCCAGCTCTAGTTGTCCTGATTTGATAGTAACATTCAAAAGCAACTCTTGTAGGGGCAGTGATAGATAAATCGATTGTTAAGATTTCTTCATCAAATAGTTCATTCAAGTATTCAAGATGTGCTTCTGCAAGAATAAGACCGTATGGGCCGAATGCTGTTTCTGTAAATCCAAGTGTTTGTAAAAAGGCAAGTCTTGTTTCTTGTGCAAAGAGTAAAAATCTTTCGTTGCCAGCATGTCCACCATAATTGATATCCCCAGCTGTAACCTTTCTTGATGTGCTGAAACAAACAGGAGTTGGGATATTGATTTTTTGACCCATTAGTAGAAATTAGGTTTATCGTGTAGAATCATTAGAAGGAATAGTATCAATTTGATTCACTTGTGTGGAGTCAATAATAGCTGCCTTGGTTCCTGGTCCCATTACTGCATTTTGTAAGGTATTACGAAAAGGCTGATTGATAAATGTAAACATGATGAGTCCGGTTACAACAGCAGCAGCTGTATACTTTAACCAGCTTATTCCTTTTGCGTAGGGGCTTGATAATGGAATAATTTTTCCTTTTTGCAATTCTGATTGAATGCTCCTCCAACATTCCTCAGGTGGGGCAACTTCAAAATGCTGCAATCGGTTTTTGACTTTATTGTTCCATTCCATGGCTAATTTTTTTCATGGTTTTTGATCTTTTCTTGCAGCAATGCTTTGGCCCTTGCAAATTGCGATTTACTTGTTCCTTCACTGATGTTCAGCATCTCTGCAATTTCTTTATGAGAGTAACCTTCAATTGCAAAGAGGTTGAAAACTGTCCGGTATCCATTGGGAAGTGACTTTACCATATTGAGAATTTCCGCCGCTGCTAATTTGTCTAGTGCGGTTAAATCTCGGTCGTTTATCTGCTCCTCATGAGATTCCTGGATTTCATAGGTATTGTTTTTCTTTCTGTAGTGCTCGATAGCCGTATTCACAAAAATTCTTCTCATCCATCCCTCAAATACTCCAGTGCCTTTGAACTTGCTGAGGTTTTGAAAAACCTTTACAAATCCGTCCTGTAAAATGTCTTTTGCATCTTCAGTGTTGTGTGCGTACCTCACAGCTATTCCATACATTTTGGCTGAATATTTATCATACAGCATTTTTTGCATGGCAGCACTGTTTTGGAGGCAACCTCTTATTATGTCGTAATCATCGGGGAATTGGTTGCTTGACATTTAAATTTATTTGTTGTGCTTCGTATGAAAAAGGAAGTCGACCATCTGGGCAACTGCTTTTTTACGGTGACTGATTTCGGATTTTATTTTTGGGTCTAGTTCTGCGAAAGTATGTTGATACCCATCAGGAATAAAAATAGGGTCATATCCAAATCCATTCTCTCCCTTAACAGATGTTGCTATGGCGCCATGGCATTTTCCTTCAAAAAAATATTGTTTTCCATCAAGTATAAGACAAATGCAGGTAGTAAAGCAAGCCTTTCTATTCGGCTTGCCATCTAATGCCAGAAGTAATTTTTTGATATTGTCATCAGCGGTTGCCTTTTCTCCTGCATAACGAGCAGAGTATACACCTGGAGCACCATCAAGCGCTTCTACCTCAAGGCCAGTGTCTTCAGAAAAACAATTCTCTTTTTTCATTTTATGGATCACCTGTGCTTTTTCAATTGCATTTTCTTTTAGGGTATTATGTGGCTCAGGGATATCAATAGAAATGCCAGCTTCTTTTAGCGTGATGATATCAAACTGTTCACCTAGAATCATTCTGATTTCATCTGCCTTATGTTTGTTGTTGGTGGCAAAAATAATTTTCTTCATCACGGAAACAACTGTTTTAGTTTTTGCCATAGTTGAATTTTCAACTGTTTGTCATTTTCTAGATCAGTCAGTGATGGCGCAGACAGGTATTGGCTTTGTTGGTGCTGTTGAATTTGAAAAACAGGAAAGAGAATAGGGAGTCCTATTGCAGCAGGCTCAACACCAAACAAGATAATTTTTTGAGGTTGGTATTTTTCTAGCAATGAATTTAGCGGTGTAGTATGTGTTTCATTTTTGCTGTAAATCATTACCTGTGTGGTATTTAATTTGCAGGCATTGAGTATGGCTTCCAGCAGAGCAAGTTGAGTGTGGGGTAATTCTTTTTGAGCATGGTGATGGAATACCAATACTTCTATTTGTTTGGACTCATCTTTTTGTTCAACCGTGTTTTCTTTGGTAGCGGACAAGTCGACCAGAAAACTGTTTTTGAACAGCGCTGCAAGCACTTCATTATGCAACATGTTATTTTCTGTTTCACCCATACCGGCACTTTCCTTTGTTAATGGACATTTATTTGGTTTCTTTGCATAAAATATAGCATATGCAGATCATGGATGCGATAAAGATAACGAAAGCGGCGACATCCAAAAAGATGTCGGTGGATTTCAACAATTTGGGGTTTGGTAATTATTTCACCGACCATATGTTTGTAGCAGAGTACAAAAATGGACAGTGGGTAAGTGCTGAAATAGTTCCATACGGACCAATTTGTTTTGAACCGGCATTATCTGCTATCCATTATGGTCAATCTATATTTGAAGGGATCAAGGCCTATCGAATGAAAGATGGTAGTGCAGCCATTTATCGCCCATATGAGAACCTGAAGAGGTTCAATCGATCTGCTTTGAGAATGGAGATGCCGGAAGTGCCAGAAGAGATTTTCATTGGAGGCATGAAAAAATTGTTAGCGGTAGAGGATCAATGGATTCCCCATGAGTTGGAGCATGCCATGTATATTAGGCCATTCATGTTTGCAACAGATCAAGTGATGCGGGTAATGCCTTCAACCACGTATAAATTCTTGATCATTTTGAGTCCCGTTGGCGCTTACTATGCAGCTCCTATGCGCCTTTGGGTGGAAGAAGAATATGTACGTGCAGCTCGTGGTGGTGTAGGCAATGCCAAGACTGCTGGAAATTATGCTGCTTCTCTTCATCCTTTTGCTGTAGCAAAGGAGCGGGGATACGATCAGATTTTGTGGACGGACGCCAATGAGCATAAATATGTGCAAGAATGTGGCACCATGAACGTATTCTTCCTAGTAGGAGGTAAGCTTTTGACACCAGGATTGGAAGCGGGAACTATTTTGGAAGGGGTTACGCGCGATAGTGTAGTGAAGGTGGCAGGAGATTTAGGAATACCTGTAGAGGAGAGGGAGGTATCAATTGATGAATTGGCGGATGCCTACAAGACTGGGGAGTTTACTGAAGCATTTGGTGCAGGAACTGCTGCAACCATCGCCAAGATTGAGGAAATCAACTATCGAAATTTTATCATGACGTTCAATCCTTTGAACCAGCCTGTAGCTGACGAACTCAAAAAAAGGCTGACCGATATCCGTGATGGATTGGTGCCTGACAGCCGTGGTTGGATGGTAAAAGTGAGTGATTAATAAATGGGAACAAAAAAAGTGGGACTAAGGCGTTTGGATTTTGAAAATTTACTCCTACCTTTGCCGTCCCGTTAAAAAAAGGGTAGAATGCCTACAATTCAACAGCTCGTAAGAAAAGGAAGAGAGATCATCAAAGCCAAGAGCAAGTCTAGGGCTTTAGATGCTTGTCCACAACGCCGTGGCGTTTGTACACGTGTATATACCACTACACCTAAGAAGCCAAACTCAGCTTTGAGAAAGGTAGCTAAGGTGCGTTTAACCAATAAAATTGAGGTGATTGCCTACATTCCAGGTGAAGGTCATAACTTACAAGAGCACTCTATCGTATTGATTAGAGGTGGTCGTGTTAAGGATTTGCCAGGTGTACGTTACCATATTGTAAGGGGTAGTTTGGATACTGCTGGTGTGAAAGACCGTAAGCAGAGCAGGTCTAAATATGGTACCAAGCGTGAAAAGGCTAAAAAGTAACATTAAAACATCGAAACCTATATAGATGAGGAAGTCAAGAGCAAAAAAATTACCCTTAGCACCAGATCCAAAGTTTAATGATACTTTGGTTACACGTTTTGTAAACAACGTAATGTGGCAGGGAAAGAAGGATGCATCATTGAATATTTTTTATGATGCCCTTGATAAAGTTTCAAAAATGACCGGTGAAGACGGTTATGAAGTATGGAAAAAAGCGTTGGGTAATGTTACTCCAGCTGTTGAGGTAAGAAGCCGTCGTATTGGTGGTGCAACTTTCCAGATTCCATCTGAAGTACGTCCTGACAGAAAAATTTCTTTGAGCATCAAGTGGTTGGTACGTTTTTCAAGAGAGCGCAATGGTCGCAGCATGTCAGATAAATTGGCGAACGAAATCGTGGCAGCGAGCAAGGGTGAAGGTGGAGCTTTCAAGAAAAAAGAAGATACACACCGTATGGCTGAAGCCAACAAGGCTTTTGCTCACTTCCGTGTATAATCCTGAAATAAATGTTGAAAAGGGTTGCTGTTTGGCAACCCTTTTTTATTTCCATATCTGCAGTGCTTGTCTTAACTTTGCATCCGCAAAAAGTAGGGTGCTGAAACAGCACTCGATTTTGGACCCAATTCGTATAAAAAATTAAACAACAAAATAGTCATGGCAGACTTGAAATTTCAACGCAACTTCGGAATTGCCGCACACATCGACGCAGGTAAGACCACAACTACAGAGCGTATTCTGCGCTACACAGGTATGATTCACAAGATCGGTGAGGTGCATGATGGTGCAGCTACAACCGACTGGATGGAGCAGGAGAAAGAGCGTGGTATTACCATTACCTCAGCGGCAGTAAGCTGCCAGTGGAACTTTCCAACTGTATTAGGTAAGGCTACTCCAGACACAAAAAAATATTATTTCAACATTATTGATACTCCGGGTCACGTGGACTTCACTGTAGAGGTGGAGCGCTCTATGCGTGTATTGGATGGTTTGATTGCCTTATTTTCTGCGGTTGATGGTGTTGAGCCACAGTCGGAAACAGTTTGGCGTCAGGCTAATCGTTACAAGGTTCCCAGGATTGGCTTTGTAAACAAGATGGACCGTAGTGGAGCTGACTTCCTAATGGTGGTTAAGCAGGTGAAAGAGATGTTGGGTGCTAAGGCAGTGCCTTTGCAATTGCCAATTGGTGCGGAAGACAATTTTAAGGGTGTGGTTGACTTGATCAAGATGAAGGGTATTATTTGGCACATGGAGACCGAAGGAATGACTTTCGACGAGATACCTGTACCAGCTGATATGGTTGAAGAAGCAAATGAGTGGAGGCAAAACTTGATTGAGGCAGTTGCTGAGTATGATGATAAGTTATTGGAGAAGTTTTTTGAAGATCCAAATTCAATTACTGAAGACGAGGTGCATGAGGCAATTCGTAAGGCATGTATTGATTTGAGCATTGTACCAATGATGTGTGGATCTTCATTCAAGAATAAGGGTGTGCAAACTGCATTGGATGCAGTGTGTCGCTACCTCCCTTCACCAGTTGATATTGATGCAATAGAAGGAATCAATCCTGACAATGGTGAAACTTTGGTGCGTAAGCCTGAGGCATCTGAGCCATTTGCAGCATTGGCTTTTAAAATCATGACAGATCCTTTCGTTGGACGTCTTGCATTTTTCCGAGTATATTCTGGTCACCTAGATGCAGGTTCATACGTGTTGAACGTAAGAAGCGGTAAGAAAGAGCGTATCAGCAGAATCATGAAGATGTTTGCAAACAAGCAAAATCCAATTGATTTCATTGAAGCGGGTGATATTGGTGCAGCGGTTGGTTTCAAGGAAATCAAGACTGGTGATACTTTGTGTGATGAAAACCATCCGATTGTATTGGAGAACATGTTTATACCTGAGCCAGTAATTTCTGTGGCAGTTGAGCCAAAGGCGCAAGCTGACGTAGATAAGATGGGATTAGCGATTTCAAAATTGGTAGAAGAAGATCCGACCTTGCGTGTAAAGACTGATGAAGAAACAGGGCAGACCATCCTTAGTGGTATGGGTGAATTGCATTTGGAGATCATCATCGATCGTATGCGTAGAGAGTTTAAAGTTGAGGTAAATCAAGGTGCTCCTCAGGTTGCATACAAAGAGGCTTTCCAAGCATCTATACAACACCGTGAGACCTTGAAGAAGCAGACTGGTGGTCGTGGTAAGTTCGCAGATATCGTATTTGAATTTGGACCAGCTGATGCGGAATGGTTGAAAGAAAATGCAGGAAAATCTATGCAGTTTGTGAATGATATTTTTGGCGGATCTATCCCACGTGAATTCATACCGGCTATCCAGAAAGGGTTTGAGCAATCTATGACTACTGGTGTATTGGCCAACTATCCTGTTGAAAGCATGAAAGTGAGAATTTTTGATGGTAGTTTCCACCAGGTTGACTCTGACTCAATGTCTTTCGAACTTTGTGCAAAGCAAGGTTTCCGTGAGGCGGCGAGAAAGGCGAAGCCAGTATTATTGGAGCCAATCATGAAGGTTGAGGTAATTACTCCAGAGCAGTACATGGGTGATGTTACAGGTGACTTGAACAGAAGGAGAGGTATGTTGGAGGGAATGGACAGCAGAGCTGGTGCCCAGGTAATCAAGGCGAAAGTGCCATTGAGTGAAATGTTTGGTTACGTTACACAGCTCCGTTCATTGTCGTCTGGACGTGCATCTTCAACCATGGAGTTCTCGCATTACAACCCGGCACCTACCAATATTGCTGAGGAGGTAATTGCCAGGGTGAAGGGGAAAGCAAAAGACGCTTAATAAGTACATTGATTATGAATAGGTTAAGTCCCGGTACCCACCGGGACTTTTTTCTATCACCAAACACAGATTTCCCCTGAAAATTTTAGCAATTTCTTTTGTAAGTATAAAACTTATTCCTACTTTTGCATCCCCATTTAAAAAATGGGAGTATATCATATGTCACAGCGAATTAGGATAAAATTGCAGTCATACGACCACAACCTCGTTGACAAATCTGCAGAAAAGATTGTGAAAACCGTGCGCAGCACTGGAGCCGTTATTACCGGTCCAATTCCTTTGCCTACGCAAAAAAGGATTTTCACTGTGTTGAAGTCGCCACACGTTAACAAGAAGGCGCGTGAGCAGTTCCAATTGTGCACACACAAGCGTTTGCTTGACATATATACTTCATCTTCACGTACAGTAGATGCATTGAGTAAGCTCGATCTTCCAAGTGGTGTTGATGTTGAAATCAAGGCCTGATGAGGTCTTGGCGTTGTTCTGCTGATGCGGGACAGCACAGTTCTTTTTCATTCATCTCCTAACTGATTGCCGTTGGCATGAGAAAAAGGAGCGCTGAACTTAATTTTATCTCTCTAAAGAGAGTTGAAATATAAACAAGCCCTTCGAGGTTTGTTTACTATCGGTACTTCCATCCCGACGATTCGGGAAAAGCGGAAAAGGTCGATAGCAAACTGGGATTGAAGCGAGGTCATTGCCTCACTGTCCATTTAACCGAAAAGGGCAAAAACAAAAGAAAATGAAAGGAATTATCGGTAAAAAAATTGGGATGACCAGCATCTTCGGTCCCGACGGGAAACAAACCCCGTGCACCGTCATTGAAGCTGGTCCATGTGTCGTAACACAGGTTAAGACAAAGGAAGGCGACGGTTACACTGCCCTTCAACTCTCTTTCGGTGAAAAAACCGATAAAAGAGCAAATGCATCTGAGAAAGGCCATTTTGCTAAGGCCTCTACTGCTCCAAAAAGTTTTATTAAAGAATTCAGGGACTATAGCCTTGAGAAAAACATTGGTGAAACCATCACTTGTGACATCTTCGCTGAAGGTGAAAAAGTTGATGTGGTTGGAACTTCAAAGGGTAAGGGATTCCAGGGTGTTGTAAAGCGCCATGGTTTTTCTGGTGTTGGAGAGCAATCGCATGGTCAGCACGATCGTCAGCGTGCTCCAGGTTCTATCGGTAACTCATCCGATGCATCAAGAGTTTTCAAGGGCATGCGCATGGCCGGCCGTATGGGTGGTGATCGTGTGAAAGTAAAAGGACTCAAAGTGGTAAAGATTTTTACTGAAAAGAATTACATTCTTATCAGTGGTTCTATACCTGGTCACAACGGTTCCATTGTTTACATTCAGAAATAATTAACGCATAGATCATGCAAGTAGACGTATTATCAATAACAGGAAGTAAGACAGGCAGGTCGGTTGAGTTGCCTGACGAAATATTTGGTGCAGAGCCAAACAATCACGTGATCTATCTTGCCGTGAAGCAGTATTTGGCTGCTCAGCGTCAGGGTACACATAAAGTAAAGACACGTGCTGAAGTTCAGGGTGCAAGTAGAAAATTGCATCGTCAGAAAGGTACTGGTGGATCTCGTAAGGGTAACATCCGTAACCCTTTGTACAAAGGTGGTGGTACTATTTTTGGTCCAAAGCCACATGGCTACGACATTAAGTTGAACCGTCGTGTGAAAGACTTGGCAAAAATCAGTGCATTAAGTCACAAGAGCAAGGCAAATGCAATTGTAGTAGTTGAAGATCTTCAGTTGGAGGCTCCAAAGACAGCAACCTTTGCAGGCATGTTGAAGAGCTTGAATGTTCTTGACAAGAAGGCTTTGTATGTGATGCCCGAGTTGAATGAAAATGTATTTGTTAGTGCTAGAAATATTTCTTCTGTATTGACTTCTGTTCTTTCAGATATCAATACTTATGATGTGATGAATGCAGATGTACTTGTTTTGTCTGAATCAGCTGCAAAGTTGTTTTCAGAAATGGAAGAAGGAGCAGAAGCATAAACTATTATTAAATTAATTAAACACGAAATATGAAACTTGCTGATGTATTGGTGAAGCCCATTCTTTCGGAAAAGGCAAATCAGCTTTCAGAGAAGCGCCGCGTTTATTCTTTCAAAGTTGCCCGAATGGCCAACAAGTTGGAAATAAAGAAAGCGGTTGAAGACTTTTACGGTGTTACAGTAGAAGATGTTAGAACAGCAGTTGCTCCAGCAAAGAGCAAGAGCCGTATGACCAAAGCTGGTGTAATCAGCGGTAGAAAGCCATCATACAAGAAAGCTTTCGTTACTGTTAGTGAAGGTGACACAATTGATTTGTACGCAAATATTTAATTGAAAAAGCCCTAGGCTAAAAAAATAAAAACATGGCATTAAAGAAATACAAACCTATTACAGCCGGTACAAGATGGAGAATCGGTAACGCCTATGCGGAGGTTACCACTAGCACTCCAGAAAAGTCTTTGTTGGAGACAGTAAAGAAGACTGGCGGTAGAAATGCGCAAGGACGTCGTGCAATGCGCTATATCGGTGGCGGTAACAAAAAAATGTACCGTGTCATTGATTTCAAGCGCAACAAACATGAGATTCCTGCTAAAGTGGCTTCAATTGAGTACGATCCAAATAGAACAGCATTTATCGCATTGTTGAATTATGCTGATGGTGAGAAAAGATATATCCTTGCTCCACAAGGTATGGAAGTAGGAATGACTGTTGTGAGTGGTGTAGCAGTTGCTCCAGAGGTTGGTAATGCTTTGATGATGAAGAACATGCCTTTGGGTACCAACGTTCATAACATTGAAATGCAGCCTGGTCAGGGTGGTAAGATTGCGCGTAGCGCAGGTGCCTCAGCACAATTGACCAACAAGGAAGAGAAATATGCGGTGTTGAAAATGCCTTCAGGTGAATTGAGAAAAGTATTAATCAACTGTTTCGCAACAGTTGGTGTGCTTTCTAATTCAGATCACAGTCTTGAAAGCATGGGTAAGGCGGGTAGAAACCGTTGGAAAGGTATTCGTCCTCGTAACAGGGGTGTTGCCATGAACCCAGTTGATCACCCAATGGGTGGTGGTGAAGGTAGGTCTTCAGGAGGCCATCCACGTAGTCGTACTGGTAAATACGCTAAAGGCGAAAAAACAAGAACGCTTGGAAAAGGCAGTGATAAGTTGATTATCCAGCGTAAGAACGGAAGCAAATTGGCTAAATAATAATTAAGAAAAGAACACATAACACGAAAACAATATTATGGCTCGTTCAATTAGAAAAGGTCCGTATATAGCGGCCAAATTAGAGAAGAAGGTTGAAGCGATGAATGATGGTAAAACCAAAAGGGCTGTTGTGAAAACATGGAGCCGCAGAAGTACCATTTCACCTGACTTCGTAGGTCACACATTTGCTGTTCACAATGGCAATAAGTTTATCCCTGTGTACGTAACTGAATTCATGGTGGGCCACAAGCTCGGTGAATTTGCACCTACAAGAAACTTCAAAGGACACTCTAGCAAGAAAGTATAAACAGGTTCCGGAGGCTATCCGGGCGGAAAAAATAAATTATGGAAGCAGTAGCAAAATTGAGAAATTACCCAACCTCACCTCGTAAGATGCGTCTTTTGGCGGATCATATTCGTGGGATGAAAGTTGAACAAGCCGTGGCTATTTTGGAGCACCATCCTCAGCACAGTGCAACTCCTTTGCGTAAGCTGGTTTTATCAGCAGTAAGTAACTGGAAGCAAAAGAATGAAGGTGGAAATGTAGAAGCACTTGTGGTGAAGACCATCTTTGTAGACGGTGCTCGTAGCATTAAGCGTATGCTCCCTGCTCCACAGGGTCGTGCTTACCGTATGCGCAAGCGTAGCAACCATGTCACTGTAATTGTTGATGCAAAAAATTAAGAACATTCAAACTGAATCATAATGGGTCAAAAAACGAATCCGATTGGCAATAGGTTAGGCATCATCCGCGGATGGGAGAGTAACTGGTATGGTAACAAAAAAGATTACGCTACCAAGCTCATCGAGGATAACAAAATCCGTAATTACCTCAATGCCCGTATCAATAAGGGTGGTATCGCCAAGATAGTGATCGAGCGTACTTTAAATAAATTGATTGTAACTATTCATACATCTAAGCCAGGTATCATCATAGGTAAAGGTGGTGGAGAGGTTGATAGAATCAAGGAAGAGTTGAAGAAACTTACCGGTAAGGAAGATGTTCAAATCAATATTCTTGAGATTCGTCGTCCTGAGTTGGATGCGAACATTGTTGGTGAAACAATTGCCAAGCAAATTGAAAACCGTATCAACTACAAGCGTGCTATTAAGATGGCCATCGCTTCTACACTTCGTCTTGGTGCTGAAGGTATCAAGATTAAGGTAAGCGGAAGAATTGGTGGTGCTGAGATTGCGCGTTCAGAAGAGATTAAACAGGGACGTGTTCCTTTGCATACTTTCAGAATGGATATCGATTATGCATCCGTGTTTGCACAGACAGTATACGGTAAGATTGGTATCAAAGTATGGATTTGTAAAGGTGAGGTGCTTGCAAAGCGTGATCTCAATCCAAATTTTGTAGGTGGTAAAGCTGAAACTACTGAGAGAAGAGATTCTCGTGGTGGTGGACGTGACGACAGAAGAGGTGGTCGTGATGACAGACGCGGACAAAGAGATCGCAGAGGATAATTAAATCATTAAGTGTATTTATAAACATACTTCAAGATGTTACAACCAAAAAGAACGAAACACAGGAAGGCTCAGAAAGGAAGGATAAGAGAGGTAGCGAAGAGGGGAACCACATTGGCATTTGGTTCATACGGACTAAAAGCAATGGAACCTGTTTGGATGACCAATAGACAAATCGAAGCGGCACGTCAGGCAATGACTCGTGCTATGAAAAGGGAAGGTAATGTATGGATCAGAATTTTCCCTGATAAGCCAGTAACCCGCAAGCCACAAGAAGTGAGAATGGGTAAGGGTAAAGGTAATCCTGAATTCTGGGCAGCTGTTGTTGAACCAGGAAGGATTTTGTTTGAAGTGGAAGGGGTAACAGAACAAGTAGCAAAAGATGCTATGCATCTTGCTGCTGCCAAGCTTCCAATTAAAACCAAATTTGTGATCCGCAGAGATCTTGTAGCATAAGGTATAAAGAAAGTTAAACTACTGTAACATGTCAAAAAAGATTGATTTTTTAAAAAGCCTCGCTTCACTTAGTGATGCTGATATCAAGGCAAAGATTGGTGAAGATGAAACGCGTTTGAAGAAAATGCAGTTTGCTCACGCAATCACTCCTCTTGAAAATCCTATGAGCATCAGAGCGCTTAGAAGAGATATTTCAAGACTTAAAACTGAATTGAAAAAAAGAACCTTGGCTTAATCAACCAATCATGTAAATCAATTCCGCGTAGTCGGAATAAAAAATAGAAAAAATGCTTGATAGAAAAATTCGCAAAACCAAAACAGGGGTAGTCAGCAGCGACAAAATGGAAAAGACCATCACAGTTGCAGTTGAGAGAAAGGTAAAACACCCTATTTATGGAAAGTTCGTTAAAAAGACGACCAAGTTCCATGCGCATGATGAGAAGAATGAGGCAAAGCCTGGGGATGTTGTAAGAATCATGGAGACAAGACCTTTGAGTAAGACAAAGCGTTGGAGATTAGTTGAGATTATCGAAAAAGCAAAATAAGGTATTCGCGAACGTCAAAAGACACATCGTTAACCACACGGCAATAGCCGGATAAAATATAAAACAATGATTCAGCAAGAATCCAGATTGAATGTAGCAGATAACAGCGGTGCCAAAGAAGTACTTTGTATCCGTGTATTGGGAAACAGTGGCCAGGATTATGCCAAAATTGGTGACAAGATTGTTGTTACCGTTAAAGATGCAATTCCTGCAGGTGGTATCAAAAAAGGTACTGTTGCCAAAGCGGTTATCGTACGCACCAAGAACAAGCTTCGTCGCAAGGATGGTTCATATATCCGTTTTGATGACAATGCAGTGGTGATACTCAATGCAGCAGATGAGCCAAGAGGTACCCGTATTTTCGGTCCAGTTGCTCGTGAGTTGAGGGATAAGGGATATATGAAAATTATCTCACTTGCACCTGAAGTGCTTTAATAGTTAATAACTGCGTGAACAACGTATAAAATAAAGAAGATGAGCAATAGATTCAAGGCCAAATTCAATATTAAAAAAGGCGATACCGTAGTGGTAATTGCTGGTGACGACAAAGACCTTAAAAAGCCTCGCAAGGTTCTGGAAGTAATTCCAGAAAAATCGAGAGTGCTTGTTGAAGGTGTAAATATTGTAACGCGTCACACCAAACCATCTGCTCAAAATACGCAAGGTGGGTTGGTTAAAAAGGAAGCGGCTATACACATCAGCAATGTGATGCTTTGGGATGCTAAGAAAGAAGTAGCAACCAAAACAAAAAGAACAAGAGAAAACGGTAAACTAGTTAGAATATCTAAAAAGTCAGGGGAGGTTATCAAATAATGAGCACATCTACTTATACACCCAGATTACAAGCAAAATACCACAAGGATGTGGTTCCTGCTTTGATGAAGAAATTTGCTTACAGTTCTGTAATGCAGGTACCAAAATTGACCAAGATCTGCCTCAACAGAGGTGTGAATGGTGCAGTATCTGACAAGAAGTTGATTGATATCGCGATCGATGAATTGACCATGATTACCGGACAAAAAGCAGTTCCAACTCGTTCTAAAAAGGATATCTCCAACTTTAAGTTGAGAAAGAACATGCCAATTGGCGCTCGCGTTACTTTACGCGGTGTGAAAATGTTCGAATTCCTCGACAGGCTGATTGCAGCTTCTCTTCCACGTGTACGTGACTTTAAAGGAGTTAGTGAGAAAGCTTTCGATGGTCGTGGTAACTATACACTTGGCGTAACTGAGCAAATCATTTTCCCTGAGATTGATATCGATAAAGTATCTAAGATCACTGGTATGGATATCACTTTCGTAACCACTGCAAAAAACAATGAAGAGGCTTATGAATTGTTGAAGGAGCTTGGTATGCCATTTAAAAACATGAAAAAAGATTAATTCAAAACGATAACGGGTAATTATCCCGCTCAACACAACTATAGAAGATTATGGCAAAAGAATCGGTAAAAGCCAGACAAAGGAAAAGAGAAAAAATGGTGGAGAAGTTTGCTGAAAAACGTGCTGCTCTAAAGGCTGCAGGTGAGTGGCAAGCGCTTGACCAACTTCCAAAAAACTCTTCAAGTGTTCGTTTAAAGAACAGATGTCAACTTACAGGTCGTCCTAAAGGTTACATGAGGTTCTTCGGACTTTCTAGGGTAACCTTCCGCGAAATGGCGCTTGCAGGTAAAATCCCAGGCGTGAAAAAAGCGAGCTGGTAAACGGAACGAATTAGAAAACAAAAACTTAAACCTAAATAATTCCGATTAAGCGGAACTAAAGAGGAAAATAATATGACAACAGATCCAATCGCAGACTTTCTGACAAGGGTCAGAAATGCACAGATGGCAGGACACAGAATTGTAGAGATTCCAGCTTCAAACTTGAAGAAGAGAATCACAGAGATTTTGTATCACCAAGGTTATATCTTGAAATACAAATTCGAAGATGATAGTAAGCAAGGCGTAATAAAAATCGCTTTGAAGTATGATCCTACAACAAAGGAACCAGCAATCAAAACCATGGAGCGTGTATCACGTCCAGGTTTGAGACAATATGCCAAGCCACTTGAATTCAAGAGAGTGAAAAATGGTCTTGGTGTTGCAATCCTTTCTACATCAAAGGGTGTGATGACTGACAAAGACGCGAAAGCCCAGAATGTAGGCGGTGAAGTACTTTGCTATATTTATTAAAATCAAACTTCCTGTCGGAAGGTTTTGGATTGCGCACTAAGTTTTCTATACGGAACTGAAACCATCCAAAAGTAAACGGCAGGAATTAAAAACAAATACTATGTCTCGTATAGGTAAGAAAGTAATTGAACTTCCAGCAGGTGTAACCCTAGCAGTAGGATCGGATAACGTGGTAACTGTAAAGGGTCCTAAAGGAGAATTGAAGCAGGCTATCGATCGTGATATCACTGTGGAAATCAATGGCAGCACTGTTGAACTTAAGCGTCCAACTGAACAAATCAGACACCGTGCTCTGCATGGACTTTCAAGAGCCTTGGTAAACAACTTAGTAGTTGGCGTTACCGTTGGATTCAAGAAAGAGTTAGAATTGGTGGGTGTTGGTTACAAGGCAGCTAACCAAGGTAATCTCTTAGATCTTTCTCTAGGTTATTCTCACAATATCATTTTTGAGGTGCCAAAAGAATTGAAAGTTAGCACCACTCAAGAGAAAGGAGATAATCCAAGAATTTTTCTTGAAGGAAGCGACAAGCAATTGCTTGGTCAGGTTGCAGCAAAAATCAGAAGCTTGAGAAAGCCTGAACCATACAAAGGAAAGGGTGTGAAGTACAAGGGTGAGTATATCCGTCGTAAGGCAGGTAAAGCAGCTGGTAAATAAAATTAAATAACTCCTGGCAGCATCAGGATAAACTATAAGCAATGAACGTAAAAGCATTAAGAAGACAAAGAATCAAGTATACTATTCGCAAGAAAGTATCCGGTACTACACAATTACCAAGATTGAGCGTATACAGAAGCAATACCGATATCTATGCACAATTGATTGATGATGTTAATGGCAATACTCTTGCTGCAACTTCATCACGTGATAAAGACATCGTTGCTCAAAAAGGAACAAAGACTGAAAAGTCTAAGATGGTAGGTGAAGCTATTGCTAAAAAAGCAATTGCACTTGGTTTATCATCTTGTGTTTTTGATCGTGGTGGTTTTCTCTACCATGGAAGAATCAAAGCAGTTGCAGAAGGTGCTCGTGAGGGAGGTCTTAAGTTCTAATCTATTTCATTCAAATTAATATTACAATAGATGTCAAAAGTAAATTACACCAAAGTCAAAGCCGGAGACCTTGAGTTGAAAGAGAAAGTTGTTGCTATCAATCGTGTTGTTAAAACAACAAAAGGTGGTAGAGCATTCAGTTTCTCTGCATTGGTAGTTGTTGGTAACGAACAGGGTGTTGTTGGACACGGTCTTGGTAAGGCTAAGGAAGTTCAAGAAGCTATTACCAAAGGGATAGAAGATGCAAAAAAGAACCTGATCAAGGTTCCAGTTATGAAAGGTACTATCCCTCATGACCAATATGCTAAAGAAGGTGCTTCTAAAGTGTTGATCAAGCCAGCCGCTCATGGTACTGGTGTGATTGCCGGTGGTAGCATGCGTGCTGTTCTTGAAAGTGTTGGTATCACTGACGTTCTAGCAAAATCTTTGGGTTCTGCTAATCCGCACAACGTGGTAAAAGCTACTTTCAAAGCACTTGCCTTGCTTCGTGAGCCGATTCAGGTATCCAAAACCAGAACACTCGGTTTGAAGAAAGTCTTCAATGGCTAATCACTGAATCAGGTAAACATCATTAATAAAAAAAATCCCCAGTGGGTTTCAATATGAAAAAGGTAAGAATCACAAAAGTAAAAAGTGTTATTGATCGTCCAGAGCGCCAAAAGCGTACGATGGAAGCACTTGGTTTGCGTAAAGTAAATGCTTCAGTTGAAGTAGAGGCTACAGCTCAAATCTTGGGTATGGTCAAGAAAGTTCAACACTTGGTAAAAGTGGAAGAAATCTAAGGCATCTCCCTACATGTCTTATTCCAACTATTAATTTATATACGAGTGGTCTTAGGGGACTGCGTTGAGTAAAAAACAAAAGATGAAACTACACACTTTAAAGCCTGCTAAAGGCGCAACTAAGAAAGAAAAAAGAATTGGTCGTGGTGAAGCTTCCGGACATGGTGGAACTTCTACTAAAGGTAATAAAGGTGGACAAAGCCGTGCAGGTTATAAGTCCAAGCGTGGCCATGAAGGTGGTCAGATGCCAATCCAAAGACGTATCCCTAAAGTTGGATTCAAAAACATCAGTAGAGTAGAATACAAAGTTTTCAACCTTGGACAGGTTGAATCACTTGTTGAGAAATATGGCCTCTCTGATTTCAGCATGGAGAATTTGTACATCAATGGCTTAGTAAGCCGTACTGATAAAGTTAAAATCCTTGGTAATGGAGCTATTACCTCTAAGGTTAACTTTAAAGTTAATGCCATCAGCGACAAAGCAAAGTCAATTGTTGAAGCAGCTGGCGGATCTGTTGAAATCATCAAATAATTTCCGATATTTAACTGCCAACAGTTAAGAATAAAGGACAAAAAAGTTTCCAGTGAAGAAATTCATTCAAACACTTAAGAATATCTGGAGTATTGAGGACCTGAAGTCAAAGATTTCTGTCACCCTTTTACTTATCCTCGTATACCGTTTTGGAGCACACGTAGCATTGCCAGGAATAGATCCTAATAAACTTGATTTGCAAAGTGCAAAATCTGGTTTGCTAGGTTTATTTGATACGTTTGCAGGAGGATCATTTTCAAATGCATCTATTTTCGCATTAGGTATCATGCCTTATATCTCTGCTTCTATCTTTATGCAGTTGATGACCATCTTGGTTCCGCAAATGCAAAAGATCCAAAAAGAAGGAGATAGTGGTAGAAAGAAAATCAACCAATGGACTAGATACCTTACTGCTATCGTCACACTTTTCCAGGCAGCTGCATACGTAGCTTACCTCAAAAATGTTAGTAGAGATGCGTTGATTGAAGCGTATCAGCCATACTTCTGGTTGTCTACAGTAATCGTGTTGACTGCTGGTACTTTGTTTGTAATGTGGTTGGGTGAAAAAATTCAAGATAAAGGATTGGGTAATGGTACTTCAATCATCATCATGGTGGGTATTCTTGCTCGTCTTCCTCAATCTTTCCTAGGTGAATTTGCTGCAAAGCAAACACGCGGTGGTGGTGGACTCTTATTGTTCCTTATTGAAATCGCATTCTTGATTGTAATTATATTGGGACTGATTTTGCTTGTTCAAGGTGTAAGAAAAGTGCCTATCAGTTACGCAAAGCAATTAGTAGGCAACAGAACAGTAGGAGGTGCAAGACAATTCTTGCCACTTAAAGTAAATGCATCTGGTGTGATGCCAATCATTTTCGCTCAGGCCATCATGTTCCTTCCTACATTGTTCTCTTTCACTAATATTGAATCTGGAAAAGGTATTGCAAGAATATTCAATGATCCTAGCAATATTTGGTACATGCTCATTTATGTGGTAATGGTTATTGCCTTTACTTTCCTTTATACAGCATTGATTTTTAATCCTAAACAAATGGCCGATAGTTTGAAACAAAACAACGGTTTCATTCCTGGGGTTAAGCCTGGTCAGCCTACAGCTGATTATATTGGACAAGTAATGGATCGTATTACTTTGCCTGGTGCCATCTTCCTCGCTATCATTGGTATCCTTCCTGGTATTGCTCAGCAATTGGGTGTTACACAATCATTTGCCTCTTTCTTTGGAGGTACTTCATTGCTCATCATGGTTGGTGTAATTCTAGACACACTCCAGCAAATTGAAACTCATCTTTTGATGCGTCAATATGATGGTTTAATGTCGGGCGGAAGAATTCAAGGTAGACAGACAGCAACATCTTCATCTATCTAAGATGATTCGGATCAAGACCAACGCTGAAGTTGAACTGATGCGTGAAAGTGCACTCCTGGTGAGTAGTACTCTTGCAGAGCTAGCAATCATGCTCAAGCCTGGTATCACTAGTGCGATGCTCGACAAACGCGCAGAAGAGTTTATTCATGATCATCAGGCTGTTCCTTCGTTTAAAAATTACAGAGGCTATCCTTTTGCTACATGTATATCTGTTAATGACGCTGTAGTACATGGTTTCCCTAATGATATTCCTTTAAAAGAAGGTGATTTGGTTTCCATTGATGTGGGTGTTTATAAAAATGGTTTTCATGGGGATAGCGCTTACACATTCGGGCTTGCACCTGTCTTGGAAGAGCATCAATTGTTGATGAAAGTAACCCGTGAATCTCTTTATTTGGGTGTTGAAAAGGCAACTGCTGGAAACCGCATCGGTGACATTTCATTTGCCATCCAAGATTTTACAGAAAGAAAACACCATTTTGGTGTAGTAAGAGAATTGGTAGGTCATGGACTTGGCAAGCAATTGCACGAAGATCCGCAGGTGCCCAATTATGGTAAAAAAGGTACTGGTCCTAAATTGCGTGAGAATATGGTATTGGCGATTGAGCCTATGACCAACGTAGGCACACGAGATGTGATCTATGATGCCGACGGTTGGACGGTCCGCACAAAAGATGGTAAATTCTCAGCACACTACGAGCATGATGTTTGCGTGAAACGTGGCAAAGTGGATATTCTCTCCAGCTTTGATGAAATCATCAAGAACGAAAAAGCTAATTCGCTTTTATTCAGTGATTACTGATCTTTTCTAAACTACTTCCATCGGAAATATTAACTTTATCCGATGAGAAAATTTCTATTTTTTTTACTGATGCCTTCTCTTGGCTTAGCTCAATCAGCTGCTGTTCTCAAAGTACGTGAACACAGAAAGCAAAATGAAAATGTATTGATTGATGCATACCGTAGTTTTTTGAGTATCCCAAACGTAGCAGCTGATATGGATAATATCATGCGCAATGCTAATTGGATAATGGATTACATGAAAACTTCAGGTATTCAAAATATTCAATTGCTGCATCCAACAACAAAAGACAAGCCACCTGCAGTATATGGCGAAGTAAAAACACCTGGTGCAAAAGAGACAGTAATTCTATATGCGCACTATGATGGTCAGCCTGTTGATTCTAGCAAATGGTTGCCAGGCTTACATCCTTTCAGACCACAATTGGCCAATGGTTCTTTAGCCAATGGAGCAAATCTTATCGCATGGCCAAGTGCTCAACAAACATTTGATGGTGATTGGAGAATATATGGAAGAGGAACATCAGATGATAAAGCTGGAGTGTTTTCCATCATCAACGCTTATGCTGCATTGAAAGTGCAAGGTATCAGTCCCACTGTAAACATCAAGTTTTTCTTTGAGGGCGAAGAAGAGGCCGGCTCAACACATCTTCCTGAAATTTTTGATCAATATAAATCACTTTTAACTGCAGATCTCTGGGTGATATGCGATGGTCCTGTCCACCAGTCAGGAAAAAAACAAGTAGTCTTTGGTGTAAGAGGAGATACGCATTTAGAATTAACTGTTTTCGGTCCCAAACGCCCATTACACTCTGGACATTATGGTAACTGGGTGCCTAATCCAGCCATGGAATTAGCACGTTTGCTAGCAAGCATGAAGAATGAAAAAGGAGAAGTAACCATCAAGGGGTTTTATGATGATGTTATTCCATTAAGTGATGCTGAGAAAACTGCTCTTGCAAAAGTACCATCGGTAGAAGAGCAATTGAAAAAAGATTTAGGTATTCGCAAACCAGAAAGAGCATCACCTTTGAATGAAACGCTTAATCTTCCTTCACTCAATATCAATGGTATTCAAAGTGCTGGTGTTGGTAAGCAATCTGCTAATGTTATTCCCACAAAAGCTATTGCCTCAATTGATTTAAGATTAGTGGCAGGTAATGATTGGGAAAGACAACAGCAAAAAGTAATTGACCATATTAAGTCGGTTGGTTTTTATGTAACCGACAAGGAGCCAACTGATCAGGAGCGTGCTGACTATGATAAAATTTGTATGGTGAAACGTTCTGATGGGTATAATGCTCAAAAGACTCCGTTGGACAATGCAATGGCCCAGCGTGTTGTAAAAGCAGTTGCAGCCGCACTTCCAGAATTTCCTATTCAAATGCCAACGCTAGGAGGGAGTTTACCCTTGTTCATTTTTGAACAAAAAATGAAAGCACAACCTGTTACCATTCCAATTGCTAATTATGATAATAATCAGCATGCTGAAAATGAAAATATCCGAATTCAAAATCTTTGGGATGGGTTAGAGATTTTTGCTTCAATCATGTTGCTTGGAAAATGATGCGTAAAAAACTAATTGTTATTGGTGGAGGTGCATCAGGTTTTTTTTGCGCAGTGAATGCGGCAAGATTGCATCCGCATCTTGAGGTAATGCTGTTGGAGAAGTCTTCAAAATTGCTTTCAAAAGTAAAAGTGAGTGGTGGGGGCAGATGCAATGTTACACATCAATCAGATGAAGTTGCAGACATGTTACATGCGTATCCAAGAGGTATGCGTTTATTGAAGAAAACATTGCATCATTTTTCACCCAACGACACAGTGCAATGGTTTGAAGAAAGAGGGGTGAAGTTAAAAGTAGAAGAAGATGGTCGTTTGTTCCCGGTAACCAATAGTTCCCAAACTGTTATCGATTGCTTGCTTCGTGAGGCAGAACAATACAATGTAACTATTAAAACAAATACTGATGTTGCTGTTATTCAACACAACAACACGCAGTTTGAGTTGAATATCAAAAAGGAAAATGGCGGGGAAGAAAAACTGACGGCTGATGTTGTTGTTATAGCAACAGGGGGGTATCCAAAGTTGTCGGGATTTGATTGGCTGACTGCATTAGGGCATACAGTTTCAACTCCTGTTCCATCTCTATTTACTTTTAATATCCCGGATAATGGTCTTCATGAATTAATGGGCATCGCAGTTAAACATGCGGTAGTGAAAATACCTTTATTAAAAGCCGCTGAAGAAGGTCCGGTCTTGATTACCCATTGGGGTTTAAGTGGCCCAGCTGTTTTAAAATTATCTTCTCGTTGTGCCCGTGAATTACATGCGCTTGAATATACATTTGATGTTATTGTCAACTGGTTCCCTGAGTACCATGAAAGTGCTGCATTGGATTATTTGAAATCAGCCAAACAGTTTACAAAAGGGTTGATCAGTTCTAAGCCATTGTCTGGTATAGTATCCCGATTATGGATTTATCTCTTGCAACGATCGGGGATTGATGCAGCAACGCATTGGGGTGAATTAACACATGTGCAATTGGTTGCGCTTTCTAAAACACTTTGCAATGATATTTATCAAGCGAAAGGCAAGACAACCTTTAAAGAGGAGTTTGTGACAGCTGGTGGAATTTCTTTGCAAGAAATTGATGCCAACACTATGGAAAGTAAAAAAATCAAAGGTCTCTACTTCGCTGGTGAAGTGATGGATGTGGATGGCATAACAGGAGGTTATAATTTTCAGCATGCATGGACCAGTGGGTGGATTGTTGCGAATTCCATAACTTAGGAGTACAACCAACGCTTGCAACATGTCCAACAATACCCGCAGAAATTTTATTCGTCTTTTTTCAGGTGCTGCAACCACATTGCCTTTTTTATATGCAGCCAATCCTGTGTTTGGAAAGTCAGCTGAAGAAATAAAAAAAGCCTTGGATGCTTCACCAGCTCAAATGAATGATGAAGATTTTTGGGCATGGATCCGTGAAGCATATACAGTGAGTCCGAACATTATCAACCTTAACAATGGAGGCGTTGCGCCTCAACCCAAGGTTGTGCAAGATGCACACATTCGGTATTACCAATATGCAAATGAAGCGCCATCTTATTATATGTGGCAAATACTTGATCAAGGAAGAGAGCCTTTGAGAGAAAAGCTTGCTTTATTATGTGGTTGTGATAAAGAAGAAGTTGCAATAAACAGAAATTCGACAGAAGGATTGAATACTGTGATTTTTGGTTTGAATTTAAAAGCAGGTGATGAGGTGGTATTGACCAAGCAAGATTATCCTAACATGATCAATGCATGGAAACAACGTGAAAAAAGAGATGGTATCAAGTTGATTTGGTTAGACCTTCCATTACCTATGGAAAATGAAGATGAAATTGCAGCATTTTATACCAAAGCGTTTACTGCCAAGACTAAAGTTGTGATGGTTACGCATCTGATTAATTGGACAGGTCAGATTATGCCGGTTAGAAAAATAGCAGATGTAGCACATGCTAGAGGAATTGAAGTGATTGCTGATGGGGCTCATACCTTAGCACATTTTGATTTTAAAATTCCTGATTTAGGGTGTGATTATTATGCTGCGTCTTTACACAAATGGTTGAGTGCTCCTTTTGGAAGTGGGTTGTTGTACATCAAGAAAGATAAAATTAAAAATGTGTGGGCATTGCTTTCTAACAATGAACCAGACGGAACTGACATTAGAAAATTTGAATCATTGGGAACAAGATCATTTGCATCAGAAATGGCTATAGGAGCTGCAGTTGATTTTCATGATGTGATGGGGAATAAACGCAAAGAAGAACGTTTGAGGTTTTTAAAAGACTATTGGGTAGATCAAATCAAGCACTTACCAAAAGTTAGTTTTAACCAACCTAAGTCGCCTTCACTTGCTTGTGCAATTGCAAGTGTTGCTATTGAAGGCAAGAAGCCTGAAGAGATATCAGGTGAGTTGTTTAATAAGCACAAGATCCATACAGTAGCAATCAATTGGGAGAATATACATGGGGTCAGGGTTACACCCAATGTATATACCTCCTTAAAAGACCTCGATAAACTCGCTTCAGCCCTTAAAAAAATGGCCGTTTAGGGACCCGTTGGTCTTTTTCGGACTAAAATCAAGGATTTTGACTGGTTTTTGAGCCAAAAATCCCCCTTTTTTCTGTTAAGGAATCAGTATTTGCGCTACCTTTGCCGTCCCCAAATCAGGCTGACAAAACAGCTTGAAATACAAACAAAAGGAGGACAATAATAGTGGAAGAAAACAAAACACTAATCAGCCCAGCAGTCAGCGCACACGATGATTTCGATTGGAGCGTAGACAAAAGAAATGTATCTCGTTACAATAGCGAGGAACAGCAGAAATTTGATGCTGCTTATGAAGGCACATTCAAACAAATCACCGACGGTGAAATGGTACACGGTACTGTAGTAGGCCTTACCAAAACCGACGTAGTGATCAACATTGGTTTCAAGAGTGATGGTCTTGTTTCGTTGAACGAATTCAGAGATCTTCAAGGCTTGAAAACTGGTGATGTTGTGGAAGTAATGGTTGTGGAGAAAGAGGACAGGGAAGGTCATTTGCATTTGAGCCGCAAGCAGGCGCGTATCACACGTGCATGGGAGCGTATCGTTGAAATGCACAAGACTGGTGAAGTGGTTACTGGTTATGTTACCAGTAAAACAAAAGGTGGTCTTATTGTGGACATTCTTGGTATGGAGACTTTCTTGCCAGGTTCACAAATTGACGTTAAGCCTGTAACTGATTACGATCAGTTTGTTGGTAAGACCATGGAGTTCAAAGTTGTGAAGATCAACGAAATGATTAAGAACGCGGTTGTGTCTCACAAGGCGCTTATTGAAAGCGACATAGAAGCACAGCGTGCTGAAATCATGGGTAAATTGGAGAAAGGTCAGGTGCTTGAAGGTACCATCAAAAACATCACTGATTTTGGAGCATTCCTCGATCTTGGTGGCGTAGATGGTTTGCTTTATATCACAGATATCAGTTGGGGAAGAATCAACCATCCTGCAGAGGTGTTGAAACTCGACCAAAAGTTGAATGTGGTTGTACTTGATTTCGATGATGAGAAGAGAAGAATCAGCTTAGGTTTGAAGCAGTTGACTGCTCATCCTTGGGATACTCTTTCAACTGACATCGTTGAAGGCGCAAACGTAAAAGGTAGGGTTGTAAATATAGAAGATTACGGAGCTTTCTTGGAAATTACTCCTGGTGTTGAAGGTCTAGTTCACGTAAGTGAAATTACATGGGCAAATACTCCTGTAAACGCGAAGGAATTCTTCAAGTTAGGTGACGAGTACGAAGCAAAGGTTGTTACACTTGATAAGGACAGCAGAAAGATGAGTCTTTCTATCAAGCAACTTTCTTCAGATCCATGGAGTGAAATTGAAGACAAATTCCCAGTTGGCAGCCGTCACTTGGGTCTTGTGAAGAACATTACTCCATATGGTGTATTTGTTGAATTACAGCCTGGTATCGGTGGTATGATTCACATCAGTGATCTTAGCTGGTTGAAGCGTTTCAACCATCCTTCTGAGTTCACCAAGTCTGGTAGCCAGATTGATGTGATGATTTTGAACATCGACAAGGAAAACAGAAAACTACAGCTTGGACACAAACAGTTGGAAGAAGATCCTTGGAATGCACTTCAAGAAACTTTCGCAATCGGTTCTACACATGAGGGGACTGTAATTAAGAAAGATGATAAAGGTGCTGTAGTACAGTTGCCTTATGGTCTTGAAGGTTTCGCGCCTGCTCGTCATCTTGCAAAAGAAGATGGTAAAACAGTTGGTGCTGATGAAACTACTCAATTTGTTGTGATTGAATTTGATCGTAACGAAAAGAGAATCGTGTTGAGTCATGCACGTATCTGGGAGCAAGTGATTGCAGAAGAAAAAGAAGCAGTAGTTAAAGAAAAGAAAGCTGACGCAGCTAAAACTAAAAAAGCTGTTAAGGATATTCAAAACAAGGTTGAGAAATCAACACTTGGAGATCTTGGAGTACTTGCTGAACTCAAAAAGAAAATGGAAGGCGGAGAGTAATCACCTCTTTCATAAAATACAAAGCCCCAATTTTATTGGGGCTTTTTTATGCTACAATAGTGCACTAAAGTTTTCTATCTTAAGCTCTTCTAAACTTGATAGCTTGAGTTCCGCAATATTCCATTTTTCTGCGTGTAATTGCTCAGGAAGTGGAACCACAATGCATTTCATTCTTGCTGCTTTTGCAGCCAATAGTCCATTGAAAGAATCTTCAAAACAAATACATTCAACAGGTTTACTCTCTAACGCAATGGCACAGTCAATAAATACTTGTGGATGTGGTTTGCCATAAGGCAGATGTTCAGCAGAACAAGTAGCAGTAAATTTGTCAGTTAGTTGAGTTTTTTCCAATACTGCATTAATTAAAGACAAAGGTGATGAACTTGCAAGTCCAATTTTTAATTGATGTTGTAGAGCAAGCTGAATTGCAGTTTCTACCCCTGGCATCATTTCTCCTTTTTCGAAAACTTTTTTGATTACTCTGTTGGTAATATCTAACTCTGTATCAACTATGTAGGACAGGTCAATTTTGTACTTTCCTAACCAATATTCTAGAAACTCTTTGGTTCTTAAACCTGTAGAAGAGTAGTATTCTTGATGGTTGATGTGTATCTTGAATTTAGCTAAACTCTCTAATGCTGCTTCATACCACAATGGTTCAGAGTCAATTAACAACCCATCCATATCAAAAATGGCAGTCGTGATAGGCATATTTTAAATTTACTCAATAATACATCATATCAATCAAAATGCATGCTGAATTGATTTTATCCTTAACTTGAAAGTATGTTGGTGGATCAATTAAAGAAAGTGAAATTGGTTAGAAAGCTGTTTTATGCAGTTGTGGGGTTGGTTACTTATCCTGGACTAGCCATCGTTAATAAAATCAAAATAACTGGTACCGAGTACTTAAAACAATTGCCTAAGCAAAATGTATTGTTTGTAAGTAACCATCAGACATATTTTGCGGATGTTATGGCTTTTCTACATATTTTTTGCGCAAATAAATGGCGTAAAGTGAATAAACTGGGTCTACCATATTACCTGCTTAATCCATTTGTAAATGTAAATTTTGTGGCAGCTGAAGAAACAATGAAAGACAACCTGCTCACCAAACTTTTTACACTAGCTGGCGCTATCACTATCAAACGGACATGGAGAGCTGGGGGAAAAGATATAAAAAGAGAGGTTGATGCTAGTGACTATACCAAAATATATGAAGCACTAAAAAAGCGATGGGTCATTACCTTTCCTCAGGGAACAACAAAGCCTTTTGCACCCGGAAGAAAAGGGACTGCTCATATAGTAAAAGAAATGAATCCAGTAGTTGTACCTGTGGTTATCAATGGCTTCTGGCGAGCATTCAATCGAAAGGGGTTGAGATTCAAAAAAAAGGGTACTGTCTTATCTGTTCAATTTAAAGAGCCTATTCAGTTTGATCAAACACTGAGTATAGATGAAATATTGGATCAGATTATGGATGCCATTGAGCAAAGTAAAAAATTCATGATGGCAGGAAAACATCATCATGAGATTAGTCCCGCTTAAAATTATTCATGTATAAATAACGCTTTTAATTCTGTAGCTTCATCTGGTTTCATTTTCTTAGCAAGAATTAAACGAAGCTGTCTTCTTCTCAATGCTCCATCATAAATTCTTTTTTCTTCTTCGTTATCAGGCATTACCTCAGGAACAGGTCTAGGTTTTCCATTTGAGTCGATTGCTACAAATGTGAGGTATGCTTCGTTGCTTTTGTATTTATATTGTTGCGTTAAGTCTTCACCCCAAACTTTTATGTGAATTTCCATAGAGGTTTTAAATGCTCTTGAAACCTGAGCTTCGATATGAACTACATGTCCAAGTTTAATCGCTGCATCAAAAGAAATATTGTCAACAGAAACAGTCACGCATGTAACATTACAATGTTTCCCTGCCGCAATTGCCCCTGCAATATCCATCCAGTACATGAGGCGACCTCCCATTAAGTTACCATAGAAATTGGTGTCGTTGGGTAAAACTAATTCCGACATGTTCACTTTTGAATCTGAAGATTTTTTCTGTATCATAAAAAAGGTTTAAATCACAATTTTTTCGGCATTGGCAATGAATGCAGGGTCAATATCAGCTCCAATACCAGGCACATCATCTAATTCTAAATAGTAATTATTGTATCTGGCGCCATTTACTACTGGATCTGTAAGATGTCCAAGTAGACAAGTGTCGAGATCATAAAAATGTAAATTATTGTGTGACATAGCCAAATGTACTTTAGCCGTTAGTGCTAATCTACTTTCAACCATTCCTCCTAACATGCAAGGCATATTGTATTTGGCAGCAGTATCAGCTATTTTTTGTGCTTCAAGTATACCACCAGATTTTGCTAGTTTTATATTAATATAATCACAACTATTATTGTTGATCAAACGTTCGGCATCATAATGGTCAAATACACTTTCATCTGCCATAATTGGGACACTAACCTTTGATTTTAATTCAGGTAAGAGATGGTCATATCTTTTGTGCATGGGCTGTTCGCAAAATTGAACATCATATTTAGCTATTGCATTCAAAGTGTTAATTGCTGTATTGAAATCCCAGCCTTGGTTGGCGTCAGCTCTAAGTTGTATAGATGGACCAACAGCAGTTCTAATTTTCTGTATTCTGGTTATATCTTCTTCACCATTTTTACCAAGTTTAACTTTGATGACTTTGACACCCTTTTCAACAAATTGAATCGCTGTTTTGGCCATATCATCTGGAGTGCTAATACCAATTGTAAGATCGGTTTGTATAATCTTTTTCTTTCCTCCTAAAAAGGCATATAGCGGTAGTCCTGCTTTTTTGGCTGCTATATCATGCATGGCCATATCAAAAGCACTTTTAATCGTTTTATTGAAAGCGATGTAGGCGTCTAATTCACTTAGAAGGTCCTCTATTTGCAGTGGGTTTTTTCCAATCAACAGCTTGGCCAAATCTTTTCCTACATAGAAACAGGTATCTTGTGTTTCGCCTACAAGCATGGGGAATGGACTGCATTCGCCAATACCAGTTATGCCTTCATCTGTATGCATTTGGAGGTAAATGTTTTCCGCTGCATAACAGGTTTCTGTTGCAATAACAAATGGTTCCATTGGAATGGTTAGTCGGTATAGTGCTATGGAACTAATTTTCATTATAAGGGCTTATTTCGATAGGCTAAGTTACTGTTTCCAGTTCAGTATCCAGTTTTTTAAGAAACGCTTTCGCGCATTCTATATGGTCTTTTTGTTTTTGATCTGGCATTTTATCAAATGTATGTACTAACATGCCAAGTCTAGGATTGCTTAAGAAAAAGCTTCTTTGTTTGTCCATGAAATGCCAAAATAGGCTATCCCATATATAATGCCAAGTGTTATGGCTCACCACTTTCTCTTTTTTATAGTCGCTCATTTTAAAGAGGTAATTGCTACCACTGATATATGGTTTTGTTGTGAGCGTTCCGCCATCAGCAAATTGTGTCATGCTGTAAACATTAGGTACCATTACCCAATCGTATGCATCAATGAATAGTTCCATGAACCATTTGTACACTTCATCAGGGTCAAACTCACAAAGCAGGAAAAAATTACCTAAAATCATTAAGCGTTCAATATGGTGTGCGTAGCCCGTTTGCAATACTTTTTTTATTGTTTGATCTATGGGTTCAATTCCTGTGGTGCCTGTATAAAAGGTGCTAGGAATTTTTCTTTTAAATCCCCAGTAATTTCTTGTCCTTTGATAACC